>JAJPIB010000074.1 GCA_021324995.1 Chlamydiia bacterium | reverse complement strand
CTCGGTCTTAAATCCAAATTTTCAATCACGTTGGGTATAGATTCGATCGTCCAATCCCGGGGCTTTGGCTCGGTCTTAAATCCAAATTTTCAATCACGTTGGGTATAGATTCGATCGCGCCAATCGCGGGGGCTTTGGCTCGGTCTTAAATCTAAATTTTCAATCACGTTGGGTATAGATTCGATCGTCCAATCCCGGGGCTTTCGCTTCGGTCCGAAACCAAATTTTCAGCCACGTTGGGTATACATACAACTCGTGAATGATTTTTAGGATAAAGCGGCCCTTTCCCAGCATTTGTCCTAAAAATCATTTTGTTTGTGTATATTGCTTCCACTTGAAACCTAGAGAATTTGCTAACGCCGAAAGCACTAAATTTGCACCCAACCCCCAGGTTCTAGTTCCTTAACTGATTAAATTAATTAATTTAATCAGATGCTATTTTGTTAAGATTGCGTTAATACTTCCCTTTTGCTAGTCTGAAATGGACAAATTAACGATTTAGAGGCAACAACATGCAAATTCATGGCGATCATCATTTAGGACTCGAAGTAGTGAATTGCTACACAAAGTACTTCGACCATCACGAAACAAAATTGAATGGTTTGATCGACCAGCTCGCCCTTTCCAATGTCGAAGTAAAGATCATTTCCGATGTCGTGAACAAGCTTTCCCATGCAAAGCAAAGAGACAAACAAGCGGATTTCACCCAAGACGAGGAGATGAAGCGCCACATTGCACACATTCACAAAAATAATCCGACGATTTTTGAAGGGTTGATCCACAATTTTCCCGATTATCTTCCTGAAGGTGAGGATGATTTTAAAGAAATCTCTGTCGATGGCGTTATGCACCACAGTCTTAAGAACATCGACATAAGCAGAATCCACATCGACGTGTTAAAGGAAGATCAGATCGACATCGCCATTCAAGGATTAGATGCTGAGCTTAAAGGACATTCGGCTAATTTGAATAGAGATATGATGCAAATCAATGAAGCGTTTGACAACCGTTCTCAGATGACGGAAAGCTCGCGTCAAGTTGTGAAACAAGCGAATGACCTTTTAGAATCGATCAATCGCAAAATGGGTCGTTAACCCTATGACAACGGGGTTTCATCAAGAAGTCATGTCAATCTTGGGGATTTCTGAAAAGGAAATCTCGAGGGTTCCTCTTGAAAAAGAACGCGAGTTCTATGCAATTGCCTATGGGCTTTATGATAAAGGGGACTACCGGGGGTCTGCTCAGTTATTCACGCAGCTTGCTCTGACCGATCCTTTTTGCGAACATTATTGGCGAGGGCTTGCCAGCTCTAAACAAATGGCTCGAGAGTATCTCGCTGCGATCCATGCGTGGGGATTGGTCGCTTTGCTGAATGAGGAAACTCCCGAGCCTCATTTTCATGCTGCAGAGTGCCTCCTTTCGCTTGAGGAAAAGGAAGATGCTCTAAAAGCGTTAAATAGGGCCCTTGAGTTGTGCAAAGATGAGACCTTGCGCGAAAAAATTAACCTACTGTTGGCTATCCATTATGTTCACTCTTGAGTCTATCGTCTCTTCAATCAATAACTATTTCTATCCTGAAGAAGTGCCCGCAGCTGGACCGATTGCGCCGCCGAGCCCAATGGCCCACGATACGGTCTCTCCAGCAAGCAATTTGTTGCACGCAGAGTGGAGACCGGAACGCCCTCGCATCACTCCTCCAAGCGAACTACCTCGCCACTCTTCCCTGAGCGAATACCGACTCCTCGCCGTTACCAGTGATACGCAAACTCTCGGCGGTGCCATTTTAGACACGCTCAGCTATCGGTTACAAGGCGCAAAAGACAAGATCCGCGAAGTGTCTTCAGAGAATATGGCGAAGCTTCGGGAAGCGGCAAAGCGCGCCAGTAAGAGTGACTTTTGGAGTGTTCTAAAAAAAATTGCAACATCTTTGTTATCTGCTCTGTCAGCTGTATTTGGAATCACGATTCTTGCGACGGGGGGATCGGCCCTAGTTGGAGGCGCTATGATCGCGTCTGGCATCCTTTCCCTCGCGAATTTCGCTCTTTCTGAGCTGGGGACATGGGACTGGATCGCCGATTACATCGCGCAAGACAATGAAGACCTTAAGAAAAAACTTGCGATCGCCCTTCCTCTCTCTGTCGGCATTGTCGCCGCTGGAATTGGTCTTGTCGGCACAGTTAACGGCGTTGCTACCGGCGCTTTCAATCTCGCAGAAAAAATTTTGTCCTCCGCCCATACAGTCGTTTCCGTATCTCATAGTGTGGCCACTTTTGCTAAAGCTAACGCTGATGCCAATCTTATTAAGATACAAGCCGACCTAAAAGCCATTCAAGCCCTTTTCACTGTTGAACAGGAAAACTTTACCTCGATCATTAACGAGATCAAAGGCAGCATGGGTGAATTCAAGAACATCAAAGCAAAAACTAAAAAAGCGATCGAGATGATCGCACAATCCAATATCGACCTTGTAAGACAAGCTTAAATTAAGAGGAATGATTATGCCAGCACCCATCGATAGAATTTTTGAAGCGGTCACGGATTACTCTAAGACAATGGGTAATCTTCACGGCGACTACCTAAAGATCGTTAAGCGTGACATCGACCGTTTTCTAGAGAAAACAGGAGATCTTCAAAGTCAGATGTATTGGCAAGCGGGAACTGTGTTTGCAGTCGGCGCCCTCGGCGCTAGTCTCGCTGTCGCAGGATCCCTTATTCCTAAAGGTGCGGACCCCGCATCATCTACGCTTAACAATCCCCGTCTAGAAGCTAACGGCGCAAGAGACATCCTAAAATCCATCGGAGAAAAGTTCAAAGATAGCCAATTTTTGAGGCAAACATGCAAAACAAGCGCCAAACTGTTCAATCAAGTCGGTGAAAGCACAGCAACCGCTTACCACCGAGCAAAAACGACAAAGCTCGAAGCAGACCGTGAACTCATCCAAATGTGTTACCGCGAAGGTCAGCAAGAAAAGTCTGTGTTCGACCAAGAAGTCCGCAGGGCGCAAGATTCTGCCCTCAGCATCTTGCAATCCAAAGCAAAAGCTGGCTAAAACTTTCCTCTTTTCTTTTGGCTGGAGTCCCCAGCCAAAAGAGTTCCTACATCCCTAAATAATTCATCAATTGAAGAAAAAAAGGCCTTAAGCAAGGATGCATCTTGACATAGGCAGTGCCTAGCGCGTGATAGAACCCCTCCACCTCAATTTCATGCACCGGACCTTCAAATAATGGAACGATAGTTTTGGCCAGATCCTGAAGACTTTTTTTCTTAATCGAATCTTTTTCCTCCCCCCCTATCCCCTCTAGTTTGTCCCAGTCTTCCTTTACCTTTCGCATCAGAGCTTGCGCTGCGCCAATTTTTTTGCGAAAATCGATGAGGTACGCTTCTAGAGTCCTTATTTTATGCTCAGCCGGAACATCGCACCTCGCTTCCATGCTGAGAAGAGATACCCTACCAAAATCGTTGTGGGCGATTCTCCTTAAATGTTCTTGAGAACTCCTAAAGGTAGGTTTTCCCATCTGTTCCCAATGTTTTGCAAAAATCTCATTCTGGATATGTTCAGGCAAAAGGGCAAAAGCCTTTTTAAAAAGAACGGGATTCTTATCTTTCAGCAGGGAAATAAGGTGAGGAAAAATGAGGGATAGATTCACAAGCTCAACTGCACAGGCTTTTTGTTGCGGACTCGATGCGCAGCGCGGCTCTTTATTTTTAAATGAAATTTCTCCGAAATTCTCATGTCCAATAGGATCGTTAAGCGATGGGCTTCCCCGAACGACGTAAAGGGCATCAAAAACATCTTTCTGAAGAGCTATCGGTAGCTCACATAACAACTCGAGAGCCTCGCCCTCCCGCTCCTCGCGCAAAAGAGAAGAGATCAGGGCAAAGGAATCAGCCGTCCTCATGTTCCCCGTTTTTTCAACGAATGCAGGTGGGGGTTTAAAGTGAGATTTTTCCACGAATTGCTGATGACTCACAATAGGTTCAACAGGGGTTAGCGCAATGATTCTGAACGTCAGCCGTTCATACTTCTGCAGAAAATGGAGATTGGCGTTGTAGAGTTTCTGATTGGATCCAGGAGAGATTTGTGGGTACACTGTTTTTAGATACTCAAAGTTGCAGTCCCAAGCCTTTTGTTTAGTTTCTGTAAGAAATCGATCGCTGACAGGATGGTCTTTGAGTTGGTCATCAAGTGCCCATTCGAGTTCATCCAACTGTTTGCAAAGAACGTAGATCTGCTGTTGTAAAGGCATAGAAACTTTAAGGCTCATTGGGTTCCTCCAAAAAAGCTTCTAATGTTCTGATTCTTTGCTCATCACTGACAACACAACGGCTGTCTAGACAAAGCATGGAAACCCTGCCAAAATCGCGATGTGCAATCTTCCGTAAATAACTCTTCTCGCTTGTTTTCTTTGGCTCTCCCATCAATTCCCAATGCTTTCGAAAGAGTTGATGCTGGATGGCAATAGGAAGAGATTCAAAAGTTTTTTTAAAGTTTGCCTCCTCTTTTTTCTGTAAAAAACGGATAGCTTCGCACACTATCTTATCTTCAGAGGCCACTAAAGAGACAATTTTCTGGTTTAAACGAAAAAATTTATTTCGGATGTGTTCTAGATCCTCTGTTGAAAAAGGAACATCTCTGCTGTCAAAAAATAGCTCACAAATATCTCTACTCAAACGCGTTATCCGAATAAAAGCTCTATCGACTTTGTTTTCTTTAGAGGCATTTTCGATATTCCACGCGATGTGATCTAACTCATGCGAGAGTCCCCACGCCGATTCGTAATCTGAATTTGTGATATTGCAACAAAAAGCCATAACCACCTTTTCTCGAGAAATTTGTGAAATTTTTATTAACTATCGTAAAACAAAGGTTAGGTTTTATGTAACTTTTTTTTTGCGCTGGGGAAGTTTTTGCAAAAATTTCGGGCTCGGAGAAATTTTGCTATAAATTTATTGTTAAGGGAAAGCCCATTAAGAGCCTTACTGTTAATGACAAAAGTTTTTTTAATGGGGGTAAAAATGGGTGAAAAACAGCTTCAAAAAAGGATGCTGGATTGTCCAAAAAAAAGCCCTTTCCTATAATCCGCCTCTTTCACACAAGAGTAGTCTATGGATCAAAGCATCTTGAACCAACCTCCGCTCGGTGACGCCCCCACTTCTCAGTTGGAACCACGTTCCGCTTCCGTCGAATACGGGGTGCGCTTAGGCAATTGCGAGGTCGCAGATTCTTTGTTGGCTCAAGGAGAAGCGGCTCTTTTGAAAGGCAATCTTTCAAAGGGTCTGGCCTGTTTTGACTCCTCCTTAAAACTTGACCCAAAAAATCCCAAAATTCTTTACTCACAAGGGCTTTCTCTATTCGAATTTGGAAACGAAGAAGGACGCGAAAAAGCACTCCCCCTGGCAAGCAAAAAGTTCAAAGCGGCAATACTGGTTGATCCCAACTACTTTGAAGCCTGGCAAGCCTGGGGCAGCCTGCTTTGCACCCTCGGGCAAAACACAGGAGAACATCATTACTTTAAAGAAGCCAAAGAAAAGTTGAATAAAGCTGTCATCCTCTCAAAAAATCAAGGACGCGACGCTTTGTCGGAATTGTACTGGGATCTTGGAATCGTATTCATGCACCTTGCAGAACATTCGGGTGAAGCCCTAGATTGGCATCAAGCACTCGAAGCCTTCCAGCTTTCTCACTCTTTTGAAGAAAAGCTTCCCTCCGAATTTTGGAATGACTTCGGCTACTGCTCGCTTAAGTTTGCATCCCACATTAATGATGTACGCCTGTATTCAAAAGCGATCCATTATTTGAAAACAGCGATTTCCATCAACTCCTCCTGCTATGAGAGCTGGAATCTGCTCGCTGAAGCCCAAGAAAAACTCTACCAGCACACGCACGATGAAGACCACTTCACGCAAGCAAACGATGCCTTTGCCTCTGCAACACAAATCCAACCTCAAGAAAGCGAAACCTGGCTGAATTGGGCTAAATTTCTTTGCGACTCTGCAAAGCGCACCGCAGACATTAAGAGGCTGCGCTTTTGCGTCGAAAAATGCCACCGCGCTTTTGCCATCGACTCCTCCAACCCGATGATCTATGCGATCTGGAGTGAAGCATTGGCCCTTCTCGGTAACTACACAGAACGCCTAGACCTTATTTACGATGCGCAAAATAAGATTTGTCAAGCGATTGAGATGGAAGAAAGCGATCCCGAAATCTGGTATAGTTACGGGATTTGTATGCAAGCGTTCGGCCACTACTTCGAAGACAGCGATTATTACTATCAGGCGATCGAGAAATTCCAAGCGGGGATCTCTATCGACCGTACATGCTATCGCCATTGGCACGCCATTGGCTGGACTTATTCCCTTCTTGGAGAGCTCGAGCACAACTCGGAAAACCTGGAGCTTTCTCTACGCTTTTTCCAAAAAGCCGTCGATCTCAATGCATCGACATACTACCTATTTGACTATGCCGCCGCTCTTTCAAAACTCGGCGAAATGACCCATGAACAGCACTGGCTCGAGCAGGCCGCCTCTCAGTTTGAGCGCCTTCTCAACCTACAAAAAAACGCGATTTACCTGCATCCCGATTGGCTTTTCCAATACGCGAGCACTTTAGACTCTCTGGGTGACTTTTATGAAGAAGAATCTTACTACCAACGCGCCATTGAAATCCTTTCGCATGTGCTCATTATCGATCCCGACTTCCACCTCGTCCATCACAGACTTGGCTTGACTCTCTCGCATCTTGGCGAGCTGACCGATGAGTCCGATCATTTTTACAGAGCTGTCCACCACTATCGCCTAAGCATGAAAAACGATGAAGAGAACGACACCATTCTCATCGATTGGGCCATCGCTCTCATTAACTTGGCCACCCATTCTCACGACTCCTCTGAGTCTGACCAGTTCTTCCGTGCGGCAGAGTACAAAATTCAAGTCGCTATGGGACTTGGAAACTTGCAGACGTATTATCACTTGGCTTGCCTCTGCTCTCTTCAAGGAGAATGCGAGAAAGCAATCCGATGCCTCGAAAAAGCAAGAGCTTACGATGCGTTGCCGCCTCTCGAAGATATTCTCCAGGACGAGTGGCTCGACAATGTCCGGTCCACGGAAGAATTCCAAGAATTTATCGCTCAGCTCAACCAGCGAAGCAACTTCCAAGAAGAGTGCTAAGCTCGACTTTGCACATGTTTGGCCTGGATGCCTCCGATTGGCGACGATTCGATCGTCCAATCCCAGGGCTTTGGCTCGGTCCTAAATCCAAATTTTCAATCACATTGGGTATAAGAGCTGTACTAAAACTACTGTTCTTTATAATTTGGTCAATCTGTTAAGCTATGCCCTTAAATTCAAATTAGGGCTTGTCGCAGCCTCATAAGGAACCTGCGACTCTCTCTTTTTAGCTCAAAGGTTATTCAACATGGATAGACGCTCCCTCATTTTCGTTCTCGCTCTCTCAGTTTCTCTCTTTTTTGTGAATCAATGGTTTTTCAAGAGTCCTCCTAAGCAAAGCCCTGCAGCGCCTGAAAAGAAATTCGAGGCCATTCAAGAGGACACCTCTTTGCCTTTGGATTCCGTTTCGACTCCTAACCTCATGCAGCCTAAAAACGAAGAATTTTTTGTTCTTCAAAACGATTATCAACAAATTGTTTTCTCAAATGTCGGCGGTTCCATTGCAGAGATCAATCTCCCCTTTCAAACTAAAGAAAATGAGAAAAGTTTCGTCCGTCCCATTTACATCGACCGCAAGTTCACAGAGAACTATCAAATCAACGATCATTTCCCCGCATTTCCCTATTACATCAATGAGGGAACAGGGGTAAAAAAAATAGATAGCACGGCGCTTGGCGGCTATTACCCTTTACTGAGAAGAACACTTTTTCACCCAAGGGATCAGTCCGCAACACGCGTCCCTGCAAAATTCTACGCTCTCAAAATCAATTCCGATATTCAAGATCTTCATAAAAAAATCTTTAGCCTAAAGCGTCTTGAGAAAAATTTAATTGAGTTCGAATATTCTGATTCTGACCGAAAAATCACCCGAACATATGCCTTTCCCAAAAATCCTGATGAAGCACCTTATGTTCTTGAAGCCACAATCAAAATCGACGGCGATGCTAGAGGTCTATGGCTGACGAGCGGTGTTCCAGAAGTTGAATTGATTTCCGATAATCCGGCGCCTGCACTCACCTATCGCATGACCAAAAGCAACAACAAAGGAGCTGTTGAATCGATTTCTCTTCCGAAAGAATGCGCGATATCTAGCAGCGTCTACCCCGACTGGGTCTGCTCAGCAAATGGATTCTTCGGCTTGATCATCGATCCTGTGACAAGCATTCCACCAGGTTATAGAGCGTGCAAAGTTTCAGGAACGGAAGACCCTACACGCCTTTCAGTACTCGATCCAGAATATCTTCCTTATCCGCCAGAAAAATATCCTGGCTATGAATTCCAGCTTCCTTTACGCGCCCAAACGATGAATCTCCGCTATTATGCAGGCCCTCTTCAGGCAGACATCCTTAAAAAAGTTGATGCAGCGTTCTCCGATTCTAAAACAGGATACAATCCTGATTATATTGCAGCATTGAGCTTTCACGGCTGGTTCACCTTTATTTCCGAACCTTTTGCCAAGTTTCTTTTTGTCTTGATGAATTTCTTTTACATGATCACATCTTCTTGGGGAATATCGATCATTCTACTCACGATTGCTTTGAGAATTATGCTTTATCCGCTAAACGCTTGGTCGATCAAATCGACGATCAAAATGCAAGAGATCTCTCCCAAGGTGGCTGCAATTCAGGAAAAATACAAAAAAGAACCCAAGAGAGCTCAGATGGAAATCATGGCTCTTTATCGAGAAAAAGGGGTCAATCCCCTCTCCGGGTGCTTTCCTCTACTTATCCAGCTTCCCTTTTTGATCGGGATGTTCGACCTACTCAAATCCACATTTGAACTGCGTGGAGCTTCCTTCATTCCCGGCTGGATCGACAATCTCGCAGCCCCGGATGTTCTCTTTAGCTGGAACTTCCCTATTTTATTCTTTGGCACCGATTTTCACCTGCTTCCTTTTCTTCTCGGAGGTGTGATGTGGGCACAGCAGCGCTTTAGCGCTACAGGACCTAAAGATAAGCGTTTGATGACAGACCAACAAAAACAGCAGAGAATGATGGGCAATGTCATGACGATTGTCTTCACAGTGATGTTCTACCACTTTCCGTCGGGTCTTAACATCTACTGGCTTTCTTCAATGGCGCTCGGCATATTGCAGCAATGGATAATGACCCGCCGCAAAGCACAGTTACAAGTAAAGAAGTAAACATCTAGCCTCTGCATTGCAGAGGCTGCATTTTAAGTTAGGCTCCATGCAAGCTTGGAACGATTTCATTAAGAAGCAGGAAGGATTTCTCGGCAAAGATATTGCCGAGAAGTGGTTGCACTCTTTAAAGATCGTCCATTTCGATTCGGGAAATCTCTATCTCGAGGCCAAAGACTCTTTTCAAGTGCTTTGGTTTGAAGAACATATCCGCCCTTTGCTCAAAACACAGCTTCTCAACAATAATTTTCGTCCGATCAAAGTTCATCTAACAGTAGCTGAAGCCCTTACCATTTCTCCGAAACTTTTAAAAAAAGAAAAAGGCGGAAATCACCCATCTATCCATTTTCATAAAGACAAGATCGACCCTGCGATGACTTTAGAGAATTTCATTCCTGGAGATGCTAATAAAATCGTCTTTCGTTTTTTTAGTGAACTGACCGGAAATACAGAAGGGGCCAAGCTTTCTTTAGCAGCATTTAATCCCATTTATTTGTGGGGGGGATCGGGATCAGGAAAAACGCATTTACTCATGGCTCTTGCTCAAGAATTCAGCAAGCGAGGGCTTAATGCCCTATACGCACGCGCTGAGACATTCACCGAACATGTCGTATCCGCTATTCGAGGTTCTGTCATGGGTACTTTTAGAAAAGCTTACCGAAATGCGGATGTTCTTTTGGTCGACGACGTGCACCTCTTTGCTCGAAAGGATGCGACACAAGAAGAGTTTTTTCACACATTCAATACCTTGCACACATCGGGCCGCCAAATCATTCTCTCCTCAAAATGCGCACCCACGCTTTTAGAAGAGATCGAACCCCGCCTTGTCTCACGCTTTGAGTGGGGAATCAATCTCCATTTTGAAAAACTCGGAGTTCAAGACCTTATGCAGGTCCTCAAAAAGAGATGTGAGGGATTTAATTTTCCCCTTTCAACCTCTGTTTCCCAGTTTCTAGTCGAAACCTTTTCCAGCAGTAAATCGCTCCAGAAGGCTCTAGAAGCGCTGATCTTGCGCTGCCATCTCGCGGGTGACGTGAAACATAAAAGGAATTCATTATCCCTAGATGTAGAATCCGCGAAGAAAATGCTCGCCGATCTTGTCGCAGAGGAAATTAAGGTCGCCTTAACCCCCGATAAGATTATTAACTCCGTTTCGGCCCTCTACGGTGTGCGATGCGAGGATCTTTTGGGAAAAGCTCAAAACCTGGAATGTTCCTTTCCTAGACAAGTTGCGATGTATCTCTGCCGCCAAGAACTCAAACTCCCCTTTCAAAAAATTGGTCAAATTTTTTCCCGAGATCACTCCACAGTCATGACAAGTATCAAGCAAATTGAAAAAAAAATTGAAAGCTCAGATAAAGAACTCCTTTATTCTCTATCTGAAATTAAATCGATTTTATAATCCAAACAAAACACATTGACTAATTATAAAATTAAACGTACAATTAGCAATTACAGTCTCTCTATTAATCAATAGAGATTAATTAACAGCATATTTAATTACGAGAAAAAAAATGGTAACAACAACTTCAACGACCCCATTAATCTTCAAAGCGGTTTGGACTCATGAGAACAGACATCTTGAAGAAACTTTTATTGAAACTGTCACCAAGTATGTTCTTTATTTTATCAATCGATTGGCTACAGCTACGATTCTTCCTTCCACCCTAAGAAGCAGACATATCGTCGATTCTATGTATCAAGACTTTGAGCGCAACTGGATCGAATCCCCTCTCATGCAAAAAAATTTTAGCAAGCGGCCTATTGAAGTCACCACACCTGACAACACGTTGATCAAAGGAACCTTTTTTAAGAGTGCCGCTGCTACAGAATCTTCGCCAACGGTGATTTTTTTCCAGCCAAATGCAACGCACAGCCAACAAAATGTCTTCGAATGGGTGCTGCATGAAGCTGGTTTGAGAGAAGTTCCTTACAACTTCATTTACTTCGATTACCGAGGTTGCGATACGCTCAATAACAGACCTGACTCCGCAAAAAATCTTTATCTGGATGGGGAAAGTATTTATCAGTTTGTCAGAGATCAGCTTCATGTTCCTTCCAAAGATATCCATTTTTACGGTTTTTCTCTCGGAGGCGGAATTGGAGTAAATGTTAAAAAGCTGCACCAGGAAGAAGCGACGGGAAGGTCCGTTATAGAAAGATCTTACTCAACCATTAACGATGTCGTTGCAAACATCATCTACAAGAGATTTACTGGATGCGTTGCGAGCGTTTTTACACAAATCGCCACTTTCTATGTGTCGCTTTTAAACTGGAATATCGATTCGGCGTCCGCCCTTGAGAATCTTAAAGGAAAACTTCTCATCATTCATCATCCTCAAGATGAAATGATGCATGGTCGTGCAAGTTTATACCGTCATGTTTTTGAGAGGGGGGTTGCGCCCTCTTCTGATGTCAAGCATATCGATTTAAGCCGCTCAGGATTACAGAATGTTTTTTACCACGCCACACCTTTGCCCCAATTTTCGCACAGGACCTTCAAGCCTGTTGAGGAAGTTTGCAAATTCCTCTTCTCTACAAATTTATCCACGGAAGAACGTTTGATTCAAATCTACAGAAATTCGACCTCTCAAGAATTCCGCAATAAGGTTCATACAAGGGTAGCAGAACTTTATCAAAACGGTGGGTACTATTGGGGCTCAGGGGAAGATGCGTGCAATCGTAGAAACGGACAGTCTCTCACAGATCATCAATTAGCGCGTGCGATTGCTTGGACTAAAGCATATTAAAAAAAAAGCTTCTCAAGATACTTGTCTTGAGAAGCTTTTGCAGATTCCTTTTTGCGTCTGACTTTGCGTTCGCTCTCGCAAGCTGACAGGAAGATTGCTTCGAGCTCCACGCATCGTCATACGAAAAAATTCAGGACAGAAAATCAGCGTTTCAAGCCGACCGCAATATACCTGAATCGCTTAGATCTTGATGAAACGCTCACCAGGCTTATTTCCACCCCCAGGTGTCGGCATGCCTCCAGGAAGACCACCGCTTTCTCTTGGAGCGGAATCACGGCCTTCGCAGATATCCTTCGCGCGACCTCTCCAACGCTCGACAGCCTCTACGAAAAGAGGAGCAAAACGTCGCAGAGCTGAAGGATCGGCTCCTACGCCCATTTCCAATACGGCGTGCATGAGAATCAATTCCTCAGGCACAGCAACTCCTATTCCACCGCCAGCCATTTGACCGCCCAACATCGCTCCTTCGAGCAAGGCTTCAAAAAGGCGGAGCCGGATTGTAGAATCTTTGGGGAGCCCATCTAAAATTGGAGAATAGAGATAAAGACGATCGGAATTGGGCTCATAAGTCAAATGCAGGGAAAAGGTATTATCAATACCCAATATACAGGTGTGGTTTTCATCAAATGCCAACTCCAGATTGAGTTCTTTGCCGAATTCCTTGAGATTTTGCTTGGCATTTTCCAATGACATGAATTGTCCTCCTTAAACTCTAAAAGTTAACTTCTTATTTTTTTACTAAGAGCTAGCGTCGAAATCAGGTTTGGTCGCTTTTCGGGATTATTTTGGCCTATTTTAAATCCAATTCTGAATTTGGATTGAAAATAGGCTCAAAAGAACCCGAAAATCGACAGAAGCTGAATTCAGCGATAGTCTCTAACACATCCAGCCAGGGCATCACCAGCAGATTACGATTTTAGAATCGACAAAATGTGCATAATTGGTGAAGTTTCCAATTTGTGTTCAAAAATAGCAACAAAAATATTTTCGGGCACATCGAACACTTTATACTGGCTGTAATCAAACGCTTCTTAGATTTAATTTTATCAGAAAATGATTCGCCATTCAAGATAATTTTTGGCAATCTTCTTGCAACAAAGCTCTTCATTCGTTAGGGTAAGGAAAAGTAAAACTTTATTTTAAAAACTGATTTTCCTATTACTCAACAACTTATCTCTGATTGTATGAAGAAAGATAGAGGCTTTTCTATGCCATTTGGAGCAAGCCGAAAAGATGGAGGAATCAATTTCGCGCTTTTTTCTGAACATGCTACAGGCGTAACCCTATGTCTTTTTCTTCCCAATTCCGAAACCCCTTTTACTGAGATTCCTTTAGATCCCAAAATAAATAGAACGGGTTGGGTTTGGCATATTCTTCTTAAGGATCTTCCTTCCGAAGAATTAGAGTATGGATATCGTGTGTCAGGTTCAAACAAAGATCCCGAAAATGCTTTTGACCCGGAAAAAATTGTGATCGATCCTTATGCAAGGGGTTTAAGCCTAGGAAAAGAATGGGGAAGCAAAAGGGTGCGTGCTGAGAAATATCCCCCACGGGGAAGAGTCATTTTGGATGCACCTTTTGATTGGGAGGATACAAAGCCTCCCGGTCTTGTCCCCGAAAAGCTTGTTATTTATGAAATGCATGTGCGTGGGTTTACTTGTGACCCTTCGAGCGGTTCGAAAGCTCCAGGAACGTTTCAAGGTATTGTCGAAAAAATTCCCTATCTAAAAAGTTTGGGTATCAATGCGATTGAACTCATGCCGATCTTTGAGTTTGATGAATGTGAGAATAAGCACGTGAATCCCAAAACGGATGAGCAACTGAAAAATATGTGGGGTTATTCAACCATTAATTTTTTTACTCCAATGAATCGTTATTCCCAATCCTCTTCCTGGTCAGGTGCGATGAATGAGTTTAGAAATATGGTCAAGCAAATGCACAAAAATGGGATCGAAGTATACCTGGATGTCGTCTACAACCACACTGCCGAAGGAAACAAAGAGGGGCCCTTTTTATCTTTCAAGGGAGTCGACAACCGCGTGTACTACATGATCGATCCTCAAGGAAATTATCTCGATTTTTCAGGCACGGGAAATACAATTAACGCTAATCATCCTGTTGTCACTCAATTCATTTTGGATTCTTTGCGCTATTGGGTGAGCGAAATGCGTGTGGATGGTTTCCGCTTCGACCTGGCATCTTGTTTGACACGAGATCCCAAAGGTGCTCCCTTGCAGCACCCACCGGTTATCGAAGCAATGAGCAATGACCCCATTTTGGCCGACGTAAAATTGATTGCCGAGGCGTGGGATGCAGGCGGGCTTTATCAGGTGGGCAACTTTCCGGAAAAGGGGAGATGGTGCGAGTGGAATGGAAGATATCGGGATGTTGTGCGCAAATTTATCAAAGGGACAGATGACCAAAGTGGAGAATTTGCACAGGTTTTATCAGGATCTCAAGAGCTCTACGGGAATGGCAGTCGACCTTATCACAGTATCAATTTTGTGACTGCACACGACGGATACACGCTCTATGATTTGGTCAGCTATCAAGAGAAGCACAATGTAGAAAACGGGGAAAATAATCAAGATGGTTCTAATCAGAATGATAGCTGGAATTGCGGGAGCGAAGGACCGACAGAAGATCCCCAAATTCACGAGCTGCGAGAAAGACAAATGCGCAATCTCCATACTGCTCTAATGGTCGCCATCGGAACACCGATGATCCTCATGGGAGACGAGTATTGCCACACAAAAAATGGAAACAATAATACTTATTGCCAAGACAATGCACTTAATTATTTTTTATGGAATAAATTGGAGGAAAGAAAAGATTTCGCTCGCTTCCATCGTCTGATGATTAAGTTCCGTTTTGAAAACCCTCCTTTATTGCGGGAAGAATTTTTGACAGATAAGGATATTATTTGGCATGGGCACTTACCTGAAAAGGTTAACTGGAGCGGAGACAACCGATTTGTCGCCTACACTTTGAACGATGAAGTGAACGGACAACCTCTCTATATCGCCTTTAATGCCCAGGCCACACCAGCAGAAATACATCTCCCTCCTCCTCCAGAAGGTAAAATGTGGTACCGGATCGTCGATACATCGCTCAAATCGCCAGAGGACTTTTGCGAAGAACCCAAGGCCTTGCCCCCGTTAGGCGATAGATATATGCTTACAGATCATGCAAGCCTAATTGCCAAAGCCCTTTGAGGAAAACTCCTCTATTTGTTATCGTGAGATTCAATTCCTCTACTTCGGAGAATATGCACATGTCACGATTTCTTCTCAGCGTTTCAGCTCTAGCCCTTATCGCGGGTGGGTGTGAAGATAACGATCACTCAAATACCACTTATAATCAATCGTCTGTGCGAAGCAGGCCTACCGTATCTATTGTTCCTGTCATCGACAATACAAAAACCGATTATGACTGGAGCCTTTCGGATGAATTTTCTTCTGCTCTCTATAGTCGCCTCGCCCAACAAGGATACATTTCCATAACCGATTCGACAAAAGTGCGTGAAAAAATAAGAAAGCTAAGCGAAAAAAACAATCCTTTCGGCGCGGATGTCTCCTGGCTGAAAAGTGCCTTCCAAGGTGATGAATTTGTCGTTTTCTTGGAGCTGATTGAACATGAAGAAGTTTTTGACCAAAATCCCAGAAAACCCGCCGACCCAAAAGACTGCAATGCTGAGCTTAATATGACGATGCGTGTGCGCGTCTTTGATTTGCGCGAGCAAGAGCCTAAAGTCGTTTTACAAGAACTTATTCACAATGCGCACTTTGTTCCTCGCCAGTTTACAAGCGAGAACTTCTACCAAGTCTCTTGGGGAAATGAGAGTTACAGCATCTCTCCTGTTGGATTGGCGCATGCCAAATTCTCTAAAGAAATTGCATCGCGCATTGAGAACTACATTTTGACGAGTATAAAATAGGTATACTGCGGTGGGCTTGAAACGCTGATTTTATGCCCTGAATTTTTTCGTAAGACGAAGCGTGGAGCTCGAAGCAATCTTCCTGTCAGCTTGCGAGAGCGAACGCAAATTCAGACGGAAAAGGCAGGCGCAGAAAATCAACGTTTCAAGCCGACTGCAGTATAATTAATAAAAGGAAATGGATGCAAGAATACCTTGGTTATCTTCAAGCCATTCTCTTTTTTGGCCTGATCGGTGTGATTCTTATTCAGGTTGCAAAATCCTACGGATTCTTCCAACTGCCCGTCCGAGATCCTCGATCGAATCCCGTGAAGTTTAAAACTGTTCTGGCCGTTTTTGCTATTTATGTGGGTATGACGATGATCGTTGCACCGGGGGCGATCACTTTTGTGCGGTCACTTTATATGAGTACTCCTACAGGTCCTCCTCTGACTCTTTATGGCTGGCTCCAACTGTTCATCTTGATCGCGATTTTTGGCTTATTCTATCTCTACTGCAAAAGTCAAAGTCCTACCTTATTTAAAAGGATTTGGAAAGACCGTTCGATATCCCACGCTAAACCTATCAGCACCGATTTTTTGATGGGGGTGATGACGTGGATTATTGGCTTCCCTCTTGTGATTGCGGTTGGTCAACTCGCAGATATGATCATTTATTTTTTTCTGGGTTATGAAAATTACGAGCAAGTCGCTGTACGCTACTTAAAAACAACCCTTGATTCTCCTCCGATGCTCGCAGTTGCTCTTTTTATCATTTTGATAGCAGCGCCCGTGATTGAAGAGTTTCTATTTCGCGGTTGTCTGCAGACATTTTTTAAGCGCTTTATGGTTCCCAAAAAAGCGATTGTCTTTTCAGCGCTCTTATTTTCTCTGTTCCACTTCTCGCAAAGTCAGGGTGTAGGCAACATTTCTCTTGTTGCATCGCTCTTTTTGTTCGCCCTTTTTCTGGGATTCATCTATGAAAGACAAGCATCTTTATTTGCATCTGTTGGTCTACACATGACCTTCAATGCTGTAAGTACATACCGAATTCTATTCTTCCCTGAATAGGAAGCGTTAAGGAGGATCGATTGAAAACACTGATGAGGCAGTTGCCTCTTATTTTTTCCCTGCTAGCTGTTTCAGTATCTCACGCTGCGACCTTACCTGAGAGCCATTCTCAATTTGCCTTTAGTCTTTATTCCCAAATAGAAACAGAAGATAATCTCGTCTTTTCCCCTTTCAGCATTGCGACTTGCCTTTCTATGGTGTACTTAGGGGCAAGAGCGGATACAGAAACCGAAATGCAGCATGCCCTCCACTTGGATATCGATCGGAAAAACATCGCAAAAACCTCCCAAGAACTCATTCAATCGCTGCTACCGGCTAAAGAAAATGATAAATCCTATACTCTAAATATTGCTAATGCAATCTGGGTCGATCCAGCGATATTTCTTCTCACCGATTTTCGCTATGCAGTGCAGCAGCAGTTCAAAGCGAATTTAGCAAAGCTCGATTTCTCTATTCCAGCGGAGGCTGTTAAAACGATCAACGACTGGACCTCTGAGAAAACGGAAGGAAAAATTCCCGAAATCCTCCATGCGGAAGATATCGACACCAATACCCGTCTTGTCTTGACCAACGCCATGTATTTTCAAGGCGAATGGAGTTCACCTTTTGATCCAAAGACAACGCAAGACTGGCCTTTCCATCCCACTTCCGAAAAAAGCATCACGGTCAAAATGATGCATCAGACATTCTCGCTTCCTTACTACGAAAACGATCTACTTCAAGCGGCAGCGCTCCCTTTTGCAGGCAAATCAAATGATGGCGGAAATATTGCCTTTGTGATTCTTCTTCCTAAATCTGCTGAGAATTTTTCTGCCGTTGCCACCGCACTTCCCACAGCCATGTGCGATTGGATGAAATCATTATCCCTCCAAAAAGTCGAAATGAAACTTCCCAAATTCACTATCGACATGCGCCTGCCTCTCAACGAACCTTTAAAACACCTAGGTATGGAGGATGCTTTCGACGCCAACGCTAACTTTGCCGGGATCGATGGAATGCGCGACTTAAGTTTAAACAAAGTCATCCATCAGACTTTCTTTGCACTGGATGAAAATGGAGTGACAGCAACTGCTGCTACATCGGCATCTTTGAATTTGACTTCCATCCCTGAAAAAAAGCTTCCTGTTCAATTCATCGCAGATCATCCTTTTCTCTTTTTCATTATCGATTTAAAGTCTCAAGAAATGCTATTCATGGGAAAAGTCTTTCAACCAAGCACATGACAACCACAATGGCATACAAACTCGACAGCTTTGGGATCAGCGATGTAGGCCTTGTTCGAAAAAACAATGAAGATGTCTGGGCGACTCTCCCCGAAAAGCAGTTTTTCGTTCTTGCGGATGGGATGGGCGGGCACAAAGCAGGGGAGGTCGCTTCTTCTCTTGCGATTCACAGTATGTGCACATCGCTTGCTCAGTTCGAGGATCAGCCCAGCATTGAAGAAACTTGCCAGCGGCTCCGAGAAGCCGTTGCTAAGACGAACTCCAAAGTGTACCAGGAATCTCATCAAAATAGCGATCATGCGGGCATGGGTACAACCCTTTCTTGTTTTGTCATCACCGACGAATATCTCGTTTATGCACACGTGGGAGATAGTCGTCTCTATCGCTACCGAGGCAAGTTGGAAAGACTTACAGAGGACCACTCTTTGCGCAATACCCTTCAAAAGGAAAACGAAGTGATTCCTCGCCAGGTAATGCGCAACGTCATCACCCGAGCGATTGGAACCCACTCCCACATCCATCCCGACCTCGGCGTTATCCCTCTAAGACCCAGAGACATTTATATGCTCTGCAGCGATGGGCTGTCCGATTATGTCGAAGAAAGCAAAATGGCCCTCATTCTCTCCTCCCCTCTTTCTTTGGAAGAAATCGGAAAAAAACTTGTCGAAGCTGCCTTGAGAAAAGGTGGCAATGACAATATCACCCTTCTTCTTCTCAAAATTACCTAAAGATAGATATCAAAGAAGAATTTCCCTATAATTGGCGCCATGACTCAAAGAATTTATTTAGACAATAACTCGACAACGGGCGTCGATCCTCGCGTGCTAGAAGCCATAATTCCCGAGCTTTCTGCAACCCCAAGCAATCCCTCTTCGATCCATTTTCTAGGAAAAGAAGCCAAAGCACGCTTGAACCGCTCTCGCGAAACAATCGCAGCCTTTCTCTCTGTGAAACCCCAAGAAATTGTTTTTACTTCAGGCGGCACAGAGACGATGAATTTCCTCTTACGCGGATTATTCCCCGGCCCCGTTTCAGGGCATGCAATCTCCT
This sequence comes from Chlamydiia bacterium, assembly GCA_021324995.1. Taxonomy (GTDB): domain Bacteria; phylum Chlamydiota; class Chlamydiia; order Chlamydiales; family Rhabdochlamydiaceae; genus CAJCIW01. The sequence continues at coordinate 10,791 of JAJPIB010000074.1, read as the reverse complement.
CAAATGTCGAACACTCCTGCGTCAATAAGACACTGCTCAGATTGCAAGAAAAAGGACTCGATGTCTCTTTTCTTCCCGCAGGACTTCTCGGCGCCGTTTCCCCTGAACAGATCAAAGAAGCCATTCGTCCCGATACACGATTCATCTCTTTAATCGCTGTGAATAATGAAACAGGCGTTAAGCACGACCTCAATGCGATCGGACAAATTGCGCTTGAGGCCGGCATCCCTCTCATCGTCGATGGCGTCGCATGGCTTGGCAAGGAGCTCTTCACCATCCATCCGGGAATTTCTGCGATCGGCTTTTCCGGCCATAAGATACATGCTCCCAAAGGCATTGGCTTTGCCTTTGTCCGCTTGGGCTTAAAGCTCAAACCGCTCTTGGTCGGCGCCCCCCAAGAAAATCTCCTGCGCGCGGGCACGGAAAACCTCGCAGGAATCGTCGGTCTTGCCAAAGCCATTGAAATCCTCAAAACCGAGCTTCCCTCCGCTACTGAACGAATGGCACTCTTACGCGATCGACTCGAAGCCGGATTGCTCATCAAAGCAAGCCCCGCTGTCGTCAACGGCATAGGACCGCGTATCTGCAACACCTGCAGTATCTCTTTTCCCGGTGACCTCGGAGAGGATCTCCTCATTGCCCTAGACATGGCGGGCATCGCCATCAGCCATGGAGCCGCTTGCGCCTCCGGTGCGCTCGAACCCTCGCGCGTCCTTCTCAATATGGGAGTTCCCCTCCACATCGCTAAATCCGCGATCCGCTTTTCCCTCAGCCGCAATACCACAGTTGAAGAAATTGACCAGGCCATCGACATTATTTCCCAAGTCGTCTCCCATTTTCGCAATTAATTATTTTAATTTTTGAAGACTCTATAAGGACAGTAATCTTAATGACGTCTTCGGAGCTTCTGGAGGCGTTACTTAAAAGACAGTGCGCACTTGGATCATCTTGGCGCCGAGAAGGGAGGCCTCTTCCACGGTGAGCTCGAACTGGTCGATGTGTATGGATTCGCCTTTCGAGGGGGTGTGACCTAGGGCGAGCGTCATGACTTCTTCGAGGGTTTCTGCATCTTGATAGCTGAGATTGACGTTGAACTGGGCATTAAAGTCCTTTAAAAGCATGTCGCTTTCAAAGGTGCGGTCGATCATCACATGATAGGCTTTTGGCATCATCTCTTCGTAGGATTCCCATTCATCGGTTCTGCCGAAGATCTCATCAATGACTTCATCGAGCGAGAGAACACCGGTCGCATGCCCTTTTTCATTGAGGACGATCGCGAGGCTTTGATTATTCCGGCGGAACTGCTTTAAGATCTGAAGCACAGAGCTGTTTTCTGTGATGAACCAGGGCTGCCGGGAATAGTCCTTCACCTTCTTGTTGTCGGAAAGGCGCAAGAGATCGCGTAAAAAAGCGATCGCGACAATGTTCTGGGAAGTGCGGTGGTAGATAGGAAGAAAGGAAACGTGTTTATCTTTGACGATATCGCGCATCTCTTTAACCGTACAAAAGGAAGGAACGAGAGGGACTTGAGTCAAAGGTAGCATCAGATCTTTTGCCGTTTTGTTCTTGAGAGTAAAAATATTGGCAACGACTGTGTTAAATTCTTTTTTCCTAGGCTCTGTGGAGATCGCCTCATCTCTTTCTTCAATGACATTTTGCAGCTCTTCTCGCGATAAATAAATGCCTGGTGCAACGGGTTTGCCAATGAGGCGATTGACCAAACGGCAGAGAAGATCGAGTACCCAAATGATGGGGCGCAGGATGATTGAAAGACAGTAGAGGACAGGTATTCCAAGCATGGCGACGTGCTCAGCATATCTGCGTCCTGCGACCATGGGAGAAATCTCTGCAAAAATGAGGACGATCAGGATTTGGGAAAGAGGTGCCCAATCAGGGCTATAGCCCAGTGCATCGTAAAAGCGGCGCGCGCACTCTGAACCAAGAATTAGTGAGGTATTTACTCCAATCAAGGTCGTCCCAAATAGAAGAGCGGGACGATTGAGAAGATAAGTTAACCAGATGGCGCGCTTCATCTGCTTGCTGACATAATACTGCAAACGGACTTTGTTAAAGGAAACGCATGCCATTTCCATCATGGCAAAAAAACCCTGAGCTGCAATGCACGCCAAGATCATGAGGAGAAAGAATTTCCACGTGGGATTCATTTTATCTCCTTCTTGCGCGAGGGAGGCGATGTTAAGCGTCGGATATAAATGCGTCGGATGCGTTTGGCATCCGCTCCCAAGACATGGAATAAAAAGCCGTGGGCTGTATACTTCGTTCCGGTTTTAGGGATATCGCCCATCTGCTCTGTCAGCCACCCTCCGATTGTAACCATATTGTTTTCACTGGGAAGAAAATGGCCGAAAATATCGCTAAATTCTGAGAGCTCTAACTTGCCACTGGCGATGATGACGTCTTCTCCAGAACGCGTGTAGCGGCTTTTGACATCGCGCGCATCTGCAATTTCACCGATGACTTTTTCAACGAGGTCTTCAAGTCCGATCAGTCCCGAGATAGATCCATATTCATCTACGACCAGAGCGATAGATTCTTCTTTTTCATACATTTTTCTTAAAAGAGTTTCCGCTGCCATTCCTTCGGGAACAAACATTGGCTTTTTCAGAACACTAGGCAGGTCGGAAGTCTTATGGAGTTTTTCCCGATTGAGAAAATAGATGCGACTTGTCATGATTCCGATCACGTTGTCGAGGTTTTCTCTACACACAGGAAGGCGCGAGCATTCCTGATCGACAAAAAGGTGGATGAGCTTTGAAAGCGGCTCTTCTATGTCAAAAAATAAAACTTCTTCTCGTGGCCGCATCAGTTCCTTCACTTGAGATTCCTGTAGGATGAGGTAGCCACGGACAAGTTCCGCTTCATCTTCATTGAGAATTTCATTGCTCCTAGAGGTTTTTAGCGCATGCTGAAGTTCATCAAAAGAAATTTCTTCTTCCGACTTTAGAAAGAAAAACATCAGGCGTGACACAAAACCGGTCAACGAAGTGAGCAATTTGCAAACCGGATTGAAGAAACGCCTTGCCCTGTTTAAAAAAGGAGCAACTCGGTAGGAAATCTTTGTATTATGAGCCATCCCAATCGATTTGGGAATCACCTCTCCAAAAATTAATGTCAGCGCCAGTGGAACACCTACGTTGAGCGTCCATCCCGACAGCTCTCCAAAAATACTGGACGTGACGTTTTGGATCAAAATGTTGACCACGATATTGAGCATGATTAGCGTTACGAGTAAATCGCGCGGAGACGCCAGTAACTGCGCGACAAGCTGTTTGCGCCGATCGGGATCATTTCGAAACGATTTAACTTTCATCGATGAAAGGGAAAATAGGGCGACTTCTGAAGAGGAAAAGAATCCTGAGAAGAAGAGGAAAAGGAGCAAAAGAATTATCTGTGCTGCGATCACACTCGACCTAGACTATGTGAGAGAACCTGCAAAACTCCAGCGATGAGAAAAATTGCCCTTTTGATGGCGCTCATCTAGCCGCCGTACAGACTTGGCAAACACTGTTTGCCGGTCCTGGCGAAAAGCCACCAAAATCATCGATTTTTCCCGCTGGAGTTTTGCGCGTTCCCTCTATGTTGTGGCGATCAGTCGCTCCGGAAATACACTTTCTGTTGTCCTTCAGGAACGAGTCCCAGGCCCTTTTTCAGGGTAAGCTGGATCCATGCCGGATCGCTTTGACTATTGACCTGTAGAAGTAAATCTTCATTCTCTTGGAGAAGGAGAGTTTTTTCCATTTGCAGATGTTTTAAATGACTCTCGAGAGTAGCGATGACTTCATTCTTTTTACCGCCCGAATTCAAATAAATGAAGACACAAGCAGCGATAAAAAGCGCTACCCAACCATTTTGGTAGAGCGCATTTTTTTTTGCCTTTTTCGGATCAGCGTTGATCCTCGAAGGCTGCCCATCTGCAACTTTTGCCCGCGACATAAAAGATGAAAACCCTTTCTCCTTAAACCTTCCTACAACACTTGAGCAAAACGGATGCCCAAAGATTGGGGCGGCCTCTAACTCGATACTTACGTGTTCTTCCCTTTTTTGTAAACTGCCGACCCTTTTCAAAAGCACAGCGCACCTTAAGTCCCAATCTCACTTTGGGATCTCGAAGCAAAGAAGCGGAGTGAAACTAAAAAAGATGAAAACGAGGATTTTGCATTTTTTTTCAGTAAAAGGAAATGAAAAAAAGTTTTTTTCATGAAGAAAAAACTTTCCTGAATGCCTTAAGTGTTAATGTCTTACGTAAAAAAGTTTTTAAAGAAAAGTTAATCACTTCGCAACTGAAAGTCGCTGAGCCTCGGAAGCGCATTTAAGCTACAGGCAGAGTGATGTTTGTCTGATTCATATACTTGCCTTTGCGGTCTGCATAAGATGTTTCACAGACTTCCGTTCCCCGATAAAAGAGCACTTGGGCAAGACCCTCGTTTGCATAAACTTTAGCTGGTAGTGGTGTGGTGTTGGAGATTTCTAAGGTCACATACCCTTCCCACTCCGGTTCGAACGGCGTCACGTTGACAATGATGCCGCAGCGAGCGTAAGTCGATTTCCCAATGCAAACGGTAAGCACGTCGCGCGGGATGCGAAAGTATTCCACGCTGCGCGCTAAGGCAAAGGAGTTAGGAGGAATGATGCACTCATCTGCCTCAAAGTGAACAAAAGCCGTCTCATTAAAATTTTTTGGATCGACAAGAGTGTTGTAAAGATTAGTGAATACCTTAAACTCACTCGCAACGCGCAGGTCGTATCCATAGCTTGAAAGGCCATAGCTGATGACTTTGCTGCCTTCCTCATAACGCACTTGCGTGTCGACAAAGGGTTCGATCATCCCATGTTTCTCGGCCATTTCACGGATCCATCGGTCAGATTGTAAGCTCATAGATTCCCTGCTGAATTTTTTACTCTTTATATCACGATAGATATATACCGAAAATAATTCAAGAATCGGTTTTTGGCTGGCCTGATCAAAATTCTGGGCGCATGCTTTGTCAAAAACCGATTCTTGAATCATTTTCGGTATAGCGCTTGAAATCGATTTCTTGCTAGAGTTTTTAATAGTGAAGGAAAAATCCCCAAAACGTCGTTATGAAAGATCCCAATATCCAATCTTCCTGGAGCCAACCAGATGAACCTTTCGAAAGGCCGCTGCGTCCTGATTCCCTTTTTGATTTTGTCGGCCAGGATAATATTCGCGAGCGCATGCAAGTTTTTATGGAAGCTGCGAAACAGCGCGGCGAAGCACTGGGACACTGCCTTTTAAGCGGACCACCGGGACTGGGAAAAACAACCCTTGCCAATATTATCGCTAAGACGATGGGAACGCATCTCGTCGTCACTTCGGGACCTGTTATTGAAAAACCGGGAGACTTTGCGGGCATTTTGACGAATTTAAACGAAGGGGATGTCCTTTTTATCGATGAAATTCATCGTTTAAATCGTGCCGTTGAAGAGTACTTGTACCCAGCCATGGAAGATTTCTCGCTAGATCTTCTGATCGATTCGGGTCCCTCCGCAAGAAGCGTTCAGGTCAAATTAAAACCTTTTACACTTGTGGGAGCAACAACGCGTTCTGGCCTTCTTAGCAGTCCGATGCGTTCCCGCTTTGGCCTTAATCTGCGCCTAGATTACTATCCTCCTGAGTATTTGGAAAAAATTTTACAGCGCACAGGACAAATTCTTGGAATCCCGCTTGTCGAAGAAGGCGCTCTTGCCATTGCGGAGCGCTCGAGAGGCACTCCTCGGATTGCCAATAATCTGCTTCGCTGGGTACGTGACTTTGCCCAAATTAAAGGTTTTTCAAAAATCGATAGGGAAACCGCCCAGACGGCTCTCAACATGCTCGAAATTGACCATCGCGGCCTCGATGAAATGGATAAAAAGATCCTAAAAATGATTATCGATCATTACCAAGGCGGCCCAGTTGGTATCAATACGCTTGCTGTCGCCCTATCTGAAGAAGCCCACACCTTGGAAGAAGTTTACGAACCCTACCTCATTATGCAGGGATTCCTCAAAAGAACGCCAAGAGGACGTGAGGTCACCCCTTTATCTTACGAACATTTAGGACGCCGTCCGCCGACACATTTAAAGAATGGAGAACAATCATGAAGATGATCAATACCCTAATCGCAGTTTCCCTTTTCATGGGTGCGACAGCTTCCCTTTCGCTGCATGCCAGAAATGTCGAAATCCCCACCGACATTTCACAAAATGAAAAACCTGCAACCATCAAAGTCCTATTAGCACAGGACCAAGAAAAAATCCTCCTCGAAGCAAAAGGCTCTTATCAACTCTACGATCCCTTCAGTAAGCTTCTCCTCGATGGATCCTCAGGGAAAAGGCAATGGATATCGGCCTCTGAAAATGGATTATTTTGGGGAGACCTGATTCCTGGAACCTTCCAAGTGCGCATCGTTCCTACAAACTCTAACAGCTCACTTCTCGTCAATGGGATCGAATACCGCGGGTGCATTGAAGTTTATGCAAATAAAGGAAAGTTGCACATCATCAATGAAGTAGACATCGAGCGTTATCTCAAATCAACCATGACCTCTCTCTTCTTAAACGATGTGGACGATGAAGTCATGGACGCCGTCGCCATCACCGCTCGCACACATGCCTACTATCTCGTTAGCCGTAAACCAACAGCTACGTGGCATGTCGAAGCGCAGGAAGTCGATTACCAAGGCTACGCTCTCACGATGCAAAACACACCTATAGAGCGCGCGATTAACAATACTCGCTTCATGGCGATGACCTACCAAGGATTACCTTTTCCTGCCACCTGGACAAAAGATAGCGGAGGAAAAACTGCAGACTTTGCGACAATTTTTAGAAAAGAGACGCGTTGCCCTCAAGGCGTGGAATCTCCCTACGCTGCCCATAACAAGCAGTCCCGCACTTGGACATTCTCTATTTCCAAACAAGATCTGGCAAAAGCGCTCGGAGCGACAAGAGTGTCTGAATTCAGTCTCTATCAAGACAACAAGTCGCAAAAAGTCTATGGTGCTCGCCTAAAAGACGATGCACAAACCTATCAGTTTGACTTCGCTCAACTACAAAAAGCGCTTGGAAATGTCCGACTGAAAAGCAATGACTTCAAAGTACAGATGACAGCCGACAAAGTCATCTTTAATGGTGTTGGAGAGGGAAATGGGGTTGGACTTTGTCTCTTCAGTGCAAACGCGATGTCGGATAAAGGAGAGAAAGCGCCAAAAATCCTCGCAGCCTTCTTCCCTGAAGCAAAACTTAACAATATCCGCTCCTTCGAGGACATGGAACGGATGCTCATCTCTGAGAACGCCCCTTCTAAAAAGTAGCTCTTTTCATCTTAAGGCCATGTTATACCCAACGTGGCCTTTGGGCTAATTTAAGCAGCTTCTTTAACAGAGAAGGATTTAAAAAAAGGAAGTTTGTAGAGTTTGCTGCAAGCTTCTACTGTCTTTTCCCGATGGGCATCGAGTTCGGCTTGGACCACTGCCAGCGCCTTTTCCATTCGGTTTAGACGCTGAAGATCGACAGCACGCTCACGACTCATGAGGGCGGGAGCATACAACATCCAAAGTAGGAAATTTGCCTCTTCTTTCGAAACAGCATTTGTATCATTCATGATGCGCAAGAAAGCAAATAACTCCGCACTAGCTACCGCGCCTATGTCCACTGCATCTTTGCAAGTAAAGCTAAAGCTATCAGGCGCCAAGTCTTCAAAAAGCTTTAGCGTGAGCAGCATGTAATAGATTTCTATGAAATCGAGCCGATTTTGATGGGTAAGCCTCTTCTTGTCTGCGAAAAAAAGAGTGTGGATCACTTTTAAGGCTTTCTCAATGAATGGCAAGACCCCCTTAAGATCGATTTCAGGAGGGAAATAGAATCCACATTGCTCGCCACTTGCAATCTGCTCTTTAAGCTGTTTTATGAATTCTGCAGCGTCATCCCATTCCGAATAGGTTCCTAACTGCCAGTAGAACTCTGTGTTTTTGGGCAAAGTGACGACGATCAGCGTATTCGCAAATTCTGAGATCTTTTGAACATTTTCCACCGCAATACAACGCGCATGCTCTTCCCAGGATGTGCGATCTTGCATATTGATTAAAAGATGGCATTGTTTTGTTTTTGGCGAAGCTAAGGAGCGTAAAAAGCCATTGAATTCTTCAACAACAAAGGCTTTTGAAATGTAAGTTTGTACAGTGGGACAGGGTAAACGCAAACAGGTAATGTGTGTTTCTTCGCTAGAAAGAGAATAGAGTTGCCCAGACTGGTTTTGCTGAGCGATCGGATCAAAACCTTGCATGGCATTATCCTTGTTGAACATCTTTAGCGTTTTGAGCAACGGACCATTGGGATAACGCTCGAAGAGAAAACGGATGCTATCGTCCTTATCGTGAAGATTATTCCAAAGCGCAAGAGGACTTGCCGTTTGACTCTCCTGTATACTCCCTTCACTCCCCTTCTCAATTAAAGCATGGATGAGTTCAATCATATCCCTGCGTATGCCTATCTTTGTGAAAAACGATTTACAAAGAACGTGAGATAAGTGAAGAGCCGACTGAATGAAACGCTCAGACTGGGCAGAGGGTTTACTGATAAGCTTGCGGTATTCTGCCGTAGAGAGGGCCGCTCGGAGATAATGCTGAAAATCGGCATAATAATTGAAGGAATGCTTGGCTAGAGCGTTTTGCAGTAGGTTACGACTATTTCCCGCCATCATGAGCGCGATTAACGCCTTGCTCAATGCCGCAACAAAGGGAATGTTTTTAAACTTCATTGCATCTTTGAAAAAATCATCGATATAAGGTGCTGCCATTTTTAGGATCTCTTTTGCAGAAAGATTGGCATCTTTATCATTAATAATCTCAATGCGTAGGAAAGGGTCTTCCATGGAAGAATCGGCGAAAAGAACGTCGAATTGGCCAACGAGCTGCATATGATAAAGGAGAGCTCTGTTAAAATAAGGGGTATTATCCTCATTGCGGATCAGAAAGAGCTCGTATTTCTTGTCTTTACGGACAGTCTCTAGGTCCCGTAAGCCGGACTGCTCAATGCTTTCCACATCTCCAGCACCCCAGGAATCTTGCCACTTTTCCTCAATGTCAGAGAGAGGGTTGAAGCGCTGAACAATCTTTGTAAGGTAGATGTGCTGCAGTTCTTTATACTCCTTCAGCTCGGTGACGCTGGAGATTTTTTCCCCTTTGAAGATCTCAGTATATCTATCGATTTTTTTAGCAGCTTCTGCAGCCAGCAACATCATCGCTTGGATAGCGCGCTGAGCACGTTCTTCCCTGAGAAATGTTTTTTCTTTTTCCGCAACTCCTTTGACGTACTTTAAAATCGTCTGAAAGATCTCTTTAATCTTTTCCTGATTGAAAGAGCGATATTCAAAATTGTGCCAAGAGATTCCCTGGCTTGTACCTTCACCGTCGCGTACAGGAATATCCAGCTCTGCAAGGTGGGATAAATTGTCGACGGCATCCATGACTGTCAGCCCCGATCGGCCTTTTCTTAATTGCATGGAGCACCTTCAGAACTAAATTCTAATTAACTTTATTATTATATTAAAATAATTTTTTTATCAATTAATTTAATTTACAATCATTGATAAATAATTACAGCAGAAGTAATTAGATGAATAATTTAAAAAGAAGAAAGAAAAGAGCAGAGACAATAGCCGTCCCAGGGAGTGTGAGGATCATGGCATAACCAACTTTTCTGGCTGTTGACCAACGGACTTTGCTTGAACTGTTGGCTTTTCCTACGCCTGTGATACTTCCTACAATCATATGAGTTGAGCTGAGCGGCATGCCAAAGAAACTGGCCGCGAGAATCACACACGAAGCGCTGGTCTCTGCGGCAAAACCTTGCAAGGGCCGCAATTTCGTGATCTCAAACCCGACGGTACGAATAATCTTAAATCCCCCAGAAATTGTTCCAAGTCCCATGATAATAGCACAAGAACCGATCACCCAAAGCGGGATGGAAGGCTCAAGGATGACCCCCCCTGCAAAAAGTCCAAGGGTAATGATACCCATACTTTTTTGAGCATCGTTTAACCCGTGGGCAAGCGCGATTAGTCCGGCAGAAAAGATCTGAATATGGCCAAAGCTTTTTTGCTTTCCTCTGAAGAATGAAAATTTCATAAGAGAATTAAGGCCCTTCAATAAGATAAAACCAAGGGCAAACCCGACAATCGGAGACAAAAACATCGGAATAATGACTTTGGAAAGCACGCCATTCCATAAAACGGCACTTGTACCCTCATTCACCAAAGAGGCGCCGATGAGTCCTCCAACCAGGGCGTAAGATGAGCTGCTCGGCACGCCTAAATACCAAGTCAGAAAATTCCAAAAAATAGCTCCGATCAATGCGCAAAGCACTGTCATCTGGGTAGCTGTATGCAAATTCACAAGTCCGGTGGTAATCGTCTTAGCGATCCCGCTGACTTGAGTCGCGCCGATTACATTTAAAATAGAAGCCAAAACAATGGCAGTAAGAGGTTTTAACACACGCGTCGCGATCACTGTAGAAACGACATTCGCCGCATCGTGGAAGCCATTTGTATAATCGAACAGCCATCCTAGAATAACGATGAGAATGATCATGTCGATTGGAACAACTTGCATAATGAATCCCTTATAATTCTGCGGACCAAAACTGATTCTTGAATTGTTTTCAGTATATACTGGTGACGTTTCAAGAGGCTATAGAATTTTGGTTTTAACACGACCATTTTTTGATCCATCAAACAGGGGCATTATTCGAGCAATAAGGCCCTGTTTG
>JAJPIB010000032.1 GCA_021324995.1 Chlamydiia bacterium | reverse complement strand
TTTTCCGATCCATCAAACAGGGTCTTATTGCTCGAATAATGCCCCTGTTTGATGGATCAAAAAATGGTCGTGTTAAAACCAAAATTCTATAGCCCATTGAAACGTCAACAGTATATACTGCTTCCACTGGAAACCTGGAGTTTTTGCTTCGTCAGCTTGGCAGCCAATTTTTGATCTTCACTCGTGCCTTGCCTCTCCCGCCAATGGTCACTCGCTCCAGACACAAAAATTTGCGCCGCTTCCTTACAAAATTCTCCAGCTTTCAAGTGTCACCAGTATATCTACTAAGTCCCCTCGATTCCTGAGCGCGGACAAGTGATTCTATCAAAGACGGAGTATTTGCAATGCCGTGCGATGTTGTTCTTAGGGTGAGTTAAGAAAACTTGGACTAGGATGTGAAATCGAATGAGAAGAAATGCGCGTAAATGTTCCTAGAGATAGATTCTATGAAAATAAAATTAGCGAATTTCTCGATAAATAAAAAGTAAAAACCCCAGAGTCTTGAAAACATCTGGGGTTAAGACATTTATTCTATGCGGCTTTAATCTTGATATCGACACCAGCTGCGACAGGAAGGACTTTCAATTTGTCAATCGTGTCGGGAGTGGGATTAAGGATATCGAGCATGCGAATATGAGTGCGGATCTCAAACTGCTCGCGCGACTTGCGGTCGACGTGAGGCGAGCGGAGAACTGTGTAGATCTCTCTTTTTGTTGGAAGAGGAATCGGACCCGCAATTCTAGCGCCAGTGCGCTTAGCTGTTTCGACAATATCAGCCACGGCGCGATCCAGGACGCGCTGGTCGTAGCCTTTAAGGCGAATGCGGATTTTTTGTTTTGATTGCTTGCCCATAATCTTAAATTTTCCTGGGTTATTTCTTCATGATTTCTTCTTGGATCTTTTGCGGCACCCGCTCAAAGTGAGAGGGCTCCATCACATAAGTCGCACGGCCAGAACTTAGAGAGCGAAGCTGCGTCGAATAGCCAAACATCTCGCTAAGAGGGACTTCCCCTTCAACGAGAACGACATTCTTCTGCGTTGTCTGGTTCATGATTTTTCCGCGACGGCGGTTGATGTCACCGATCACATCTCCCATGAATTGTTCAGGAGTTGTGACGACAACCTTCATGATCGGTTCTAGGATGATCGGCTGGCATTTGCGCGCCGCTTCTTTCACAGCCATAGATCCGCAAATCTTAAACGCCATTTCACTGGAGTCGACTTCGTGGTACGATCCATAGACAATAGAAACTTTAACATCGACGAGCGGAAACCCTGCGAGTACCCCCGTTGCGAGGCCTTCTGTAATCCCCTTAATCGTTGGGTTGATGTATTCTTTGGGAATAACACCGCCGACGATCTTGCTGACGACCTCATTTCCTTTGCCTTTTTCATTTGGCTCGATCTCAACGACGACGTGAGCGTATTGACCGCGTCCACCGGACTGCTTAACGTATTTTGTTTCGTTCTTGCCAGATGTCGTGATCGTTTCTTTGTACGCAACTTCGGGTTTGCCGACGTTAGCTTGGACATTGAACTCTCGCATCATACGGTCGCAAAGGATCTCGAGATGCAGTTCTCCCATCCCTTCGATGATCGTTTGTCCTGTCTCTTCGTTTGTAGAGACGCGGAATGTCGGATCTTCTTCAGAAAGAGAGCCTAAAGCGAGAGAAAGCTTTTCGCGATCCGCTTTTGACTTAGGCTCGATTGCCATCGAAATAACAGGTTCTGGGAACTCCATTTTTTCGAGAAGAAGAGGAGAGTCTTCAGCGCAGAGCGTGTCACCAGTGCTCGTGTACTTTAAGCCAATGCAAGCAGCGATGTCACCTGTGAAAAACTCGTCTCTGTCTTTACGCTGATTCGCATGCATCTCAAGCAAACGGGAAACGCGTTCATCTTTATCTTTCGTCGTATTGTGGAGGTTAGTCCCTTTAGTGAGCGTGCCCGAGTAAATACGAACGAAAGTCAATCTGCCGACGTAGGGGTCGGACATAATTTTAAATGCAAGCGCTGCAAGAGGTCCGTCATCGCGAGGCTCTAGTTCCATAGGCTCACTTGTCGTGTAGTTGATCCCTTTGATCAGACCACGGTCGATAGGAGACGGCATCCATGCAACAATAGCATCGAGAAGCGGCTGAATTCCTTTGTTTTTGAAAGCGGTTCCGCAGAGAACAGGCGTGACTTTATTGGTGCAAACCGCCTTACGGATCACAGCATGGATTTCATCTTCTGCGATCGAATCGGGATTCTCAAGCACTTTCATCATGAAGTCATCATTGCCTTCATCTGCAGTAGCGAGATCCTCAAGCATTTGCTGACGCATTTCTTTGCACCGGCTTAAAAGATCGCTTGGAATTTCTTCCACTTCGTACTTTGCACCCATTGTCTCATCGAGGAAGAGATAAGCTTTCATCGTGATGAGATCCACCATCCCTTTGAACTCAGCTTCCGAGCCGATAGGGCAGTGAACCATCACCGCATTGGCACCCAATTTGTCTTTCATGGATTCAACGGCCATGAAATAGTCCGCGCCCACGCGGTCCATTTTGTTGATGAACGCAATTCTGGGAACATGGTAGCGCTCCGCTTGACGCCATACAGTTTCCGATTGAGGTTGAACGCCCGCTACAGCGTCGAACACAGCCACGGCACCGTCGAGAACGCGTAGAGAGCGTTCTACTTCGATTGTGAAGTCGACGTGGCCAGGAGTGTCGATAATGTTGATTTTATGGGTTTCGCCTTTTTTGCCTTTCCAATAGACAGTCGTAGAAGCAGAGGTGATCGTGATCCCTCTCTCGCGCTCTTGCTCCATGAAGTCCATGGTGGCGGCGCCTTCGTGCACTTCGCCGATGCGGTGAAGTCTTCCGGAGTAAAAGAGGATCCTTTCCGTCGTTGTCGTTTTGCCCGCATCGATGTGGGCCATGATGCCGACATTCCGGACATTGATTAATTCGTCAGTTTCTGGTCGTTTTCCCATGAAGTTCCTCTAATTACCATTTGTAGTGTGCAAAAGCACGGTTTGCTTCAGCCATACGATGGGTATCGTCTTTCTTCTTGATCGTTGATCCTTGATTGTTGAAGCAATCGATAAGTTCAGAAGCGAGAGCTTCTTCCATAGGACGTCCGGCTTTTTCGCGCGAGTAGCGGATAATCCACTGCATCGCCATCGCCGTCCGACGATCTGGAGCGATCTCGATAGGCACTTGGTAAGTAGCGCCGCCAATACGACGGGATTTCACTTCGAGGGATGGTTTTGCATTCTCAAGCGCTTGTTCAAAAGCAGCTAGAGGATCCTCAGCCTTGATTTTTTTGGCAAACTTTTCAATGGCATTGTACACAATTCGGCGGGCCACCGATTTACCACCACTGTACATCACTTTATTGATGAACTTGGTCAAAACACAGCTGTTGTAGAGAGGATCTGGTTCTGTTTCTCTTTTTACAGCCCGTCTTCTTCTTGACATGGTTGAATTCCTTATTTCTTATGTTTTTGGCCCGTGTCTAACACAAAGGGAGCACAGGCCTCTTAATTGCAAATCCACTTCACTTGGGTCATGAGATATATACTGCTTCCACTGGAAACCTGGAGTTTTTGCTTTGTCAGCTTGGCGGCCAATTTTTGATCTTCACTCGTGCCTTGCCTCTCCGGCAATGGTCACTTGCTCCAGACACAAAAATTTGCGCCGCTTCCTTGCAAAATCCTCCAGCTTTCAAGTGTCAACAGTATATACCGCTCATGATTCGAAAATTGGTTCTGCCGGCGTCGGACAGCCACCGAATTTGTGACCCGCTTACATCGATAAACTTTATTAAGTTTATCTGCTTAAGCGCCGGCTAAAGCCTGGTCAAAATTTGGGGCACCTTCTTGGCAGATCGCAATTTTTAAATCCCTCCCGGTTTCTCTCATGCCCGGCCCGCGATTGACTCTCTGCAATTTTTGAAAAGAGCCAATGGTGAGCCAGGATACCTATCATCCATAGGCAGGTATCCTAATATTACTTAGGACGTTTCGCCCCATATTTGGATCGAGATTTTTTACGATCTTTAACAGCTGCACAGTCTAGAGCGCCGCGAACGATGTGATAGCGTACGCCAGGTAAGTCTTTTACCCTGCCGCCTCTGACGAGCACGATGCTGTGTTCTTGCAAGTTGTGTCCTTCGCCGCCGATGTAGGCGATGACTTCTTGACCGTTAGAAAGGCGAACCCACGCTACTTTACGGAGCGCTGAGTTAGGCTTCTTCGGGGTTTTCGTCTTTACTTGCAGGCAAACCCCACGTTTTTGTGGGCAATGCTGCAAGGCCGGAGATTTTTTTCTCTTCGGTTTCGGTGTGCGGCCAAATCGGATCAATTGATTATGTGTCGGCATCTTTGCCTTTCTCCTTACGAGTTTAACATTCTTACGGAAACGCTAGGACTAGGTCAGCCCAACTTCTTGTCCTGAAGTTCAAATATGAAGAACCCAGTCAGGTCCAATAAGACATTCGAGAAATATAGCGCGATTGGAGCATTTATTGCAAAAACAAACGTTGATGTGAGGTGCTCTCTTGCTTTTTCGAAAAGTATTTTTTTTAAAATAGTAAATAATATAAACAACAAATAATAACCCAACTTGTCCCCTACCCCTTTAGGCGCGTTGCTAAATAGGGGGATATGCAGGATTTGCGCAAACCGCAGGTCTTCAGACCTGAGAAAGGAGCAAAGCGCAGCAGATAAGGGAGGGTAGGGGACAAGTTGGGTTAATAGGACGTTAGTGCAAAAGGAAGTCAGCGGCATGCTTAATCGACTTTTTAAATGGTTAGTACTCCCCATCACGACGTTTGCGCTTTTGGGGGCTTCAGGCGCTTTTCAGCTCAAAAAGACAGATGTTAAATCTACCATGGATGAGATGATAGACTTCCATGTCGAATACAAAGAGTATTCTCCTTTGCTTGTTCGTCGCACTCTCAAAATTTTCCTTCAACAGTTTGATTCGGAAAAAATTTATTTGCTTTCCTCAGAAGCGAAGCCTTTCCTTGATGTTAAGGAAGATAGAGCTCTTGCCATCGCACAAAAATACTATAAAAACGACCTTTCCGAATATGCCGCGCTAAACCAAGCAATCCAGTCCGCAATTGTCCGGGCTCGCACTTATCGCCAGGAAATTGCTCGAGAGTTGATTCAAAATGATGAAGTTCCTCAAGTCTCTTTAATCGATTCCTACACTGACTATGCTGGGACTGAAAAAGAGTTAAAGCAAAGGATCAAGCACCATCTACTCACTATCCTTATGGTTGAAAAGCGCAATGGAACTCTTCGTTCTTGGAATCCACAGCAAAGACAAAAATTATTTGACCTCTGGGAAAGAAGATTTGCTCGTATGGAAGACACCTACCTTCCTTCAGGTGGAGCAACGGAGCATTACCTCTGTATGCATACTCTGAAGGCGATGGCCAAAAGCCTCGACGCGCATTCCTCCTATTTCAGTCCAGAAGAGGCATATGCAATGCGCACCAGCCTAGAAAAGCAGTTTGAAGGGATTGGAGTTGTTCTTCGCGAAGGGATAGATGGGGTAGTCATTCACGACATGATTAAAGGCGGTCCCGCTGAGCGCTGCGGAAAAATTTCTCAGGGCGACCTTCTCGTCGAGATCGATGGGAAGTCGATGGAAGGAGCTTCTTATGATGAAGTATTGAACCGACTTCAAGGTGCAGGAGCGGGTAAAATAAAAATTGGTTTTCGTCGTTTCACGAGTGAAACAGACTCACAGTTCTATCGCGTCGAGCTGAAACGAGAAAAAATTGTCATGCAGGACGACCGCGTCCAATATTCTTATGAGCCTTATGGAGACGGGATTATTGGCAAGCTGAACCTGCCTTCCTTTTATGAAAGTGGAGAAGGTTCGAGTTGCGAGCTGGATTTGAGGGAAGCGCTTCGCGAACTTAAAAAGAAAGGGAATCTCAATGGACTTGTCCTTGATATGAGGGAGAATTCCGGAGGATTTCTAAATCAAGCGGTCAAAGTCGCCGGCCTGTTTATCACCAGTGGCATTATTGTCATTTCCAAATATGCCCGCAATGAAACACAGTACCTGCGCGATTTGGATGGACGCTGCTATTATAATGGGCCTCTCGTCATCCTCACATCGCGGGCTTCCGCTTCAGCCGCTGAAATCGTAGCCCAAGCCTTGCAAGACTATGGCGCGGGACTGGTCGTCGGCGACGATAGAACTTATGGCAAAGGAACGATCCAGTATCAAACAGTGACAGATTCCGCAGCAACCTCCTTCTTTAAGGTGACCGTCGGCAGGTATTACACTGTTTCCGGCCGCACCACACAAATCGACGGCGTCAAAGCGGATATTGTGCTTCCGACCTCTTATTCTGCAATGGCGATCGGCGAGCGCTATCTGGAGTTTCCGCTCAAAAGCGACCGGATCCCTTCCGCTTACTCCGATCCTTTGAACGATATCGATCCCCGCAACAAGCCTTGGTTTCAGCAAAACTACCTTCCTAATCTGCAAAAAAAGCTTTCCTTATGGACGCAAATGACAGATCAGCTGCGGACAAATAGCTCATACCGCCTAGAGAATAATAAGGACTATAAGTCATTTTTGGCAGCCATAGAGCTAGTCAAGAAAGGAGAATCTCCAGCTCCCACTTCTCAGAATAACTGGGGAGTGGATGATCTCCAAATGCTTGAAGCCGTCAATATCCTTAAAGATATGGACCAGCTCAAACCTGAAGCGGCAAAGAAAGTAGCCCTCCTCCTAAACCTTTAGTGCTGTAGCAAAATCCATTGCCTAAAATCCACCAAAAGTCTATCCTCCTGTACTTGTTTTATTTACAAGTATCCTGGCCGGATAGCTCAGTCGGTAGAGCAGAGGACTGAAAATCCTTGTGTCGCTGGTTCGATTCCAGTTCCGGCCAAACCTTTTACGCTCTTACCGGTGTAAACGATCCGGAATATGTCCGGAATTCTAGATTTCCTTTTTTTATCAGGGAAGTACCCGCCTCTTCCCCAATAGTCCTAAAGAAAAGTTCTTATGCCCCTTTATGAGTCAAATATAAATATTTTATAATAAGTGAGATGTGTTTTTATAGACATAAAAACCCAAAATTGTGTATAATTAAGCCGCTTGTGCTTGATAGCATAGGCAATCCATTTAAGGAGAAGTTATGAAACAAGAACAATTTGACTGTGGGGCAAGGCCGTATTCGGCTAAGTCTGGTCTATCTATGTACATCTTATCAAGCTCTGTACGCGTTCATCATCATTCTTCTCATCATGAGCATCTCGCTCATTAATTTTTTTCCTAAATTTTTTAGATATTTTTTGATCTGGTTTTATTGACTTAAGAACCCCATGTTCTTTTGTTAATAACCACTCAAAACAGAAACTTTTAAAAACCATTCTTTTCATGCAATGATCATGAAAAGAGTACAAACATATATGGAGATTTTATGACTAGCTTAGTTATTCAAAAAAACTTTTTAAGCGAGCTATTGCCCTATGAGGCTTCTACTAAAATTAATGGAAGCCTGAGAACAGGGCTTAAAGAGTACAGCTTGCTTTTAACCGCAACAAAACAAGCAATGATGGCTGTGCAGAGAGGTGATCTAGAACAATTTGATGCTGTTGTTGGGGAAAATGCCTGCCAAATTCGCGCGGTTAAAATTGCAATGGCCTTTCCTAGATATTTGGAAGCGATTGACTCCGTTCAAGCTCAAATCTCAATAGCTCAGCAGAAGATGGAAAAGTTATCCAAGTCTTTGAACCCCCTCATGAAAAGTGGGGTCTCTTTACAAACGTTGTTGCAAGAACAAGGGTTAGATATTGCCCTAACAGCCGATGAGCTCTTCTTAGTGGAATCTTTCCTACTCTCTGTTGCAAAAACAGTAAAAGCATCGAAAGCGTCCTCTCCTTTATGTAGAAATGACGCAGCTGATCCGAAAAAATTGAAACAATTTGAAAAAGACGTCTCAACAAGTTTTACTGACAACCTTGTTAGAAAAACACGACAACTTTTGTCAATAGCCTCCGTAGGCTTTGTGCGTGAACAGGCAAGGGCTTTAGGTGATGGGCAATTAGAAGAGATGAGTTCAGATCGTTTTACAATTAGCTATAACAGTTTGCCGTGCGTTCCTATGTTTTGGACCTATAAGACCCTTCTTTTGGCAGCACAAAAAATGGGTGTTCCTCTTGTAGTTGGTGCTAAATTCTTAGCAAAGGACATGGAGTATCTTCATTGTTCGTGAAGAATGTGTCTTTTTTAAATCAAATCTAAACAGTCGAAATCAAACTTATGAAGCAATCACTCCTTACCCAAGCGATTTAGTCTCATCAGCAATCGTTGTACAGGGAGTTGTTGCATCAACCTCATTACCCTCTCCAGCAGCATGGAAGAGTGTGGTCTCAGCGCTGAACTTAGGGGTTATTCTCGCAGGAGCAGCTGACCACAGGCAATACCCCGATCCTAAAGAAGATCGAAGGATTGAAGAGCTAGGAGATGAAGAATTCGAGAGCTATCGAAAAATGGCTCGTGCCAATGGATATGCTTTAGAAAATCCCAGCACATTTTTCATCCAACACGTTTATCCAATGACAGTTGGAAAACTTCCCCAAATCGTATTAAAAGCCAAATTAGCAGAGAGGGTTATACAAACTTTTCTGCCAGAACGCTCTATAGAAGAATGGCCTCAGCGAGTTGTGACTCAAATCATGGGTTATCTTGAAGAGGATGTATAGATGAGTACTTGCAATGTTAAAAAACAATCCTGGTGGCAACTGTTAAGTATCCAAACTGGGGGGACAATCTGTCTCCCCGTTATCATGATTGGTAGTCTTGTCTGTCAAAAATTTGGATGGGTTGCTGCATTACTGAGTGTAGGCACCGGCAATCTGTTTTTATTGGTTTTGGGTTACCTTTTAGCTTCTTTGAGCACATACCGTCCGCAAAGCACCGTGGAACACGCTACAACTTATTTTGGCAAGACAGGCAAGTGGCTTTTTGGATTTGTAATGATCCTTTCCATGTTAGGTTGGTTTGGCATTCAATTGAATGTAATGAGCTTAAGTGCAGCCCAGTTATTTAGTGGATTAGGTTTTTCCATTCCCTTTCTTCCTATCAATATTGGAATGGGTCTAATCATCAGCTTGATCATGTGCTTTGGCATGAAAGCGATGAAGAACTTGTCTTACATTAGCGCCCCCCTGTTAGGAATTACTCTTCTTTATGCTGCTTTTTCAGCTGGAGGAGTCATTCCGCCTATTACTTCTCTACCTATCTCATGGGTTTCCGGTCTTTCTTTAGTGATTGGAGCTAATATTGCAGCGGTGATTGATCTGCCAACCTTTTTTAGACACGCAAAATCAAAAAAAGATGCAAAGCTCTGCATTCTTTTACTCTATGGGATAGTAGTTCCTTTAATTGAAACCATTGGGGTCTATCTTTTCTCTATCATAGGAGGAAATTCCATCTTGGATACGCTGCAAATAGGACACGGCGCTTTGTGGGCGATGTGGACCTGCTGTTTTGTTCTAATATCAGGATGGCAAACAAACAATGCAAATTTGTATTCCTCTATTGCTTCTTCCTTTTCATTCTCAGCCACGTTTCCTATTTGGATTCGAGCCATTGCTTTAGGAGGAATCGGCACTTTGATCGCCTGTTTTAACCCTCTAGGAAACATTGAGTCCGTTCTTGATTTTTTAGGGATTACCATCGGAGGAATGGGAGCTGTTATTCTTG
Source organism: Chlamydiia bacterium (assembly GCA_021324995.1). GTDB lineage: Bacteria > Chlamydiota > Chlamydiia > Chlamydiales > Rhabdochlamydiaceae > CAJCIW01. The sequence continues at coordinate 63,234 of JAJPIB010000032.1, read as the reverse complement.
CTAACTATCTCATGGAAAGGACGACTACAAACTACACACCGATTCCGCAGTTATCTCTTGTGAGCTGGTCTATAGGGGTTGTAATCAGCATATCCTCCTCAGTGCTGCAATGGTGGACAACAGGTATTCCTGCCATGGACGCTTTCCTCACATCATTTTTAACACAAATAACTTTAAATCTTATTTATCAAAGGAGAAAAACTTATGAAAAAATTGACGGTTAATGATTTAGAAAACCTAAGTCTAGGAAGTGCTGTCTTGGGCTCAGGAGGTGGCGGCGATCCATCTTATGCTGCTTTAATGACTCGCTATCTCATCGAAAAATATGGTCCTATAAAAATAATCACAGTGGATGAGCTGCAAGAAGATGATTTAATAGTACCTCTTTCGCAGATGGGAGCTCCTCTCATCAACATGGAAAGATTATCCAGTGGCAATGAATTAGACATTCTTCTTCAAACTATTGAAGACAGATTAGGACGTAAACCGACTGTTTTAATGGCGGCTGAAATTGGAGGAGCAAATGCTTTTACACCGTTATTGGCTGCAGCAAAATTAAAATTGCCAGTCTTAGATGCCGATATGATTGGCAGAGCCTTTCCTGAATTGCAGATGAGTAGCTGTTATTTAAACAATCTTGAAAGCACCCCCGCTGTCATGGTGGACTGTCTAGGTAATCGTGTAATTATTGAAACCTCAAATGCTAAGACTTTGGAAAGAATAGCAAGGTCAGTGACCGTATCTATGGGGTCTAGTAGTGCGGTAGGGTTCTACCTAATGAAAGGAACTGAGGTCCCTGGAAGTGTAGTTACAGGCAGTTTATCAAAAGCCTTGAGCTTAGGGAGTGCTATCAGGACTGCCCGAGAAGCAGGGAAAGACCCTATTCAAGCTCTTATCCAAAGCTCAAACGGAGTGACAATAGGACGTGGTACTCTTATTGATGTGAATCAAGAAGTAAAAGACGGATTTTTACAAGGTTCCGTGACTCTTCTATGCGATAAAGAAAAAATTGAGCTGTTCTATCAAAATGAATATCTGCTCGCCAAAAAAGGGTCCGAAGTTCTGGCTTCTACACCAGATATTTTGGTCTTATTGGATGAAAATAGCGGCACTCCATTGACTAGCGAAATGCTACGATACGGACTCCAAGTTGCTCTTATTGTCCTTCCTGCTCCAGACATTTGGCAAACATCAGAAGGTCTTAAACTTGTAGGACCCAAAGCCTTTGGGTATGAAATCGACTATCAATCCATTTTGCAAACAATCATAGGAGGTTAATTTATGACAAAGTACATTATTGGGATGGATATTGGAGGAACAAATACGGACGCCGTTCTTCTGGATGAACAAAACAAGATTGTTTGCGCTGTAAAAACAACCACCACAGAAGACATCAGTCTGGGATTTGGGGTTGCTTTAAACAGTTTAATAGAACAGTCAGCTATTAACCCAGAGCAAATTCAAGGTATCTTTTTAGGGACAACCCATGCAACAAACGCCATTTTGCAAAAAAGGGATTTATTCCGCGTTGGAGTGATTCGGATTGCAGGACAAAGGCCAGAAACACTACCCGTAGGCTTTGCATGGCCTGAAGAGCTAAAAAATGCTGTTATCGGAGGAGTAGAAACAATCAGCGGAGGATTAGAATGTCACGGAGGCACTTTAACCGATCTCTGTACAGAAGAGGCTCGTAGAGCTATTCAATCTCTTCTTAAAAAAGAAGTGAATAGTATAGCTATTATAGGCGTTTTCTCCCCTCTAAACGGCTATCAAGAGCAGGTTGTTTCGGATTTGGTAAAAGAAATAGCAGGCTCTGATTTTCCGATTTCACTCTCTCATGAAATTGGAGGCATTGGATTTATTGAAAGGGAAAACTCCACCATTCTCAATGCCGCCTTAAAGCAGGTGATGCAAAAGGGTTTTTACTCTCTGCAAGCAGCTTGTACAAGCCTCAAGCTCACATGTCCTTTAATGATTACGCAAAATGATGGAAGCCTTATTGAAATCCAAAGGGCTATTGACTACCCAGTGCTTACTATTTCAGCAGGACCTACGAATTCATTCATCGGAGGGGTGCGCCTTGCGGGGCTGGAAAATGCCATTGTTGTCGATATTGGAGGAACTTCCACTGATGTTGGATTAGTACGTAAAGGATTTCCCATCCGAAGCTTAAACAAATCAAATATAGGCGGTGTTTCTCTCAATTTTTCAATGCCTGATGTTCTCTCTATAGCTTTAGGCGGAGGAAGTACTGTGTGTTTCGATGCAGATCAACCCTTCGTAGGGCCAAACAGTGTGGCTAAAGAGCTCACTTCAAAAGCCCTTTGCTTTGGGGGTGCTGAGCTTACACTGACGGATGTTGCTCTTCGTATTGGAAATTTGGAAATAAAAGAATCCAACCCTGATCTAGTTTGTCTTGACTTAGATAGAGCGAGTGTGGTTTTCAAAAAAATTAAAGTTCAATTGGATGTATTGATAGCAAATATTCAAGGAGAACACAAAAATATCCCTGTCGTTTTTGTAGGTGGTGGATCAGCATTACTCCCTTCTTCGTATTTTCAGGAAGGATATCAAATGCCCGCGTTCTTTAACGTTGCGAATGCTTATGGAGCAGCACTTTCGGAAATCTCAGGCACCATTGATACAGTCGTCAGCTTACAAAATCGAGAGGAAGTATTAAATCAACTTTATGAAAAGGCCAAGCAGAAGGCAATCGATCAGGGGGCTAAACCAGAAACATTACGATTAATAGATCAGCAAATCATTCCCTATTCATATGTCCCTAACCAAATGGCAAGAGTGGTGATAAGATATAGTGGGAAAAGAGCCTTATAGTATCATACCCTCTAAAGAATTTCCTTAGAGGGTACTTAAATGCATCATTTTCATCCGGAATAGCCAACTTCCCAGGCTTGAACTTGATTACCGTTGCTTGACAAACTTTCCTCGAAAATAATCCATTTTCCCTTTATGATTCGGCAACGTAAGGTGATTTTAGATCATCTAGAGTAATTGCCGGATAGGGTTTTTAAAGACTGAAAATCCTTGTGTCGCTGGTTCGATTCCAGTTCCGGCCAAAATAACCCACCTCTGGTGGGTTATTTTGGCCGGAAAGAAAGTCAACGATTTGGCTTTCGTCTGGGAATCGAAGTGAGGTCCCTGAAGGGGCTAAACCCGGCTTTCTGGACGTGCCGCCGGTAGGCGGACTCGCCAGAAAGGATTCCAACTCTCGCAATTTTTTGACTTGAAAACGCCAAGGTCTTTCTTGACAGCATGTTAAATAGCAGTATATACTGCTTCCACTTGAAAGTTGGAGTTTTGCCTTAGCCGAAGGGGCATCTGCGCATCCAACCCGCCCAGGCTCTATTTCCCAATAGTAGCCTGGGCGGGCTCGGATACAATCTGCCGCCTTCAGCGTTGGCAAATTCCCCAACTTTCAAGCATCAGTATATGCTAACAATGCACCCTATGAGGAATGGAGAGGCATGTTTATTCACGACATTTGTTCCGCTTTAGATAAAGCTAAAGTTTCCTATGCTATCGTTGGTGGGTATGCGGTTGCATTGCATGGAGCTATTAGAGGAACGGTTGATGTCGATGTCGTCATTGAATGGTCGTTGAAAAACCTCCAAGACGTAGAAAAGGCGTTTAAACAAATGGGGCTTGTCTCTTTGCTTCCGATTAATGCAGAGACTTTGTTCCATTTTAGAGAGGAGTACATCCAGAATCGCAACTTGATCGCTTGGAATTTCTACGACACCTCTAATCCACTTAATCAAGTGGATATCATTATCAACTATGATCTCAAAAACGCATCTAATCCGAAAGTCGTTAAAACTTCCCTGGGCTCCATCCAGATTTTGGCGTTAAATGATCTGATCAAAATGAAACAAGCATCAGGTCGACCTCAAGATTTAGAAGACGCAAAAGCCCTGAGTTTTTTGCATGAATAAAAAAACTATTCAATATTTCACTGCGGAATATCTCAGTCGTTGTCAAGGGACGACCTCGGACCAAATTATTGAATTTCTTGAAAATTACCGAATGCTTTTTTCAATTATCCCAGAGAAGGAATTGAAAAACTCTGATATATGGCAAAAACGCTCTGTTGAGCCAACTCCCCATCTACTTCCAGAGTCCTACCCCATTTGAGCATCTACTCTGGGGTTATACCGAAAATGATTCAAGAATAGGGGAAGGCCAATAAATAAAAGCGTTAATAATCCGCGCAAACCTATCGAGCTTGTTGTCATTCAGCTCAAAACGCACCCTTTAGCTAATTAACCGATCTTATTGGTTTTTTGAGAATTGATTTAAAGTTTCTCGTTTTGTATGCTCACTTGGGTAAGAACAGCAGATCTAAATTTTTTATTTCGCCTTTGTGGTGATAAATATGGAAGAGTTAATTTTTACAACATCTAAACGTCAGTTTGTCAACTTGCCCCCGCCCCCTCCCTTCTTGGGTTAATTTTTTATTCAATAATACATTTTTTTAGTTCTATTTAGAACTAGGATACTTGTCGTTAATTCCAGTCGGTTAATTGCGTCTGGAGTTAATACTTTTCAATTTATTTTGTATTTAAAAAAATGGTTTTCTCATGAAAACGATGCGTAGAATTGTTATTAAAGTGGGGACAAGCACCCTGACACAAGGGACTCAAAAGCTATCTCGACGATGCATGTTGGGATTGGCACAGCAAATAGCTCACTTACATGGCCAGGGCCTAGAGCTATTATTGGTCAGCTCGGGTGCCGTCGCAACAGGACGAGGTATCCTAAGCTTTGACAAAGTCGATCCATTTCCTTCCAAACAGACATTTGCTTCTATTGGACAAGTGAAATTGATGCAAGTTTGGTCTGAATTGTTTTCCTTATTCGATCTTCAAGTAGGACAAGTGCTTTTAACAAGGGAAGATTTTTTCCATTTCAAGCGTCATGTCACGAGGGACACTTTAGGTTGTTTATTACAGCACAATATTATTCCAATTATTAATGAAAATGACACGGTTTCAACAAAAGAAATAGGTGTCGGAAATAACGATAACTTAGCAGCATTGGTGGCAAATTTAATCAGTGCTGACACTGTCATCCTATTGACTGATCAAGAAGGTCTTTATACTTCTGATCCTCGTCTTGACTCAGATGCAAAACTCATTCCTATCGTTCATCAAATCGATGAAAAAATTTATGCCCTTGCAGGAGGCTCTTCTACATCTCTTGGAACAGGAGGGATGGCAACAAAAATTGAAGCGGCTCAAATAGCTTCGAAGTCAGGTATTAGAACGATTATTGCATGTTCTACCCGTCCTAATGTTTTGATCGACCTGGTGGAAGGCAAACAGATTGGAACACTATTTCAAGAATGAAGAGGAAAATTAAAATGAATGATCATACCCATGTAAAAAAAATGGCAATTACTGCCAAAACAACTGCCTTTGACATGTCTAAGGCTTCTCTAGGTCAAAGAAATGGAGCTTTGGAAGCTCTGATTGGGAATCTGAAAAAACAAGAAGAGGCCATTATGCAGGCGAATCAACACGATACAACCTTTGCAGAGGCAAACGGCCTAAGCACTTCTTTATTGGAGAGACTCTCTTTAAAAAATCGATTAGAAGGGATTATCAATGACATATCTCAAATAATTGCTCTTCCTGATCCAGTTGGAGAGTTGTTTGATGAAAAAAGCCTTCCCAATCAACTTAAACTAGCGAAATGTCGGATCCCTATCGGTGTATTGGGAGTAATCTATGAATCAAGGCCAAACGTAACTCTTGATATTGGGGCTTTGACCATCAAATCGGGTAATTGCGCAATACTACGCGGCGGGTCGGAAGCTCTTCATACAAATCAAATATTGGTTGAGATCATTCAACAGTCTTTAGAAATGGTCGGTCTTCCTGCAAAGGCAATGCAATTAATTGCTAATTCGGATCGGGCCTGGGTTAAGGAACTGCTTCAGTTGCATGAATATGTCAATTTGATCATTCCTCGCGGCAGCTCAGCATTGCAACAATTTTGCCGTGAGTATAGCACCATTCCCGTGGTGACGGGAGGAATCGGTATTTGTCATTTGTTTGTAGATGAGTCAGCCGATTTAGAACGTTCTCTCGGGGTTATTTTGAATGCGAAAACACAAAGGCCAACAGTGTGCAATGCTTTAGATACGGTGCTGATTCATGCCGCTATTGCTCCTTTTTTTATTCCTGTGATTGTAAAAAAGTTAAGCAACAAAGGTGTTACATTTCGTCTAGACAGTAAGGCATGGAATCTCATGCAGGATGCCTCGTGTAAGCTTGCAGAAGCGAATGATTGGGACACGGAATGGTTAAGTCTTATCCTTGGAATCAAGGTTGTAGAAAACGTGGAGGAGGCGATTAGGCATATTCAAGTTCATAGTACAGGTCACAGCGATGGCATATTAACAGAAAATCATCAACATGCGGAGTGTTTCATTAAAGAGGTTGACTCAGCAGCCGTTTATGTCAATGCTTCCACACGCTTTACCGATGGAGCGCAATTTGGATTAGGCGCTGAAGTTGCCATTAGCACGCAAAAATTACATGCAAGAGGTCCAATGGGACTAAACGCGTTAACCTCTTACAAATGGATCATTCAGGGCAATTACCAAATCAGAGCTTAAAGAATTATTGGAGTAGGCATTAGCTCGTTAGCGCATGTCTGTAGAAACGTTGTCGATTCTGCTGACGCTTGAGAGTTGGGGAATTTGGCAACTTTCAAGTGGAACCAGTAAATACCGATTCCGTTTCAATGGGCTATAGAATTTCGATTTTTAACAACCCCCTTTTCCGATCCATCAAACAGGGCCTTATTGCTTGAATAATGCCCCTGTTTGATGGATCAAAAAATGGTTGTGTTAAAATCGAAATTCTATAGCCAATTGAAACGGAACCGGTATAGATTAAAATGCACTATTTACAAAATCGATGGCTTTCGATTAGAAAGGGTTTATGGAATACGTTCAAAAAAAAAACCTTCGATCCTGATCTTAATTTTTTTAAGATCTTTTGGGAATGTTCTCGGCATTTTGTATACTCCTGCACTTCCTAGTCTAGCGGATTATTTCCATGTTACAAAAGCAGATGCTCAAAAAACGATTTCCTTCTATCTTATCGGATGTCTGCTAGCTCAGATAGCCTATACGCCTATTGCAAAGGCATTAGGAAGAAAACCCGCTCTTTACGCTGGGTGTGCGTTAGCGTTGTTAGGTTCTTTATTATGTCTTTTTTCTATCCATATTCATTCATTTTTTCTCATGTTGCTTGGTAGAGGGCTTACTGCATTTGGGGCTTCTTGCGGTGTTTTTGTAACTAATACTCTACTCGCTGATTCCTATTCTCTTCACGAACAGAAAAAAATTCTCTCCTACCTGCTTAGCAGTTTTGCGATTCTTCCCGCGATTAGTATCTGTCTTGGCGGATTTATCACAGAATATGTATCTTGGCAGGGTTGTTTCTATTTTATGCTAATGTATGCTCTTTTTGTGAGTGGCATGAGCCTTCTGTTATCTGAAACGATCAAAGAAAAAGGTTCCCATCATTTACATCCGATCATAATTATAAAATCTTATTTTAAACAATTCCTCAAACCTATTTCTGGACTGTATGCCATCATCGCAGCTTGTGCCGCTATCCTTCTCTACGTTTTTTCAGCAGAAGCTCCCTTCATTGCAACAAACAAACTCCATATCCCCGCACATCACTTTGGTCTTTACAATTTAATTCCCAACATCGGTCTTTTTTTAGGAGGAATCGTCTCTGCGCATTTAAATCATCGATTCTCATCAAAAGCTTTGATTCTTGCGGGAGGGTGTGGCTTTTTTCTATTTTCAGCTATCATGTGGCTGTTTTTCGACGTGGGTTTCGTGAATGTCCTTACCTTATTTGGCGCGCCGATACTTATTTTTTTCGTCACACCTTTCATTATATCGCAGAGTCAAGCTGCTTCTGTTGCAGCGTCAGAAGATAAAGTCTATGCGTCCTCTTCGTTATATATTATTCAATATTTCTGGATGTTTCTGACCATTACCGTTTTGGGGCTTTTCCCCGCTCAGGACTCCTCAGCATTGCCCATCGTTTATTCTTGCTCAGGGATTTTAATCATCATCCTATGGGTAGTGGTTCAGCGTTTATCCGCAAGAAAGTCATCCTATACCCAACGCGACTGAAAATTTGGTTTAGGGCCGAAGCGAAAGCTCCCGCGATTGGCGCGATCGAATCGTCGTCACTCTTAGAAATAGGGGCTAGATTCGATCGTCCAATCCCAGGGCTTTGGCTCAGTCTTAAATCCAAATTTTCAATCGCGTTGAGTATAATTCTCCTTGTTTTAAAAATATTATTTGTTTTATTGTTTTGACTGTGTTAATTGCTAATTTATATGGGCATGTTCGTTTTTGTTGAACGCCCTTAATTCAATTAACAGGGGTAAAAAATGCTTACGTGGGCTCTTATTTTCTTAATTATTGCGCTAATTGCGGGTTTTTTCGGCTTTCGCGGTGTGGAGGGGGTTTCACTTCAGATTGCTAAGATCCTATTCTTCATCTTCATCGTTCTCTTTCTGATTATGTTGATTTTTGGTCTTGTGGTCGTTCCTACACCTGTGACGGTACCTGCGACCTAAGTCAAATTTCTGCGTTCTTCAAAGTCCGCGGCGGCCAACCGGCCGCTGTAAGTTTTCCTTTATTTTTTTTTTAATTTTTCCCAATCGACTTAATCGATGTAAGTGTCTAGTATGTATACCAAAATCGATTCTTGGATTATTTGTTGATCTCTTGTGACTATTGATGAAATATAAGCAGGAAAATACGCTTACTAATAAAGCACCGTTGCATCTTGTCTGCGACTCGGCTCACGATCTTTTTTTTCAGGTTCTGCAAGCATTTTCTGAAAGTGAAGTGGTTTCATCTGTAAGGAACTCTAAATCTGTGGGATCCTTTTGGGGAATGGTCGACAGACCGACAAAAGAGTTGCGCTATGTGACGTTTGTTTTAGAAAACCCACGGGATAGATTAATAAATGCCTCATATTTTCTTATTGAAGATATTATCCCAAGAACGTTGCTTTGTACGCTTTCCGATGAAATTGACCTTCAGGCGATAGGCTTTTATAATTCACGGGCATTTGAATTCAGCGATGATGGAAGGACAGTGTCTTCCAATTATGGTTACCGGGTGAGGCATCTCGGAAACGTTGATCAAATTCAAGAAGTCATTAGGCAGCTCCAACAAGATCCAAATTCTCGAAGAGCGGTGATCCATATTCATGCTGTGGGCGACTCAGATATTAAATACTCTCCGTGTATTGATTCGCTTCATTTCCTCATTCGCAACGGTGCTTTGGAATGTCAATCTCTTTGGAGAAGTGAAAATGCGGTGACTCTACTTCCTATCAATATTTTTGAGTTCACGATGTTGCAGGAGCTTATCGCATCTGAATTAGAAATTCCTGTCGGTCGTTATGTTCACACAGTCACTTCTTTGCACTATTATTTGGATGAAGAGAAGAGGTTGCATCGTACTCTAGAGGAGTTGGCAATGAAGCCGCGTCCTGAGCCGATGGGTTGCATGCCTTACAAGTCGCTTCGAGAGATTGAACTATTAAGAGGCTTTGAGAAAATTGCACGCTGCCATCTTGATGCTGGAAGTGATAAGTTTCTAGAGCTATCTGATTACTGGAAAAACATTGCAGATGTGATCACCTGTGCAGTTGTAAAAAAAGAAAAGGCATGCTTCCACAATGCAAGCATCGCTTAATGATTTTCCATGGTGCAAAATTCATTATACAAACTGATTCAAAAATCAGTTTTTAGGAAAACATGCATTCAGAATTTCGACTAGGTGCAGCAGCCGCAAAAATTGTCTTTCTTAGAAAGAGGGAGTGGGAGTTTTTACAGATCGAAAGTCTGGGATGCAGGCGCACCTAAAATCGATTTTTGGATCATTTTCGGTATAATTAAATGACCCACACGAGAAACTCCTTTGACTTGATGTTGCTCGAATTCTTCAACCGAGACAAGGCCTGTGCTGACGCCGACAAATCCAAAACCCACTTCCTGTGCGATGGTCATATCGATCAGTTGATCTCCGACGCATAAGACTTCCTCCGGTTGGATTTGTTGCTCTGCGATCCATTTTAAAACAGGTTCGAGTACGCGCGGGTCTGGCTTGTGATAGATGGTATCGTCTTCAGTCTGGATAAAATCAAAGAGTTGTTCAGAAATTTTAAGGGTTTGAAAATCATGATTCAAGCTAGATCGCGTTGTAGCTGTGACAAGTCCCACCTTTTTACCTGATTTACGGAGTGCTCTAAGCGTTTTGATGGTATCCCTAAAGAGGATTTTGGGAAATTTACTCCGCGTAGCGATATTGTAGCACATCGCCATATCGATGTGGTCGGTTCCATATAAATGTTTCAACAAGACGGTAAATGGTTTTCCCCAGTGAAGCCGTATCTCTGCATCGGTTAGTTTTTTGTCGTAAAACGTTTTGGCGATGAATTTATGCTGTGCCCATTTTGACTTGATGGAACCAACTAAAGTATCGTTGTGATCGAATAAGACTAACTTGATCGATGGGCTAATGGGTTGCATGGGGTGATACATATAAACCCTAGTAAATTGACTAAGGCAAAAAGTTTACTATAGATGGATGATTTTCGGGAACTTCTAAGAAAATTCAGCTATCTGATTCTTTTAAGGATGTGAGCGAGTTCAGGAATAGCGTCTGCATGATGCTCTTGAAATTCTTTGACGGAGATCAAGCCCGTCCCTACTCCAACAAAATCAAAACCAGCCTCTTGTGCTGCAACCATATCATTGAGGTGGTCTCCCACGTATAAAACTTCATTTCGTTGAATATTTTCTTTTTCTAGCCATTCTAAAAAAGGAGCAAACACGTGAGGATTCGGTTTATGAAATGGGGTGTCTTCTTCAGTTTGAATGTAGTCAAATAATTGGCCCGGGATGTTTAAAGTAAGAAAATCGTACTGCAAACTCCATCGGGCCGTTGAAGAAACAATTCCTACTTTTTTTCCTGATCTGCGAAGAGTGCTTAAAGTTTTTATTGTGTTTTTGAAGAGATATTTAGGAAATTTATTTCTAGTAGCAATGTTATAGGACATCGCCATGTCGAGATTATCCGTTTCATACAAGAGTTTCATTAAGAGAGTAAGCGGCTTTCCCCAATGCTGGCGCAATTCTTTGTTGCTGAGTTTTTTACCATAGAATGTTTGTGCAATGTACTTGTGTTGTGCCCACTTAACCTTAATTGTACGCACGAGAGTGTCATCGTGATCAAAAAGCACAACTTTGATAGAAGAGTGCATACCCTATAACTCTTTTAATCGAAAGGCTACTCGAATTATTCATTTTCCGGAAGTTTTACCATATCAATTCCCTCATCAAATTCTTCTTTAAGAACGGGCAGTCTCGCGTTATCCTTGTATAGCCATTCCTGGTGTTCGGTAATGGCTTTGTATTCCGCGTAAGTATTTACGATTTGCGGACGGACAAAGATAATGATGTTGCCTTTTTGCGCCTGTCTGTCATTCTCGCTGAATAGCGCGCCAATGACGGGTAGCCCTCCGAGGCAGGGAATTGCAGTGCGGTAATGCGTCTTTTGGTCGTTGATCATTCCGCTTAATGCGACGAAATGGTTGTTTGGCACGTGGACGCGCGTCTCCATGTGCGCGTGGCTAGTTTGAATACCGTTGACTTGCTGACTAGAAGTCGTGACGTTTTGACCATTGAGCAATTGAGAGATATCATGGACGATGTCCATGGTAATGACATCCCCATCGCCTAGAATGGGTGTGATCGTCAGGCTGACGCCGACATCGCGGTATTCGATGTTCGCTGTTTGCGTCTGGCTGGATGTAGTGCTGGTAATCAGCGCGCCTGTGTAGGGGACGTTTTGTCCGACGAAGATCGTTGACTGGCGGTTGTCCTGAGTGATGATCTTGGGATTTAGGATGACTGTGGAATCGGTGTCGAGCTGAATGGCGTTGAGCAATGAGCCCAAAGAGATGAAGGACTTGCCCTTGTGCATGATGATGTCGCCGATGACTCCCAAGTCAAAGCCTGTGGAAAAGGGAATGCTGGTGTTTGTAGGCGTTGTCGTCGCATTGATTCCTTGAAGGTTGGTGGGGAACTGCGTTGCAGCGGTAGGAGTTGAGCTGCCCTGGCTGTTGCTTAAGGGGAAGTTGCCGGATTGCAAGATCGTTTTGTTAAGGTATTTTACCTGTCCACCCCACATCAAGCCAAAGTTCTGTTGGTTGGTGAGGGTTGTCTGGATGACAAGGACTTCAATGAATACCTGGCGCAAGGGAACATCGAGGTTTTGGATCAGTTCTTTCAATTTGACAAGCACATCTTGCTGACCGGAGCAGAGAAGGGAGTTAGTCACTTGGATCCATTGCAGCGAATGGATGGCATCGACGAGGGCTACAGGTGAATTGCCTCCTTTGCTAAGGCTTGTCGCCACTTGCTGGAGCGCTCTTTGGATGTCATTGCCGGGGTGGAATTGCAGCTTGTAAACGAGGAAGCTGGTGTTGTCGATCGATTCGATAGATGGTGTTGCAATGTCCTTGTTAGGAATATCGAATTTGACGAGAAGTTGCTGTACCTTGTCGACTGAGGCTTGATCGCCTGAAACTAGCAGAGACGAGGTTTTGGCGATCCATTTCAAATTGTTGATCGTATCGAATAGCCCTGGGTCGGAGACGCCGGAGGACATGAGGTTTTCCATGAAATCGCAGAGAATGGAAATGAGCTCATCGCCATCGACATATTTGGGGTTATAAATCGTAAAGACGGGGGCGGCGCGCTCGATTTGTGTTGGGCCACCTAAGGAGGGTAAATCGAACTTTTTGACAAGTTGTTCTATTTTCTCAAGGGCATCGGGAGTCCCTGTGAACATTAAGGAATTCGTTTCTTTAATCCATTTTACCGTGTTGATAGCTTCAGCGAGATGTTTGTCCTCAATATTGGATTGTTTTAAATCTGCCGCAAAATTTTTGAGTGAATGGACAAGTTTATCGGGGGAGGCTGATTGGACTTTGTATAGGAAGAAAGTGATATTGCCAATGTTTTGGATCGAGCCTAGCGCTGCGCTCGTATCGATGGTATTGATGAGGTTTTGCGTTTTATCGAGTCCTTCCTGCGTTCCCGTAAAGATGAGCGAATTTGTCTGTTCGACGTACCGCATGGTATCGATCGTCCTAAAAAGCTGCGGATCATTGAGCCCAGATGCAGCTAGATCGCTGGATAAATCTGTCAGCGCTGTTTGGATTTGCGATGCGGGCAGGTATTTAGGTTTGTAGATCAAGAAAGAATGAGCGCCAGCAGAAATCCCTGTTGCTGAACTGGAGTCGAACTCGGTGATAAGCGTTTTGATCTGGTCGATGATCTCAGTTGTTCCTGTAATGAGCAGGGAATTGTTAGACTGGATGCATTCAATGCGTTCAATTGCTGCTATGAGATTTTGCCCTTGAAGAGAGTTGACAGGCATTTTTTTTGCAACGCTTTTCAATTCGGTAAGCAGAGCCTCACACTGGGCATGCTCAAGCTTATACACGTAAAATTCTTTGGGTCCGGGACCCATCCCCTGAATAGGTGCGTCAATCGAAGCAAATAGCTCTTTAAGGCGCTCAATGGAAGCCGGATCCGAAATGATCAGAAAGGATTGTGTCTCGGAATTCCATTGCATTTCTTTGATCGCTGCTATCAAATTATCATCCGCCATTGTGTTGGTCTTTTGAAGGGCAGGAATCAGGGCATTAAGCGCGATCAGGATCTGATCATGGGCATTGTAAAGCGGTTTGTAGATGAAGATCTGGGAGGATTTCACATAGGGCGTTGGCGCATCCATCGATTTTAAAATCCCCTGAATACGCTCAATGGATTGAGGGTCTCCAGTAAAAATCAGAGTTTCTGCTGTCGCCACCCATTTCATCGAATCTAAGGTCGCAAGCAAAAGTGGATTTGCCAGTCCAGATTGTTTAAGGCTTTTTTCTAAATCGTTCAGTTCTGTCACAAGTTCTTCTCCCGAGCGATAAACAGGCTGATAGGCTAAGAATGTGGATTTTGAACGCTCGCCACCATGGGTGATATAGGGGTTGTTGTCGATTGCTGCAAGGATATCTTTAATCTTTACCGTTGTTTGCGTATCAGCAACAAACATCACCGAACCTGTATCTTTAACTTCCGTAGCGTCATCGATGGCCATTTCAAGATCTGACCGCGCTCCCCCCGTTTTTTTTAGCTGGGAAGCAATTTGAGCCAGTTCTTCGAGCAAGTCGGAAGCAGAGAGATAAATCGGCTTGTAAATGAAAATATCCTTGCCAGTCAGTGCAGGTTTTCCAATTTGAACAGGTTTTGTTGGAATATCGAGATCCTCCATCACCGTCATTGCGCGATCAATCAGATAGGGTGTTGAAACAATGTAGATGGAGTTCGTTTCTGCTTGAGGAACGAAAATGAGAGGGTTGCCTTCGGCGAAGGGATTTAGAATCTGCTGAGTAAGTTGAATTAAATCCTGTGGAGAAATATTGCGCACGATGTAGGTATCGACGTCAAGGGGCGTGTGCGGGGCATCCAAGCTGCCGAGCAAAATGGCGATTTGTTCGACATTTGTAGTGATATCAGTAACGATAAGTTGCCGTGTTTCAACGGAAACTTCGATCAAAGCACCTTGCGATGTCATTGGTCGAATAATGTTGGCGATCGAATTGACATTGGCATTTTTGATTCTAAAAATGCGCGTGATGAGTGCAGCATTACCGGCGCGTGATTCAGGAAGATCCGCCGAAACAATGGTGGGTATTTGGTTGACATTCGTGCTTGTCGTGATTAGAACATTGCCGTCTTGTTCGAGTAAAATTAAATTGTGGGTGCGCAATACTTGAGAAAGAACGGTCATCATATTCTTTGCAGTCACAGGCTCTTCGGAGAAGATTGTCACTGTGAATTGGAGGTCAGCTTCTTGAAAAACAAAATTCAATCCGGTGATTTTGCTCGCAAAACGGATGAACTCAATAATCGAGAGGTTATTGAAATTGGCGGTGTAAGTATCCTTATCAACGTCGATACTTGACGGGATAGCTGCTTCAATAAATTTTCCCTCGACATTCGCTGTGTAGGCAATGGGTGAGTAGATCAGTGGAATGTAGGATGCACACAGGGCAACTTTATACCAGTAGCGCTTCCGAAATTGTTGCATAGCTTAAAAGACCCCAGTATTATGTCGTTGAAAACTGCCTTAGGGAAGGGATTTCCCCTTAAGCTTTTTCTAACCTTTTTAAAAAAAATGCTTTTCAGGGCTTCAGCGCCTAAAATTAAAATGACATGTAACGAATCCTAAAATACTTTTTGGATTATTGTAAACGGGAGTTTCACCACATGGCCCAAGATTTTTTACACTGTAAGATGCATTACTGTAGAGACGAGCAAGGAAAAGAAGTATTGCTTAAGGATGGGAAATTCCAGGTGATGATGGAATGGGAAAAACCTTATATGCACGCTTGTATCGATGCACTGAAACCTTTTGGCGATGTATTAGAAGTGGGCTTTGGCCTGGCCTATTCCGCAGAGCGCATTCAGAGTTTTCATCCAAAAAGTCATACGATCATCGAATTCCATCCTGAAGTGGCCAAAAAAGCAAGGGAATGGGCGAAAAACTATCCTAATGTGACAATCATTGAAGAGACATGGCAGAACGCATTGCCGAAGCTGGGTATATTCGATTGTATTTTCTTCGACGATTATCCGTTGCAAAGCGAAGAAGAAATGCAAAAAATGCAAGAAGATAGCGCACATTCTCATCTTGTCCTGCAACAAGGAGGCTCGGTCATTCGAGCTGCAGAAGAGGCGGTTCCTTTTTTGAAAGAAATCAAGTATTCCGATGACGATCTCGCCTACCTCATGAAAGAGGTTCCTCTGAAAGAAAAGACAGAGGCGATGCAGTTAGCTCGGTTCTTAAGCGAGCTTTCCCAGCGCGGTCAAATCACAGCTGAACAGCTTAAAAGTAAAATCGACTTTCTTGTGAAAGAAGAGATGTTGAGCGAAAAGGAAGTAAATGCGCTTTTTAAAAAAGCCGAAGAACCGTTTGTGTTTTCCGACAAAGGTGATCGTTTATATCTTTTTTTAAGCGAATGCTTGAAGTCGCACATGCGCAATGGATCGCGCTTTTCCTGCTTCTTGAGCAGTCCGACATCTAAATATGAGGATGATCGATTTGTGAGCGAAATTATCGCTAATCCTTATCTCGATTTTCACGAAGAGGAAATTGTGCTGGAAGTTCCAGATAACTGCGATTATTTCAGTGGAAATAAAGCTTTAGTGATAACAATCATTAAACGATGCGCTGGATAGAGAGTACGGTCTTTGGATAAGTGATGCGGGAATAGGCGGGCGAGAAGGAGACTTTTTTAAGAATTGTTTCCGCTTGTCTTTGTGCTGAGAGAAGTAAATTTTCAGAAATGGCCTCTGCTAAGGAGGTGTCGAGCTCTTCCTTGCTAGGGGAAAGTGCGCTCAGGGTGTGAAGAATAAGTATGTCGCCGGGATTCCAGTTGTCCGTTGTTGAGGAAAATTCGACGGCTGTCGATGTTCCCAAAAGCTCGTTTTGGGAAGAGAGTTTGCGCAGGTGGACTTGTCCTTCAGGGATGTGAATGAGATCGCCAAAGCCGCAGGAGAGATAAGTGGCTGTATCTGCAATGGGGTCAAGGAGCAATAGGCTGACAGCAAATTTGTTGCCCATGGAATCTTCGCAGAGGAGGGCATTCAACTTTTCCACAAAGGGAATCAGCTTAAACGGTGATTTGGCGGAATGGATCTGATCGTTAAGGGACATTTTGATCATCCCGCGAAGAACGCCGACTGCTACTGCGGATTCGATGGCAGGATTAGCAAGGCTTGCCAGCACGACGAGGAATGTGTTGTTTGGAAAGCGGAAAAGGTCGTAATAGAGTCCCAACTGTTGCAAGCCCCTTCCTCTGGCAATCCCTAAATCCATTTGGGGCCAAAGGGGCAAGACGAGAGGAGAGAGGTCAAGATTTGCCTTGAGAACCTTTTCCATCAATTCTTTAGCTTGGTCTCCACCTGGGCGCTCCTTGTCGAGATCTTTGGAGGTCAAGTAATGCGAGATATCCTGAATAAATTCTGAGATATTTTGGTAGCGCTCTTCGACGGAGACAGCGAGGGCTTTAGAAGCTATTTTTTTCAACCCCTTTGGAAAAGCTGTCATATTGATCATTCCATAACTCAGCTTTCCAGAAATAAGCTCATAGAGGATGACGCCGAGAGAATAGATGTCGGATGCAAATGTTACAGAGGAGGGATTCTCTTTTTGCTCGGGGCTCATGTAATTAGGAGTTCCTAAAAAACGGGATATGTCTGATTTTTTTTCCCTTTCTTCGTGGAGCTGTGCAATTCCAAAGTCGATGACTTTGATTTCACCTTCTTCGGTAATCAAAATGTTTTCTGGCTTAAGATCGCGATGAATCACGCCATGCGAATGGAGATGGAGGAGAGCGTAAGCGACTTGAAGGACAATTTCTAGAGTTCTTCTGATCGAGAGGGAGTGCTGCAGAATAAATTGTCTCAGGGAGATACCTTGGATGAGCTCCATCGCGATGTAAAGACCTTTTTCCCATTCACCTTGACCGTAAAGTTTAACAATATTGGGATGGTTAGTCAGAGCGATGACTTTAGCTTCTTGCAGAAACTGCCGCACGACTTCAGGGTGGGCGACATGAGAGGGAGATAGAACTTTGATGGCTAAGGTTTTTTTTGTTTCGGGATCAAGACCGAGATATAAAAGACTCATTCCTCCTTTTGTTAAAAGGCATTCAATTTTATAAGGGCCGATCATGGGAGGGAGTTCAGGATCTTTTTCTCCCGTGATCAAATCCGGCATGGTGTTTTGTTTATAAAATGAACTCTCCGCCATAAAAGGAGTTAATCCCCAAGCTGCAGGATTTTTATACCTAACATTTCGCCGAGCTTGACAAGCTCTGCTTTTGCTACTTTTTTGCCACCGATCACAATATCGACCCCATGTTCAGGGCGAACCGGCAACTCCAAGACATTCCCAGGAGACAACTGCGTTAGCTTTTCGAGATTGATGCGCATTCTCGCTACCTCTACAGTCAAAGTTAGCGGGATCTCCTTAGAAGAGATCAGCTTTTCCGCACCGCCATTTTCTGGCGACCAAAGATGTTCACCCTGATGATCAGAGTTTTCATCGTCGAATTCAGCAGAAGAAAAGTCCTCGGATTCCATATGTGCGTTGTGTCCTTCTTCATCTGGGGGTATTTCGGGATTCATAGGGTTTTGTTCCTCGCGATAAAAAGCGTAATCGATAATTTTTAAACTATTGTCTTTGATCCTAACGCGCATAAGGGGGGTACCTTCCAGCGTGAGGGCTGCTGTTCCTTTTTTTGTCGTGGGATCAAAGGTGCATCTGTCGAGAAGGATAAAATCTCCAATGCCCACTTTCTTCCACTCTGAAACGGAAAGTTCAGTATGTCCTAGCTCGATGCCGACAGTAACATCCATTTTTTTAGCACTGTTGCGCGTCAGCAAGGAGGGAGTCTGAGAGTAGAAATGGGATCTAAAAGCTTCATGAAAAGAAGCTGGGCAGACGAGTCTTCCCCAGCATTTGTGCTTATGGATTTGAATTTCAATATCCATGCAAAGCGCATCTTCTTGCGAGGGGAGGGCAGGCTTTGCGATTTTAATCGATAGGTCGCCAAAGGCGTTCATTTCATCGATCAGCTGAACGATCTGCGTAGCGAGATAGTAGTAAAATCCTTCTTGAAATTTAGAAGAGGAAAACCCTTTTGTTTCGTGGTTTTCCGTTAATGCCATGGCAGTCAATGCGGAGACGTCTTCTTTTCCCATCACCCAATAAACTGCGCCACTCAGAGGTGTGGCTTGCAAAACGATGGAAACGGGGTAGGCTCCAAGCCCTGAAAGGATATCATCCTGTTTAACAAAACTGGTTTTGTACAAAGAGACCTTCATTTCGGAAGCATGTAAAAGGTCTGCGACTTTATGGGAGAGTTTTTCCCAGGGAAAATCGGGAGCATTTCCAAATAAGGGGATCGCTTTGGCATCGATCAATGTATGTTGGATCTCTTTAATCCAGCTAAGAGGCGCATGGTTCATTGGCCGCTATCTCCACTTGAGTCTTTTTGCTCATCGCCGATGCTCTCCTTTCGATGGAAAACAGGCTTATCCCCAAGCTCGGCAATGTGTGTATCCAGGCGATGAACGCTAAAGTTAAAATTGCCCTTTTGAAAATGAGAAAGTAGATTGTCCTTCCCCGCATCAATCATTGCTGCTGCGTTTGAGTTGGAAATGATTTCAACGTTGAATGCCTTTGGAGCGGTACTGAATTCTTTAATCGTGATCTGCGCTCCAAAGAGCGAGGAAGAGGCAAAGTTCGCGCCATCAAGAAAAAGTGTGGTCTCTACATCATTCGAAGCGTTCATCACAATCATGCAAGAGGCCATTTTTTCAAATAAGGCTTCCATTTCTGAGGAAAGTTCCGTTCCTCTTGTTGCAGCGATAGAATTTGCACAGCTAGATTCTGCAGAAGAGATCAAACTTGAGCAAGCCTGGCTACTGTGAATCGCAGCGTTTACAATCTCTTCTGCCTCTTGAGATTCTTCCTCTTTCTCTTCTGCAATCATGGCAAAAACATTCCTCTCGCGCAGTTTTTCAGCAATGCGTTCTCCTTGGAGGTGCTCTCGGAAATGACCTTCAGGAACTTTCTTGCAAATCGGTTTTTCTTCAGTCCGCTGGGAATCTGTTTGAGAAGATTTCCTCAGGGGATTGGATGATAAAATGCTCATTAAAGGTTGTCTCCTGTTTGGTCTTGTTTATCCCCTTCCGCTTTTTCTTTACGCTTGATAAGAGGGCGCGAACCCAAATAGCCTGTTTCCAAACGATTCACGCGGAAGCCATAATTGCCCGCCTGAAAGGCGGCCATTAACTCATCAGCATTATTTTGAAGCAGTCCTATGGCTTGAGGAGCACCATTGATTTGGATATTAAAAGCTTGGGGAGCAGTACTAAACTCCTGGATTATAATTTGAGTTCCGAAAAAAACAGAAGAAGCAAATTGCGGAGAATTTAAAGTGAAGGTCGTTTCTGTCATCCCCGATTGAGTCATGACCGTCATTACGCCCACCATTCGATCAAACATTTCCTGGATTTGTGGATTCAGGAGCGCGTAAGGCGGCAAACTTTCCGGAGCCGGGGCGGCTGGCGGAACTAACTGAGGTTCAGCACTTCCCGAAGAAAATGTCGCTGCATCTGGTGAGGCGATTTTATCCTTGTCCTCGGTTTTCTCCTCTTCGATCGCGGAAAATGGGGTAGGAGAAGGGGTGCCTGTTATGGGAAAATTCCCCGCTTCGGTTTCTTCCGATTTTTTTTCTTCTACTTCGCTTTTTTGCCCCTCTTTGTCTTTCCCCATCTGTTCAAAAAAGAGAGCGTCCTGCTCTTTGGGTTCCTGAGTATCCTTCAAAGATTCTGCGGTATACCCTTGAGATTCTCTCTGTTTAGAAGGAGGCTCTATTTTTTGCGGCATCTCTAAACGCTCTTCTTTACGCGTTTGTGGTGGGCCTACAGGGGATTGCCGAGAGGGTTGGGAGGGTCTTGATTCGGGATACTGCTGATTTGACTCAGGAGGTCCAATCGGCGGGTTTTGTGCCCCCGCATTCCAGGAACTTTGCTGTCGTACACCGGGCTGGGGCGCACTGCCATACGAGGGTGGAGATCGAAACGACTCTTCTTCAAGCATTCCAGAATCATCCGACAGCTCTTCCGATGAAGGGGCTTGGAAGAAAGAAGGTCGGGCATTAGGCGGAGTCGGCTGAGCTGCTTTGAGAGGAGAAACCCCGGGCCCTTCTTTTTGCATATCAGCTGGGCTAATTTTTTTAGCTTCTTTTTCTAGGGAAAAAGGAGTGACTTGATCAGCTGGCGTCGGCGTACCCTGCTGAGGCGCTGCAAAATCTTCCTCATCGCCCTCTTCTCGCTGTTTCCGTTTTTTTTTCTCATCTGGGTCGATTTTACCAACTTCGTTCACCCGCTTGCGCATTTCATCCTTGAACTTGTCCATATCTGCTGAAGACTTTTCTTTTTTTCCCGAGTCTCCTGCAGGGCCAGAAGGGCCATGGATCTTGCTCACATCTGTCATACATCCTCAAGTTTAGGTTCAAGGCCAATCGCCTACTGAAACTCATTCGTTAAAGAAATGAGTTTTATACACCTATACTCTAGGTACGCGCAATTGTCCAGTGTTCAATCTGAACAGAAGTCTAGTGTTTTTTTTTGGAGGCTTGCTTGCGGCGCTGATGGAGGGAAGATCCCATCTCATCGGATTCAACGCCTTCTTTATGCTCTGCGATGGCTTTGACTTCTTTCTCCCATTCCTTGCGATGGATTTGCATCTTTTCGACATCTTGCTGTTTTTTGAGAAGGTCAGCGCGCGCATTTTCCACTTGCTGCTTGGCATTTTCGACAAGCTTTTGATGCTCTTTAACCTTCACCTCTTTCAATTTCAGCTTTTCATCCACGATTTTTAGGTAATAGCGCATTTGTTGGATCTTATCTGATGGCGCACCCTCATCCATTTTTTCGCGAAGCTGCGTCAATTTGGCAAAGCGGTGATCTTTCACCTCATCCCGTTCTTTTTCAACAGCAATAAGTTTTTCTTCTTCGAGCTCTAAAGCTTTCTTTTTTTCCCGAAGAACTTTCTCGGCTTCATCGAACTTTTTCTGTTTGATGATTGCGATTTGTTCAAGAGGATAGTGATGTGGGGCATCGCTCATCGAAATAAAGCTTTAAGTTGGTGCAAAGTTTCTTCAAAGCTTGATTTTTCATCGACCAATTGTTTTAAGAAACGATTCACTTTGTCGATGTATTTAATCGCAAAGTCAGCTCCTTTATCTGAGCCTGGCTTGTATTCTCCAATGCGAATGAGCAACTCATTTTTCTTGAAGTTAGCAAGGACTTCGCGAATTTTTCCAATCAGCTGAAGATGTTCTTTATCGACGACATTTGAAAGAATACGGCTGATGGAGCCGAGAACATCGATGGCAGGGTAGTGGTATTGGCGCGCGAGCTCGGAAGATAAAATAATATGGCCATCGAGAATGGACCGGGTTTCATCAGAAACTGGCTCATTCATATCATCGCCTGCGACCAGCACGGTATAAAACGCTGTCATTGATCCCTTTTCCGAATTACCCGATCTCTCTAAAAGACGAGGCAGTGTCGCAAAAACGGAAGGAGTAAAGCCAGCTCTAGCGGGAGGCTCGCCCGCAGCGAGGCCAATTTCTCGTAAGGCGCGGGCAAAACGCGTGACAGAGTCCATCATTAGAATGACGGTTTTTCCCTGCTCGCGGAAATATTCAGCAATGGCTGTGCCCACATAGGCAGCGTTGATTCTGAGCTGCGCCGCTTGGTCGGAGGTGGACACAATGATCACCGATCGCGCCATCCCTTCAGGACCTAAATCATTCTCTAAGAACTCGCGCACCTCGCGTCCGCGCTCGCCGATCAAACTGATTACATTCACATCGGCTTTTGCATTGCGCGCTATCATCCCGAGCAGGGTAGACTTTCCGCCGCCTGCTGCGGCAAAAATGCCCATGCGCTGTCCTTTCCCGCATGTAAGTACGCCATCGATGCAGCGTATTCCTACAGAGATTGGCTCTTCAATTAAGCTTCGCTTGAGGGGATCGGGAGGGGGGCCTATGACTGGAAAGGATTCTTCTACATCGGTCAAAGGGCCTTTTGTCTCTATGTCTATGGGCTTGCCCAAACCGTTTAAGACGCGGCCTAATAAGCCCGGGCCCACCTTGATGTGCATGGGCATGCGCAAAGGAATTACTTCGGAAGAAGTTCCAATTCCCGACATCTCGCCCAGCGGCGAAAGATACACCTCTTCACGCGTAAAACCGACGACCTCTGCCATTAGAGGCTCGCCATCGCGCTTGATCACCACTACCTCGCCCATTTTGACTTGAGGCACCACGGCTTTGATCAGCATTCCTACAACTTCAGTAATGCGGCCATGCACAGTAGTGAGTTCTAGCTCATCAAGGTGGGTAATGAGATTTTCAAAGTCCGGAGGTTGTTCCATCGCTTATTTATTCCTTTTGGGAGAAGTATCTTCTGTAAGAGCAATAAAAATGATTGTATCCATAAAACTCCTCCACAAAAATTTAAAGTTGGACTTGCATTATCTGTTTAAATGCGGAAACAGCATTCGAAAGAAGCACAGAAGTAAATTCGAGGAGCTGTTGTGCTTTATTCATTTTTATTTGAACCAGAAGAAAGTCGCTTGGAGACATATTCGTTCCTTTTTCCTTCAGATTTTGAAGCTGTATTTTGGCCTGTTCCATCTGAGCCTGTCCGTCGTTCAAGTAAGCAAAAAACCTACCCAAAGGCCCAGAAAATTTACTCGCATCTGGTTGTTTAGGAACTTCCGCGCCGATTCGCTCATTGAAAGAGCGGAGATGTTCATTGGCATCGGTGAGTTTGTTCTTTACAAGGTATTTAGTAGAAGCTTTCAATTTAAGATTAGGTGTGTTGAGTTGCGTGTTAATGTCTCCTAGAGTGCTGTGGACATTTTTAACTTGTGTCATAAGTGTGTCAAGACTCGGCGTTGTTGCCACAGGAGGTTGACCCTGCATCAAGCTGAAAGGAGAAATCGTTGAGGATTTCCCTGCGGTTTCCATGGGAGTAGGCGCTGCTCCCTTCTGCATAAAGGCTGTAAAAGATTGGTTGGGGACAGAAAGGCTTTCTTTTCCGCTTGACCCAATGGATTCTGTGGAAAAAACTCTTCCTGGATCTTCGACGCCGCCGGGCAAGGAATTATCTGCCATTGGAAACTCTCACTCTATTGGGGTGTTGGATTGTGCGTTCTTCAAAAGAAAACTTTTTGAGAGCAAAGCCACTCAACAAAAAAGCTCATTTCAGAGGGCGCTAGTTTAGGAATATCACAAAGCATATTTTTGGTCATGAAGATACTTTGTTTATCATCTTAATTTCATTAATCTAAATAAAATCTAAATATAAATTCCTTTGACTCTGATTTTTTTGTAAAAAAAAGCGGAAGAGATTTCCGCCTTTTATGCCGAAGGTGACTGAAAATGAGCTGATTTATTTGTGGTCCTTCTTTTGGTGCATCGCACTTTGTGCTGGAGAAGGAGATTTTTTAACAAACTTCTCGACAAACTCCAATGAACTTTTTGCTAGCCCTTGTACAGCGGGATCTTTGGACGATTTGAGCGATTCTTCAAGCACTTTTTCTCCTTTTGCGCATTCTGCGGGATTGAGCGACAGACTGAGGCCCAAAAAAGCGCGCGCCATTTCATTATGTGGATCTTCTGCTAAGATGCTTTCAAAGGATTTAGCGGCTTGCTTAAGCTCAAGCTTACAGAGATGCATGTAGCCAAAACCGATTTTTGGAAGCACGTTTTGAGGATCGAGGAGTTCTGCGGCCTTGAACAGCTTGATTGCTGCATCTTCATCGGCTTGGTTAATCGCAATAAAACCGGCTTCAGCCAATAGGATGAAGTGATCTTTGTATTGTTGAAGCTGTCCCATGTTACCACCTTATTTTTAAAGTTTTCAAACGAAGCAAGGAACGGATTACTGGACTTTCTGATTCCGCACCATGTTATTGACCACCGATTGCACCTGCGAGATCAAGTTAGAAATCGATTCGCCGATCTGAGTCACTTGGCTCATCGAGAATTGCAACAACAGGAACTTACCCGGCGTCGCTTGAGAAATTTTACTCGCAACAGCGCGGACTTGGGAAATAACCTGGCTTTGCAGCTTCTGGTATTGTTTAATCAGTGTAGTGAATGATATTGTACACCATTGGGATTCAGCCATGAGGAATTCTCCTTTTATTATTTCTTATTGGCAATTTTCGTTAGTACTTTTTGTAAGGCTGCGTAACCGTGGAGCAAAACACCTAAATGATCGAAGCCTTCGGAGCTCGTGCCCTGTCTTAAAGTGTTTTTGATTTCATGAATGCGCGCATCCACTGTCTTAAGGAGTTCTTTCGCTTTTGAAGGATTGCTCTTTAATTCTTTTTCGAGGTCGAATTCAAAAAGAGCTCTCTCTTTCTTTTCTAAGCCGTACATAAGCTTCGCTCCATTGGTGTATTCTACTACAGCGCTATCCAAAAGGTTCTCCGAGAGGTGCCCGTAGCTTATTGCAGATTGTAGTTAATTCTAAATTTTAATCCATCTTTTTCAAGCAATACCATATTTGGAAGAATTCCTGTAACTGTCATCCCATCGATCGTATCGCCAATACTGAGGATTCTTCCATTAATCACAATGAACATTTTTTGGTCATCTTTTTTCGAGTATCCTGAGATTCTGTATTGGGAGGAGATGTCGATGCGCGAGGTATCAGCGGTAGTGTAAATCACAAAGTTTTTTACGGTTCGAATGCCTTTGAGCGCTCTCATCTGATCGACCATTTCGGAAAAAGCATGCGTTTGTTTCTGGTCGACTCTGCCGGCTAGAACAATTTCCCCGTTATTAATCTGAGCGGTAACCCCGCTAAATCCTCTTGCCTGAAGCATGCTTCCCACCTGAGTTTCCAAGTTTGTTTCGATCACAACCTGGTTGTCAAGTTTATCAAGATAAGGAAAGTTGAGGTTGATGTAATCGGTGAGGGCCTGCATCTGCTCCGGGGTTTGCACATATCCTCTGAGTGCGAATTTGCCCGGAACTTGGGAGTAAACGGAAACACCGATCCAGTTGGGATTGGTCATCAATAGAGCGTTTGTGTTTTCCCAAACAAGTTCATCGACGACGATATTGTCTTCAACGCTTCGGATGAAAGGAAGGTTATTAATTTTGTAAAGAAGCTCCTGTTTGTCGACGGCAGTCAGGACATGGCCGACTAAAAAGATTTTTCCGTTCGAGGGATTATAGGAAAATTGCACATCTTCAAATCCTGGGATAGCCTCTCGAATAGTGCGACTTTCATCGACGACAGGAACAACAATCGTATTAGATTTAAATAGAGCCATCATACTAACAAGTCCTGCAAGGACAGCGAGGCTAAATACTCCGGCTAGGATGAGATGTTTTTTCGGGATGATGATCTCGCGCCAGTCTTTCCTTTCTATGACAGCTTCTGCAGTGGAAGTGGAAGGAGCAGGGAGTTCTTCTTCAGGTTTGGATGGGTGGATATAAGGAGGAGAAATAATAGTCTCATGGACTTGCTCGCGGTCAAGCATCAAAAAGGATGTTGTACCCAAAGCGACCAGATCCTGAGAAGAAATGGGGTGCCTATCCGTCACCGGCTCACCATTGATGAGAACGCCGTTGCGGCTGCCCAAATCTTCGATAAAAATAGCGTTATCATTGTCGACAATTAGACGGGCATGCTGCCTGGAAACGCTCAAATCTTGAAAAACAATGTCGCATAAGTTGGGGTCTTTTCCCAAAATATAGGTAGACCCGCGCTGCATGGCGAATTCTGCACCGCTATTTGGACCGGAAATGACTTTTAGAAACCAGCGAACTTCATCCGTCGTTTCGACGTTTACAGAAGAGAGGTCTTCTTTTTCTTCAATCATTTCGGGCTCGTGAGGAATGGAAGTATCCTCAAAGGTATCGGAGGGCGTTTTTTCGGTGAAACGGAAAAACGTGCTTCCAATTTGTAAAATGTCATTTTCGCGCAGCAAAACAGGCTCGGTGATCACCTTTCCGTCTTGCGTCGCAGGGTTGACCGAGCTTAAATTTTCGAGAATGTATCCTTCTGCAGTCAGCTTGCAGATGACATGTTTCCTCGAAACCATCGGATCTTCGAGCACGATGGTCACTTCGTCGGGGTCTCTGCCTAAAATCCATTCCTCTCCCTCTTCCATCCGGACGATAAGTCCAGCGAGAGGGCCTTCCTCTGCGATGAGATAGCCAGCCATTAATTAGTAATTCCTTAAAAAAATCTTCAGATCAGAATATATTTTCTTGGGCCGCTTTGTTATATCGGATGATTTCTTCTTTCCAATAGTCGCGATAATTTGCAAAATCTTCTAGCGCATCTTTGAACGTTTTATAGTTCATGTCATACGGTAAAACAGAAGAGAGTGTCAAGAAGTTCTCATTTTCGTCCAATGCAATCGTATTATTCCCCGTTCCCTGGCCTAGAAAATTTGCTTTCATGAGCAAAATAAAGAGATCTTCCCGCTTCTCTTTGGGACAGGGCGCAATCCGTGCCCAAAACGCAAGTCCCGGATCCAATTCTTGAATGCGGATCTTTAAGTCTGTGTTCAGAAGCACTTGGTAGGCGCTATCTTTTTCCCTGACAGGCACCTCGTCAAGCTCCAGTTCTTCAGCAAGCCTTCTTATCAATGGTTCAAGCAAAGCCAAACACTCCCTATATACCCACACCACCAAAGGTTTAACCCCTTATTCTGTTAAAAGCAACTGCAAAAAGCTTTTTACATAGCAAAAATGGTTCAAGAATCGGCTTTAGTATACTTTGAGTGCTGTTCTATATGGAGGGTAATTTTTCTCATTTTTTTAAATAAAGTGAATTAAAAATGTTAATTAATGATAATAAAATTAAGGGGACTATTATTGTTGGCGATATTCGATGCTGAAAGATGACTTTGATCGTTTACTCAAACTGTTTCGTGAAGGGGCCGAGGGAAACCTCTCGAGCCTGGACGAAGTCTTTTCCCAATCTTTGGAATTTTTCAAGCATCTCAAAACGCAGATTGAGAAGGGTACTCCCGAAGAGAAGCAGGAGGCGATGAAGATGATGAGCGAACTTTATAGTCAGATGATCATCGCTGCCCAGCAAATTACAGAGAAATCGGGTCTCACGGAAGAGCAGCTTCTCTCCTATGCAGATAACCCCTCCAATTTTACCCCCGAGCAGTGGGCCGCTATTCAGGAATCAAGGCAGCAAATTTCCAAAGCCGGGGAAGACCTCGCAAAGGCAGTAGAGGGGCTGGGCAAGAAGCCTTCCTTAGGGAAAGGGGGTAAAAAGTCGAAAAAATCTCAATGGATGCGTTCTTAATGTTCAGAGAAGAGTTTTCGCGTTTGATTTTCATGTATCAGCAGGCTGCAGAGGGAAGGGGAGGGAATGTCCAAGAGATCTTTCAAAAATCGCTCGATTTTATTGAGCTTCTGAAGCAGATGATCATCACTGGTGATCAAGAGGACAAGATCGCCGCCGCCCGCATGATGAAGGAGCTGCATGAACACATGAAGGACCACATCAAAATTATGTGCAAAAAATCGGGGATTAGCGAAGAGCAGCTTATCGCCAATGCAGAAAACCCCGCTAATTTCACCCCTGAACAATGGAAAAGGATCCAGGAATCCAAGGAAAAGCTAGCCCAAGAAGGGGAAGAGCTTGTCAAGCTGATTCATGCTCAAAAAGAGGAGAAATTAGAAAGCCCCGAATCCCTTCTTTCAAAAGCCCCTCAAAAAAAGAAATCTTCCAAAATCAAAAAAGCGAAGCGATCGGATTGGATGCGCAGTTAAATGACGAGCTGATTGAGGATCTCAAGCGCCTCAAGAGATGTGCAGCGGTCTAAAGGATCTGGCTCCAGCATTTTCTCCAAGAGGGGGAAATAGGGGGAACTCTTAAGATGCTCGGGAAGCCACCCCCTTCTTAGATTGCCGGTCACTTGGAATAGCTTTTCTTCCTCTACTGGGTCAAAGGTCTGCATTTCCGTTTGTACCCAAAAGGGGAGCTCATAGGTCGTCAACATATAAAAGATGAGGCCCATCCCCCATACATCCAACTTTCCCGATGTGATGCAAAGACGCTCTTGTAAGATCTCTTCAAAGGATCTATTGGGGCTGAGTTCGATTTTTGCGTACTCAGGAGGGGCCCATTTGGGGACAAACCCGATCCTTTTGAGTCTAGAAGCGTCTCCAAGATAAGTCGCTAAATGAAAGTCGGCAATGACAGCAGATCTTTCTTTTTGCGAATCGAAAAGGATATTGTCGGGTTTAATGTCGTGATGGACAATGTGACATTGATGAATGGCAACAAGTCCCTGCAGCAGGTCGGAGAGAATTTCCTTTTGCTTTTGAGGAGAGACTTTCGCTGATTCAATCTTGTTTTTGATCGGATACTTCAAATAATCCCACAAGGAACCGTCCCAGTAGTAATCTTCAGCCAAAAAGAGTCTTTTTTCCCCGTCCCATTCAAAGACCATCCTCTCCTCCAAGGCGATGATCCCTCTTGCTCCCTTTAGTTTCATTAGCATTTCTGTTTCCAGCCACATCCCCATGAATTGGACCTTCTCCCGGGAATATTTTATCTCGGAATCCTTATTTTCAGGAGATTCTTCATGGAAAATGGGTTTAATCAAGGCCTGAATTTTCCCTTCAGGCAAGCAAATCGAACGAAAGACCAGCTTATCCAACCCAGAACCCAGTAGATGACCGACGTTTTCAAAGATCAGGCGACATTCTCCTCGAATTGAAAACAGTAGGGAGCAAGGGAATTCGGGGATGGCTTCGATAAGAAACCCGCGCCCTGTGCTTAGCGCATCCCTATTCCACTGCTGCATCCTCGGCTTGATGTAATCAATGATGGCGTCTGAATGACTCTTCAAATGGGTAAAAAACGTGTCGAAGATCTCTTGGACTTTGGAAAAGCTCTCTACTCCCATTCTCTCATAGTCAAGTACGATTTTTTGGGTCCGGATGGCAGTCTCTTTTTCCATGAAGTCAATTGTCTCTTTAAGAGTGCGGCTAAGGTCTTTGCACTTTTCCTCTCTCTTGGCAACAATGGCGTTCAATGCGGGAATAAGCTGTTGGCTTAAATGTTGAAGCTCAGCTTTGGCATGTTGGATGACCTCATGTTCTTCTTTTGGAAGAGTCTTTGAAAATAGGATCTCTTTTCGGACAATAGAGATCGATTCCAGCCATTTTAAAGATTCTTGAAGGGCTCTTTGGGCATCAATGAAGGCATCTTCAGCTTCAGAGCAAAGCGCCTTTCCTACATCGGTACGGATTTTTTGGAGAGATTCTGTTTCGATGGAAGACGCGAGATCTGTGAGCGTCACCCCTTTTGCAAACTGGGATCTCAGGACAGCCAGAAGGCGGGAGGCGTGGATCTCGATGGGTAGCAGCTCAAAATGGATGTTCGTCATGAAGCTACTCATACGGATAAAAAAAGCCGTTGTCAAGAAGACAACGGCTAAAGAAAACCCTCGTGCTAGAAAGTGCGCTGGGCTTAGGTTTGCGCGTAGGCTTGCGCACCCTGTCTTGCTGCGGCGATCGCGTCGCTGACTTTGGCGTAGTCTTGACCGATGCTTCCTCTTGAGGAATCCGCAGTGCTTCCCGCCATCTGCTGAACACCGCTCGAGGTCTGTTGGATCGCTTGCGCTTGACCCGCTCTCGCAGTTGTCGTAGCTTCTCCTCCTTTAAAGGCTGAGTTTGCCATTTGTGTGCCGATTTGGCTGTAAGAGTTATAGCTCGATTGCTGTACTTGGCGTCGGGATTGCAGGGTGTTGATCCGCTTTTCTTTATCCATGAGCTTGTTGTCCAGATCCTTTTTGAACTGGGTATAATCTTCATCCGACATCTCATTGATCGCTTTCTGGTTAATGACTTCAGGATCATGAGTTCCAGTGTTCGCGTATTTCCCGCTCTTAAGTTCGTTGACGCGCGCTGTGATCTCTGTCCCGGTTGGTTCGCGGGTTCCGATTGTTCTGCCAAAATTAAGATCTTCTTTCTTTTGCAGCTTATCTAACTGTTCTAGAGGAGCTTTTTCCTTTTCAAGATCTCCCATCTGATTATCCAAGTCGCCGCCTTTGTATGCTTCAAAGGCTGTGGATCCGGCAGTAGCTACGCCGCCGAATAATGCTTCCCCCATTTGGAAATAAATACTGTTCGATTGCTGGATTGCAGCATCTGTTTGAGCTGCGGCTCCAGAAATGATCGTGTCTTGCTGAACCGTCGTCTCAGCGTTGGCCACCTGGCCGTACAGATTTTGAAGTTGGTTATAAATCTGGATCAGCTGATTGGACAGAGAGTACAAGAGTCCAGCAGGTCCGCTGGAAACCTGATTCATTCCGCCAAAGCCTGGCTGCGCAGCATAAGAAGTGTTTTCTGTTTGGTTAGTTTGGATATGCATCGTTTTTTTCCTCTTTTTTATGATTAATCATTTTATTAAGCTTGGAGCTCTTGGGCAACGGCCCTTTGAACATCGTTTAAGCGCAGCGATAATCCTGCAATCTCAGATCCCCATGTTCTCATCTCCGATGCAAGGGCTTTAGAGTTAGTCGATGATTGAGAGCTATTCATTTTAAGAAGCGCTTGGAGCTCGGAGAGCAAGGCTTGCATTTCTCCCTGATCGCGGATTGTCTGTGCCAGCTGGCCGTAGATCACACCCGATGCTGTTTGTCCGGAAAACTGGAGCATCGCACCGAGGACTTGCGCCCCCATCAGCGTTCTCAATGCTGTGGACAAAGTGAACTCTTGAACATTCAAAAGGTCCTTTATCTTTGTGGTGATATTTTTAACAATGGTGTTTAGAACTGATTCCGATTCAGGTCCCGCAGCAAGCGCGATGCTAGTGCCAACTCCTACAAGGGCAGTTAAAATGCCGACCACAACCCCCATCGCTGTCATTAAAGCTTCTTTTTCGGTGCCTTCCGGCAGGTTAGCGCAAGCCGCAGCCATGATATCTTGTCCAAAGCTTGTCGAACCGACTGCCATCGATCCGGTAAGCAGTGTCAAATTCACCGTTTTAGACAACTTGGCAAAAGGATTGTTGTCTACCAAAAAGTTGAGAAGCTTTTGCGAAGAGGATTCCACTTCTTCAGCGGCTTGAGCGCCCCCTGCTGCTGCTTCATCGACTGCTGCTTCTACTGTCCCTGCTGCGGATGCTCCGCATGTCAAGGCAGTCGCCACAATTGTTGTAGCGACGACGATGACGTCGGCGATGACCTTTGCAATCTTATCCGCGAGGTCTTTAGGCATACCATCTGCCACTAAAGCCTTGCTGATCAGGTCGGCAATGCCCTGAGTGAGCTTATCCATGCCTCCGGAAAGCGAGAGCGTCGTAAAGCCGAGAATGATAAGAGCAAGCTCGGGCTGGCCACAAAGGCTCGCTGTTGCAACCCCGATCGCAGCAACGATTCCTTCAATCCATTTTGTAAACGTAGACCACCATGAGGAATTCGATTGTTCTTGACCAATCTTATCCAGCTGTTTCATTGTTTGATTAAATTGGCTTTGCATCTCATTCATCAAAGCTTTTCCCACTTCAGCGTTAAAGTTGGCGATTTGATT
Source organism: Chlamydiia bacterium (assembly GCA_021324995.1). Classification (GTDB taxonomy): domain Bacteria; phylum Chlamydiota; class Chlamydiia; order Chlamydiales; family Rhabdochlamydiaceae; genus CAJCIW01. The sequence continues at coordinate 30,910 of JAJPIB010000032.1, read as the reverse complement.
CGAGTATTTCGCGATATCTCCCTGAAGCTGCGCAAGAAGTCCGATCATTGCACTGTAGGCGGCTTCCATCTGAGCATTGGAAGGTCCATTGTTTGCATGAGAAGCTTCCTCCTGGAAATTAGGGTGGACAATCTTGCTATTTGTCCCAGCGATTGCAGGAGAAGTCATGGCTTCCATCACTTCTTCAATCAGAAGCGCCAAATGGGCAAGCGCTACTTCTGTATCCTTCTCTTTTTTGCTGACATTCACAGGCTGAGCGAGCTCTTGAAGCTCAAACTCATCATTAAAGCTATTCACTGTAGACATAATCTATCCTTTTTATTTTTTTTACTTAGTAACGTTGGCCGAGCACAGAAGTGAGAGTTTGTGCGACCTGGTTGATTGCCGCCTCCAATTGCACACGCTGCTGCATTGTCGATGAGTCCTGTCCGGTTTGGTTCTGCATCGCTTGAACACCGGAGTCTGCTTGTTGGGTGTATGTCTGTTCCTCTGTTTGCATATTTTGTAGGGTCGCCTGAGCTTTGGTTAAAGCGTTTTGACATTGAGATTTATCCATGTTAGGAGGGTAAGTGCCGTCTTTCAAATGCTTAGCCCACGACTGCACGCTATTAGTTGCTTTGTTAATCTTTTCTAGCCAAGTCTTGTAAACGCTCTGCTCGATACCGACGTCCAATGTCGTCGTTGCCGTATCCGCAAGCTGCTGTTCCGAGCCGGTCTGGACACAGCGAGTAACGGCTTCCATTACTGCTAATAAAAAGCTCATGGTTTACCTCTTTTTTATAGTTTATAATTATTGACTTCTTTGGTTTTGAACCATCGTTTGCGCCTGCTTCTGCGACGCTTGGAAAATATCCGCGCAGGTGTTCATGTACTGGTTAAACACGTTACCCGCAAACTGCTCTTGAGATTGCAGAACCTGAGACTGAGCCGATTCGGTGTTATTCCACTGAGTAAAACCAGATTGCAAGTCTTGCAAACACTGTTGTCCTGTCTTTCCACCAGGGTTAGGGAATTGGCCAGTTGGCGTTGTCCAAACGGTGCCTGTTGGATCCTTCGTCCAACTGTTAATCATCGCCGCTATCTTATCCCCTGTAAAGCCTGGGGCGTCTGGACTAGAACATCCAAATGCTTCACAGATTTTATGGATTGCATCATTAAGAGCAGATTTAGTGTTTGGATCCAACCAAGCGGGAGGCGGAGTTGCGTTAATGTCTTTAAGGAATTCTTTAAGGAATTTAACAAAGTCATCCCCCTGCTGCGTCGTCATGCTGCCACCGGCGTTCATGTCATTCTGAGCTTGTGTCGTAAACTCTTCTAATGCGGAGCTAATGTTCATAGAAGAAGCAAGTTCTCTCATCTGATCACCCTGAACCTGCATCGCACCAGGCATTACAACCATTTGAGCCATCTGAAATGCTTCCCCAACTTCGCCTTTTTTCGCGAGTACCAGCATCTGCTGGATCATAGCGAGCAATTGGCCATAATCAGCCTCATATTGCTTCCCAGCTTTTTCCCACTGCTCAATAAAGCCGTTCAAATCTTTTTGTGGATCAACTGACATACTCATATTATTTTTACTCTTTAGTTTTGTTATTTAATTTTCCGAGGGTAATTACATAGTCACGTATTCCCTCAATATTTATTTTATATGAAACCAATTTTTAATTAAACATTTATTTTAAGATATCTTTAAACTCCTTAATTATAGGCTTTAACAACTCTTAATTTTTTAAAATCCTTATATTATTGATAATAAAGAAGTTGTAGTTGATAGATTTGATATCTGATTTTCAATGAGTTATGCAAAGTCGGATAGACCGATGAGAATTTATTCTTAACTATTTGAATTTAAGGGGATTAGGTGAGTGCAACGCGCTGATAATAATTATAGAGAGTTTTTTCGAATTTTATAACCTTTTAAGGTTAATGTTTTTTATTTCATTTTTACTTAAAAACATGAAAAAAATGTTCTTTAATTAGGTTTTTATTGCTATAATAAACAATATATTTAAATAGAGGTAGGACCTATGACAGGACATGTTGGTGGGAGTGGGAAATATAATCACATCTTTAATAATTCAAGCTACTTTGATGAATCTCCAACTTGGCCTGTAGGTGGAGGGTTATTTGAAGAAGTAGAGGGGGATTTGCTTCCCGATCCCGCTAAAGGAAAAGATCCAGTCCCGAAGTCCCAAACGAGTTCTGTTTCCTCAGCCTCTTCATCCGATTCTTCCTCCTCATCCTCTTCTTCTGACGATGACTCGGTGTCTCTCTCCGCTTCCGATTCTGGAGGCGAAGAAATTACAATTGATATCAACCGTCGCAAAGAGCGAGTTTCTATTTATAAGGATCTTGGCGGTGGGTTTCGCAAAGACGCCACTGTCGATGCAGCGCTCATGCAAAGAATAGAAGAAGCGTTTTGTGCTTTAAAAGGTTTGGTTGCAGATCAGGATAAGCAGGTCCAAATTGATATCGATAACCGGATAGTTTGGATATATGAGACTGATGGCTCTGGAGGAATAACAACGAAAGATTTAAAAGCGTTGATGGCCTCAGATCTTGCCGTAGAAGAAAGCGCAAAAAAATTGATCGCTCTTGCTAACATTGTTTGGCCGGATGCACCCACTTCCCCAGCAATCGCTCCCAATTCCAAGGCGCCTAGCAATGCTTCTTCAATAACACCGAGTACGATTACGCAGAAGATTCAAAATGATTATTCGTCCTGTGCTAAAGTGGCGATGAAGCTTTATTGTGCTCAAGTTTCTAATTCTATTGAGCAAGATAAAGCGTTAAGAAGAATTACAGCGGCCGAGAGCATCATTAGTCAGATGCAAAAAACGATCGATAAAGAGTTAAAAACACATAGAGACAACTTCAGTAATGCGACGACTGAACCAGAGAGAAAGAAGGCGCTAGATGCTATTACGGAACTGAGTAAACATGCAAAAATTAATCGACTCGGTCTCTTTGTCGCTATCGCTTTTGCAGGCTCTATAGATCAAAGCGATTCAGAGAAAAAGCTTCATAGCGCTAATCAAATTGCCACAATGATTCAAGGAGCGCTTCAAACTCATCTCGACAGTATCCATAAAGAAATGGTGAGCAAGAGTGTTCTCCAAAAACTTGAAGAGATAATTACTACCCCGACTCCGGACGTTCCAAAAGACGAAACCCATGCAAAATGGGCTGCCGCTCTTGCTTATTCTGTCTTACCTGAGGAGTTGGCACGAAAAGGGGCTGCAGAGTACTGGTCACAAGAAAACAGCAGCGCTTATAAGGATGGCGTAGAAGACGACTTGGTTCGATTTGTTGTCAGAAAAGAGAAGAATCCAGCATCCAAAGAGGAAATCACTACTCCTACATTAAATGCCATGTTTGCTGCGGTACAGCAATATGATGCTGGCTTTGTGCCTACGTTGGAAAGCCTCAAGGATAACGCCAAGGCTATTCTCGAGAATACGAATCCGCTTCCTCCTACCGTTACAGAAACGGAAGCTAAAATCGCTGAGTTGAAAAGCCGGCATTTGTTCTAAAAATAGGGAGCAAAAGCTCCCTTTTTCAAAAATTGGATTGCGAGTTTCAAACAGAATTAGGTACCGTCGAGAACTGGAGGCAAGAGTTAGCGGCGAACGATTTTTGGTGGTCTCTGTTTGAGAACGCATTCTTTATCGACGATGACTTCTTTGATGGTTGGGTCAGACGGCACTTCAAACATCAAGTCCATCAGTAGTGTTTCCACAATCATCCGTAGCGCTCTAGCGCCCGTTCCCGTTTCTTTGGCTTTCTCAGCCATGGTGCGGAGAGCGTCCTCTGTAAAGCTAAGCTTGACGTTCTCTTCCTCGAAGAGGTGGATGTATTGCTTGACGATGGCATTTTTAGGCGTTGTGAGGATGTTGACGAGGTCTTCGGTGGTCAATTCATTGCAGTTTGCGATGCTATTAAACCTTCCGACGAACTCGGGAATCATCCCGAATTGAATCAAGTCTTCAGGCTCTACTTTGGAGAGAAGGTAATTCATCTCGTGGGCGTCAAAGGTGCGCGATTCGCCCGCATCGAATCCGATGGTGCTTTTTCCCAGACGCTTGGCGATGATCTTCTCGAGGTGGACAAAGGCTCCTCCGACGATGAAAAGGATGTTTTGGGTATTGACGCGAATGTATTCCTGGTTGGGATGCTTCCTGCCTCCTTTAGGAGGAACATTGGCAACCGTTCCTTCTACGATTTTGAGCAGGGCTTGCTGAACGCCTTCGCCGGAAACGTCCCGAGTGATCGACACATTGCCTGTGGTTTTGCGCAGCTTGTCGATTTCATCGACGTAAATGATGCCCATTTCTGCGCGTGCGATATCGTAATCGGCTGCCTGAACGAGGCGCAGGATGATATTTTCTACGTCTTCTCCGACATAGCCGGCTTCGGTCAGCGTCGTTGCGTCGGCGATAGCGAAGGGAACGTCGAGAATATTAGCCAGGGTGCGTGCGGTTAAAGTTTTGCCTGAACCCGTAGGTCCGAGAAGCATCACATTCGACTTGCTGTATTCAATCCCGCCTTCTTTTTGTGTCGACCGAATCCGCTTGTAGTGGTTATAGACGGCAACAGAAATGGTTTTTTTGGCTTTTTCTTGCCCGATGACATACTCGTCTAGGGCGTCCTTGATTTCTTGCGGCTTGAGCAGCTTAAGCTCATGGTGGACAGGTTTTTTTTCGACAATCTCCATGCACAGACGGACGCATTTGTCGCAAATGTATGTCTCAGGACCGGAAATCAATTTTTCCACCGCCTCTTCAGCGCGACCACAGAAGGAACAATGAGGCCCTTCTTTTTCTTTTTTACTCATACAGTTTCGAATATCCGCTTTATTAAAGTTTTGGCGTTGCTGGCATTTTTTGTGGCTGCGTCGCTACCTTATCGATAAGCCCGTAGGCGACAGCTTCGTCAGGACTCATGAAGAAATCGCGCTCAGAGTCTTCTGTAATCCGCTCAAAGGGTTGACCTGAAGCGTCCGCTAGAATTTTAGAACAAAGTCTTTTCAGATAGATCACTTCTTTGGCTTGGAGGGCAATGTCTGCCGACGTTCCGCCGATGCCGCCTGATGGCTGATGGATCATGATGCGGCTGTTGGGGAGGGCAAAGCGTTTTCCCTTGGTTCCCGCAGAGAGAAGTAAAGCACCCATCGATGCAGCCAATCCAAGGCAATACGTGTTGATATCATAACCCATAAAGCGCATCGTGTCATAGATCGCAAGCCCAGCAGTGATGGAGCCCCCGGGAGAGTTGATGTAAATGTTGACGTCTTTTTTTGGGTCGTCAGCGCGTAGGAAAAGAAGTTGGGCGATGACTGTGTTTGCAACTGCATCATTGATTTCACCGATAAAGACAATCCTGTCTTTTAAAAGGCGGGAGTAGATGTCCATGGCTCTTTCGCCGCGGCCGGTATCTTCGATGACATAGGGAATTGAGTACATTGCCAGACCTCAAAGTCGTTTGAATTAGCATTAGAGAATCATTGTAGTCCTCGATCTGACGTTGCTAAGAACGTGCAAATCGAGTCTTTTCTTTTCCCTTAGTATGGAATAAGCTAAATTTAATCCGCAAGAATTATACTGTAGCGTTCTTAATGATGAAATCTTCTGCTTTTTCAAGAACGAGTCTTGAGTAGGCTTCGGCATGTTCCGTCTCAGGATTTTTCTGATGGTGGAACATGTTTTGAGGATTGAGTAGCATTTCTAGCGCAGAAGTTGCAGGCGCAGGGATATCTGCAGATGTGATACGGATGTTCGCATCAGCAACGATTTGTCTGCACAGATAGAACATTTTCACTGCTTTTTCAGATTGTTGGTAGACGGTTTGAATTGTCTTATTGCGATCCTCACCACTGAGAGAACTCCAATATTTCTGAAAGTCATTATCCTGCAAAAGCTGTCTAAAGCGGAACTGTGTTTCCTTCTCGATGAGTGTTGCTGGTAAATCAAAGGGGTAGTGAGTCAAGAGGAATTCACTCGCTTGTTCGCGCTGCGCCTCTAAAACGTGGGCATCTGCTTGCTTATTGAGAAGATCTGTGATGTTTTTTTTCATTTCTTCGACAGTAGAGACGCCTAATTTTTGGACGAAATCGTCATTTAAATCGGGAAGAGTCGCTGTGTCGATGGATTTGATAGTGATGCGCACTTTTTTGGGTTTGAGCGATTCTTTGTCTTCTTCGGACGCATCTTCATCAGGAACGCTGATACCTTCAACGGTGTCTCCAGCGTTCTTATTAAGGACGAGATCGCGCATCCACTTAGCCATCGATTTTTCGGTGACTTCAAAACGAGTGCTGCTAAAAAGTGGGGTGGAAGGGGTTTCCTCAATCACATCGACGTCGAGAAGGACGAAATCTCCTTCTTGGATTGGGCGGTCAGTGACGCTTTGCCAGTTTGCAAAGAAGAGTTGGACTTGGCGAATTGTTTCATTGATCTTATCGTCATTGACTTCAGGACGCTTGATGGTCTTCATCTGCATCTGCTTGGGGTCGACGTGAGGTACTTTAGGTTCAGATTCAAAGGAAAGATTGAGGAGTGCTCCGCTTGAAGAATGGCTCTTCATTTTGAAAGAGATTTTTGCATCGCGGTGCAGGACTTGAATTTTAGCCAGTTTTAGACATTCTTGAAAGGATTCATTAGCAATTTCCTGTTGCCATTCTTTATCCACTTCCTTAGGGAAGTTTTTGTCGATGAGAGCATCAGGAGCCTTTCCTTTGCGGAATCCAGGAAGTACGACCTCTTTAGCAATTGAGCGAATGGCTTTTTTACGAGCGCGGGTAACCAGCGGTTGAAGCGCTTCTGTATCAAATTCGACGACGCAGGCGGGCTTATGATGGATACTGAAACGGACGTTGTCGTTTTGTAGAGTTTGAGTTTCTGCTGCCGCTTGTTCCATTACATGCTCCTAGATGTCTTTGAAGGTTTAGCGGGCGATGAGGCTCGAACTCACGACCCTCACGTTGGCAACGTGATGCTCTACCACTGAGCTACGCCCGCAGAAATATTATGTCGCGAAGTTGTGATTAAAATTTTTAATCTCTGTCCGCCTTGTGTGTTAAGATAGCGGGCGATGAGGCTCGAACTCACGACCCTCACGTTGGCAACGTGATGCTCTACCACTGAGCTACGCCCGCAAAAAGAGAATCGAGTATAACTACCTGTTTTTTTTGTATCAAGCGGTGATTTCTTTTCAGGTGTAACTAAAATCTGTACTGAAGTTATAACCACCCGTTCGCCTTGCTCTCTAGTGAGCGAGGCGAACGGGTGGTAAATTTCCACCTTTTAATGAGTACAACTTTTCTTTCCAGCGGAAGAGCGCGTTTTGCAAGATGCCTATTCCTAAATCAATTTTGTACCTTGGAGAGATTTCTTCTCTTTTTCCGTAGAAAAAAGGACTTAGGGATGGGGATTAGGGAGCGGAAAGAATCTTTTTTTAAAAATGGTTGCATGTCATAACCAAAAGAGGTAAAAGCATTTTAGAAGTTGCGCCATATCGCAGTTTCGAGCATTTCTTCATGACTTATAAAAATAGATGATAGATAGCCTATGTTGAACTTTCGCAAGCTTAAGCAAGATTTTTCTTCATCCATCGTTAAAGAAGGACGGGATCTTTACGATAAGCAAAAAGTTGTTTCTGCAAAACTTTTGCACCTCGATGCCAAAACAATGCGCATTGCAGCGAAAGTTTTAGGACAATTTGATAATTGCTATGAGAGTGAAATTGAAATTGATCGAGTCGATTGCCAAACGATCGATTCTGATTGCGATTGTCCATACAATTACGACTGCCATCACTTGGCCGCTGTTCTTTTTTATCTCGAAGAACATATTGATAAGATTCTTGTCGCTTTTTCGAAAGAAAATGGCTTGAAGCAGATGGGTGAGAAGTCGGTCATCGATAAAGAAGAGAAGAAAAAATTACTGGAAAAAATTAAAGAAGCGGAGACGAAAGAGGTTCAAAGGCAGGAAGAACATTATCAAAAGCAGCTGCTTCAGGAGTACGTCTTTTCTTCTCAGCACCTTGCCGCTTCTCCCTTTTTCCGCAATTATGAAAAGCAGGAGTGCGATCGTGCTGATTTTGCATTGATTTTTAATCCTAGTAGCGACACCGATAGCAAGGGCATTGTTGAGATTCAGCTTGCACTACGCCTGCCTTTTCGCTCAAAGCCTCTTTATATTCCTCAGATTAAGCCATTCATGGACGCGCTTCGCTACGAAGAGTCAATCTTTATAGGGGGTAAAAAGTACTGTTTTTCCTTGAAGTCGTTTGACCCCACACAGCAAGAAATTGTACGAATGATCCGAGATGGAGCCAGATTTAATGAAAATGCCAATTCTGAACGGTCATTGCGCGTTGCGGGACTCGATTTAGAGACGTTTGGTATGGTGCTCGCCAAGTCTTTTGAAATCGCTTCTCAGCAATTCATCAAACAAGGATTTGTTGCTCAAGACGACGACCTTCCCCAGTTGCCTGGTATTTATGAGGGGACAATGGAGACTCCTTTGCGGTTTTCTCCAGTGCTCACACGATTGCGCTTTTCCTTGGAATATATCAAGCCACCTACGTCTAAAATCTTAATCAATCCCCATCTTCTGATCGGCGAAGATGCTGTTACTTTGGAAGAAGTGCGTTTTTTTGAGTGCGCAAGTCCCGGAATGCTTTTCAAAACGGCTTACTATAAGTTTTCGGAAAATATCACACGCGTGCATTTGCGCAATTTGCGACAAATTCGCGATATGACGATTCCAGAGCCACTTTTTGGAACGTTTGTTGAAAATTCCTTACCTCAACTTGCAAAATTTGCAGAAGTTGCAAACCTAGAAGCGATAGAAGATTTCGTAACGCTGCCGTTTGTTGGCAATGTCGAAGCCGTGTGCGACATCTCTTATCTCGATGGAGAGCTCGATGCCAGCCTTTATTTTGTTTATGATGGAAATAAAATTCCTTCCGCTATCGCTAAGCTTGCCTATGAAAATGTAGCCTCTTTCGTGACGGACCAGGGGATTTTGGCTCGCAATCTTGTCGAGGAGAGACAGATCCTTGAAGATCTTTTTCAGGATTTTCTTTTCAATGCTGAAGCGTCGATTTATGTTTCCAAATCTGAGAAAAAGATTGTCGAATTCATGACCGATACGATTCCACGGAATCAGCATCGCGTCACATTCAACTGTCCACAAAATCTTCTCGATCAGTTTATCTATGATCAGACAAATTTCACTTTGAAGCTAAGTCATACCTCTCGCATCGATACTTACGAAATTGAACTTATCATCGATGGCGCGCTGAAAGGGGTTCGCGTCGATCAGCTTTGGGAGTGCTTAGGTGCTAAGCGTTCTTTCATTGAGCTGGAGTCTCCTAAATCTAAGGCAAAGAAGGTGAGTGAAGGCAGTAAAATGCCAAAAATTCTCGTCCTCGATCTCGATCGGTTGGGGGGAGTGATTCAACTGTTTGATGAGATGGGTATCGAGCTGCTTGAAAATAATAAGATTGAGCGACCGCTTTGGAGTTTAGCAAATATCGACGCCTCTCAGTTCGAGGGATTGCCGGTCAAGTTTTCAATGACGGAAAAGCTGATCGAAATCCGCAAGCAGATGCTTGGCGAAAAACAGCTCACCTTTACAGAGGTGCCGAAAGAGGTTAAAGCGACTTTGCGCGCCTACCAGATCGAAGGAATTCGTTGGATAGAAAGACTGCGCATGATGTACCTCAATGGAATTTTAGCAGATGACATGGGACTTGGGAAAACGCTTCAAGCAATCGTGGCCTTAACCCAGGTGATGGCCCAGAAGTCGAGTAAAGCTCTCATCGTTTGCCCAACATCTCTTCTTTACAACTGGAAGGAAGAATTCGCCAAGTTCAATCCTAAAGTCAGAGTGACTGTTGTCGACGGGATCCCCACAAATCGCAAAAAAATAATTGAGCAAGCGCGCAATTTTGATGTGATGGTGACTTCTTATACGCTTCTTCAAAAAGACATTGAGCATTATAAGCCGATCAACTTCAGCTATGTCATTCTTGACGAAGCTCAACATATTAAGAACCGTGGAACGCGGAACGCAAAATCGGTCAAAATGGTCCAGGCTGAGCATCGACTGATTCTCTCTGGTACGCCCATTGAGAACTCACTTGATGAGTTATGGAGTTTATTCGACTTCCTCATGCCTAGTTTTTTGGGGACTTTCGACCGTTTCTTGGAGAAATACATCCGCGTATCAGGAAAGGAGCAAACAAAAAACCTCGATTATCTCCGAAAGAAAGTCTCTCCGTTTATTTTGCGCAGAATGAAAGCAGATGTGCTTGACGATCTGCCTCCTGTTTCTGAACTGATCTACCGCTGTCAGCTCACCGATGTTCAGCAGGAGCTGTATCGCTCTTATGCGCAGTCTGCAAGAGATGAACTCGTCAAGTTGGTTCAGCGCGACGGATTTGACCGCGTTCAAATCCATGTTCTAGCCACTCTCACGCGACTTAAGCAGATCTGCTGTCACCCAGCGATCTTCGCGAAAGAAAAGGCGGAACCCGGTGATTCTGCAAAGTATGAGATGCTGCTCGATCTTTTGCAAACTCTGATTGAAGGGAAACATAAAACGGTCATTTTCTCACAATACACCCGCATGCTTCAGATCATGAGGGAGGATTTTGAAGCGAGAGGAATCCGTTTTGCTTATCTCGATGGCTCGAGCAAAAACCGTCTCGATGTTGTTAAACAATTTAATGAAGATGAAGCGATTCCTGTCTTCTTAGTTTCTCTAAAAGCAGGCGGAACGGGACTCAACCTCGTCGGGGCGGATACCGTGATCCATTACGATATGTGGTGGAACCCCGCGGTTGAGAGTCAGGCGACAGATCGCGTTCACCGCCTTGGACAGAAAAATTCTGTGTCGGCTTACAAGTTAATTACTTTAAATACAATTGAAGAAAAGATTGCCGAGATGCAAAAGAGGAAAAAAGGGTTGGTCAAGAAAGTCGTGAGCTGCGATGATGAAGCTATTGCCAAACTTACTTGGGAAGATGTATTAGAGCTTTTAAAGACTTAAAACTTGACTTTGTACATCAGCAAAAATGTAAAATAAATGGGCTATGGCGTCATCAAATCAGCATAATCTGAAACAAATCTTTGATAAACTCGGCCGTCGCATGTTCGATAAGTTCGGCCAAGTTTCAGGTATTTTCTCGAATGATATTGGAATCGACCTTGGAACTGCGAATACTCTTGTCTACGTTCGCGGTAAGGGGATTGTTCTTGCAGAACCTTCTGTTGTCGCTGTGGATTCTTCAAGCAATGAAGTCCTGGCGGTTGGCCATAAGGCAAAAGCGATGCTGGGAAAAACGCCGCGCAAGATTCATGCGGTCCGTCCGATGAAAGATGGCGTAATCGCTGATTTTGAGATTGCTGAAGGAATGATCAAGGCTCTCCTCAAGAGAGTGACTCCTGCGCGGAGTTTGTTCCGCCCCAAAATTTTAATCGCGGTTCCTTCAGGGATCACAGGGGTAGAGAAACGCGCAGTAGAAGATTCTGCCCTCAGAGCAGGCGCTCAAGAGGTTCTTTTGATTGAAGAACCGATGGCAGCCGCCATTGGCGCAGATCTGCCCGTTCACGAGCCCTCCGCTAACATGATTATCGATATCGGCGGCGGAACCACAGAGATTGCGATCATCTCTTTGGGGGGCATCGTAGAGTCTCGTTCGCTCCGTATCGCTGGAGATGAGTTCGACGAATGCATTGTGAATTACATGCGCCGTACCTACAACCTCATGATCGGCCCAAGGACGGCAGAAGAGATCAAAATGACGATCGGTTCTGCTTATCCACTTGGAGAGCATGAACTTGAAATGGAAGTGCGTGGCCGCGACCAGGTGGCTGGACTTCCGATCACAAAACGCATTAATTCTGTTGAAATTCGAGAGTGTCTAGCTGAGCCTATCCAGCAAATTGTAGAGAGCGTCAAACTTGCTTTAGAAAAATGTCCTCCGGAACTTGCTGCCGATCTTGTCGAGCGTGGAATGGTTCTTGCAGGAGGAGGCGCGTTGATCAAAGGTCTGGATAAAGCATTGATCAAAGAATCCGGCCTTCCTGTGATCATCGCTCCAAATCCTCTTCTCGCCGTGTGCTTAGGGACAGGCAAAGCATTAGAATATTTGGATAAGTTTAAGAGGCGCAAGAGTTTGTCTGCGCATTAAGTCATGGCTTCAATCAATTTCCCTCCTGAATGGACACAAAACAAACGTCTTACTTCTTGGATCGAAGAAGCCGTTCAATTGTGTGAACCTGACGCAGTGCATTTTTGCGATGGCTCCCAGGAAGAATACGATGCACTCTGCGATAAGCTCGTGAGCAGCGGAATATTTATCCCCCTGAATGAGCAAAAACGTCCCCACTCTTTTTTGTGCCGTTCATGCCCAGCCGACGTTGCGCGCGTCGAAGAGGCGACATTCATCTGTTCAAAATCTAAAGAGGACGCTGGCCCTACAAATAATTGGCGCGATCCCGATGAAATGCACGCCCTGCTCAAAACAAAGTTTGCCGGCTGCATGCAGGGAAGAACAATGTACATCATCCCTTACTGCATGGGTCCAATCGGTTCTTCTTTGAGCCATATCGGCGTTGAAATCACAGATTCTGCCTATGTCGTCTGCAATATGCATATCATGACGCACGTCGGGAAAAAAGTTCTCGAAGCGCTTGGCCCAAATGATTTTGTCCCTTGCATGCACAGCGTGGGCTTCCCCTTAACCAAGGGAAAAAAAGATGTGCCCTGGCCCTGTTCTCCAGATGAGAAATATATCGTCCATTTTCCTGAAGAAAGAAGCATCTGGTCGTTTGGAAGTGGCTATGGCGGCAATGCTCTCTTAGGCAAAAAGAGCTTCGCTTTACGCATTGCTTCTGTCATGGCAAGAGATGAAGGCTGGCTTGCTGAGCATATGCTGATCATGGCAGTCACAAGTCCAGAAGGCAAAAAAAAGTACATCGCTGCTGCTTTCCCCAGTGCTTGCGGGAAAACCAATCTCGCCATGCTTATGCCAACTCTCAAAGGTTGGAAAGTGGAATGCGTCGGCGATGATATCGCGTGGATGCGATTCGGTAAAGACGGCCAGCTTTACGCGATCAATCCAGAAGCAGGTTTTTTTGGGGTCGCTCCAGGTACCTCATTTGACTCCAATCCGAATGCCATGCAGACGATCGCGCGCAATTCCATTTTTACCAATGTCGCTCTCACTGATGATGGCGATGTATGGTGGGAAGGAATGACTCGAGAACCCCCTTCCCATTTAATCGATTGGACAGGAAAGGAATGGACGCCCGATTGCGGGCGAAAAGCCGCTCATCCCAACGGGAGATTTACAACGCCTAGTATCCAATGTCCAGTCCTCGATCTCAATTACGAAACCCCCAGTGGGGTTCCCATCTCAGCAATTATTTTTGGCGGGAGAAGAGCGGCGGTTGTGCCCCTTGTTGCGGAGGCCCTTTCGTGGGAGCATGGAGTTTTTTTAGGCGCTTCTATTTCTTCTGAAATGACAGCTGCGGCGGCAGGAGAAATCGGAAAGCTGCGCCATGATCCCTTTGCAATGCTTCCCTTTTGCGGCTACAACATGGGAGATTATTTTGCCCACTGGTTAAATATGGGTGCGGACAAAAGAAAAAAACTTCCCCGCATTTATAGTGTTAACTGGTTTAGAAAAGATGTGGATGGAAAATTTCTTTGGCCGGGTTTTGGAGAAAATATACGTGTTCTGAAATGGATTTTTGAAAGGTGCGAGCAAGCAGCACCTGCGCAACTTTCTCCCATCGGCTACCTTCCTACCAAGGAAAGCTTCGATCTTTCGAACTTAGACATCCCTGAAGAAAAGTTTGCGCAGCTTTTCCAATGCGAAGGCTGGCAAAAGGAAGTCGAAGAGCTAGAATCTTATTTCTCCTTTTTCGGAGAGCATCTCCCTGAAGAAATTCGGGAAGAGCTCGATCTGTTAAAATCTCGATTAAATCTCTTGCAATAAGATGCGGATCGTTATCCAAAGAGTTACAAATGCTAAGGTCGAAGTCGATGGAAAGGCTGTCGGTTCGATTGGAAAAGGGGCACTTGTGCTCTTCGCTGTGCATAAAAATGATGTCCCCCAGCAAACACTTTGGCTAGCGAATAAGCTTACTCAGCTCCGCATTTTTGCGGATGCGGACGAAAAGATGAACTTATCTCTTCTCGACATCCAGGGAGAGGTATTGATTGTTTCCCAGTTCACTCTTTACGGAAATTGCTCTGAGGGCAGGCGCCCCGCATTTACAGAATCCGCACCTCCGAAAATGGCTATACCGAAAATGATTCAAGAATCGGTTTTTGGCAAAGCATGCGCCCAGAATTTTGATCAGGTGAAACCGGTTTAAAAAGTGCTTCCTATTAGAAATAGGGGCACTTTTTACAGATCGAAAGTCTGGGATGCAGGCGCAGCCAAAACCGATTCTTGAATCATTTTCGGTATAAAGAACTCTACGAAAAATTCATTTTAGACGTATCCGCTCAAAAGCTGAAAGTGCAGACCGGAATTTTTGGTGCGAAAATGCAGGTCAGCCTTGTCAACGATGGCCCAGTGACACTGATCCTTGATGCCAAATAACCCGAAAATTGACTGAAACTTTTTACTGAGATAGGCTCATAGAAAACTTTGCTTGCGGAAAGGTTCCACAAGCAAATGAAAGGAAAAATTCTAGCGGGAAAAGATATCTTGCTGTTTGAAGAAGAAGACGATTTCGTTTTTCGCATTTTCAACGCTGTCTGAACCGTGAACAGCGTTTTTGTCGATCGATTTAGCAAAGTCGGCGCGGATTGTTCCCGGAGCCGCTTCCTTAGGATTAGTTGCTCCCATCAGCTCCCGATTTTTCATGACAGCATTTTCTCCTTCGAGGACAGAAACGAGAACAGGTCCCTCGATCATGAAAGCGACGAGTTCTTGAAAGAAAGGCCGATGGGCATGCACGGCGTAGAAAGCTTTGGCTTGCTCTGTCGTCATATGGAGCATCTTTGCTGCGACAATCTTAAGGCCATTTTTCTCAAAGCGGGAAAGAATAGCTCCAATGTGGTTACCAGAGACCGCGTCCGGTTTGATGATGGAAAGTGTTTGTTCTTTTGGCATGTTAAAATCTCCAATTGTGAAAGCAGTTAATTATAAGATTCTGCTAAATTAAACTCGATGGTAAATTTTCCACAGCAATGCAAAAATCTCTATACCCAATGTGACTGAAAATTTGGTTAGGACCGAAGCGAAAGCTCCCACGATTGGCGCGATTGAATCTAGCCCCTATTAGAAATAGGACCTAGATTCAATCGTCCAATCCCGAGGCTTTGGCTCGGTCTTAAATCCAAATTTTCAATTACGTTGGGCATAGCCTTGCTAAAAAATAAATTAACCCTCTCTCCTTGAACATGAATAGGTTAATCATGACCTACGGCAATTATCCCGACCTCTCCTTAATCAAGAAAATCCTTGTCATTAAAATGCGGCATCACGGCGATGTCCTGCTCACTTCTCCGTTGTTTAGCAATTTGAAAAAGGCAATTCCCAACGTTCAGATCGATGCTTTCATTTATAAAGACACTCTGCCGATGCTTGAGGGACACCCCGCGATTAGTGATTATCTTCTGTACGACCGAGGGTGGAAGAAGCTTCCTTTTTTTAAGAAAATAGGCAAAGAACTCTGCTTGATTCAGAGCATCCGCTCGAAAGGATATGATCTCGTGATCAATTTGACGGAAGGGGATCGCGGGGCCCTCGCTGCTACCGTTTCAAAGGCTAGATACCGCGTTGGATTTGATCCTAAGGGTTCAGGCTTTTTTGCAAAGCGCAAAGCCTTTACTCATGTTGTTAAGCCATGTCCACACCCCAGACATACGGTCGAGCGACAACTCGATGTGCTTCGCCGCATGGGAATTTTTCCTTCAATTGAAGAGAGAGACTTATCTTTGCACATTCCCGATGAAGCTCGGAGCAAAGTCCTGTCGTGGTTAGAGCCTGAAGAAATTAGGCCGGGGAATTACATCTTGATCCATCCCGTTTCACGATGGAGGTTTAAATGCCTTTCTCCAAAACAGGTTGCAGCATTGGTTTCAACGCTTCATGCGAGAGGAATGCGTCTGGTGATGTCCGCAGGACCCGATGAGCAAGAAATGGCAATGGTTCGGGAAATTTTATCTTTAGTTCCTGAAATCCCTATTCTCAATCTCGCGGGTAAAATGACTCTTAAGGAGCTCTCTGCGCTGATCCAGATGAGCAAAGCACTTCTCTGTGTCGATTCTGTTCCACTCCATATCGCTTCTGCGACAAAGACGCCTGTCGTTGTTCTGTTTGGGCCGACATCGGAGCAAAATTGGGGGCCTTGGATGCATCCTAGAGCTAAGGTAGTTGCACAAGCGCTTTCTTGTCGCCCTTGCTATCAGGATGGATGCGGGGGAAGCAAAATGAGCGACTGTCTCTATCGCATTCCTCAAAATGCAATCCTTGCAGCGCTCGATGAAGTGCTGATGCAGAGATCAGCGCTTGCTTTCGTGGATGAATAGGATTGTCCACTCTCTTTCAAGAAAGTAATCCGGGAGCTTTCCCGGTGAATCATTGGCATCGTCACAGATAAAGGTTCCTAGGAAATCCAGATGTTTCAGCATGTTGCTGGAAAAAGGAGATAGGCCGAGTCCGCTTAAATCTAGAATCTTTCTTTGTTTTAAGACGCATTCCACCACTCTTCTCTTTGCCTCTTCAACATCGCCTGTGCTCTGCCAATTCCGGAAACCGACAAACCGTTCGATGGCTCTTTTTTGACTCTCAAACGAGGGAGGAACAGGCAAAGGATCTTCAAAGGAAGCAAAACAGATCTGCTTTAAGGGTATAGCCTGTCCTTGTAAAGTTAAAAAATGCGGAGGTGTTAATGGATTGGGCGCAGTGACTTTTTGAGCCATAATTGTCCATCAAAGTTTGAAATTTTCGCCAAAATAAGAGGCACGGGCTTCGGGGTTTTCGAGGAGCTCATGGACTGTGCCCGACATCAGAACTTTGCCATCTCGGACGAGATAACTGCGATCGACGATGGTAAAAATTTCACGCGCGTTGTGATCGGTAATCAGAACGCTGATCCCCTTGCTCTTGAGATGGCGGATCATGGTTTTAACGTCGTTGACGGCAATCGGATCGATATTGGCAAAAGGTTCATCGAGAAGCAAAAGAGAAGGCTGGATGATCAAGGCTCGTGTGATTTCTAGGCGCCTGCGCTCTCCTCCGGAGAGACTGCTCGCTTTCTTTTTTGCAAGCGAGGTAAGGTGGAGTTCTCCGAGGAGATTTTGCAAGCGGTTTTGTCTTTCTTCCGGGGTGATGTCCAATGTCTCGAGGATGCAGAGAATATTGTCTTCTACGGTGAGTTGGCGAAAGACAGAAGGTTCTTGGGCGAGATATCCCATTCCCATTTTTGCGCGTTTGTCAATCGGGAGTTGAGTGACATCTTGCCCATTGAAGAAGACTTTTCCTGCATCTGGCTTGATCAGGCCGATCGTCATGTAAAAGGCGGTTGTTTTTCCTGCTCCGTTTGGTCCAAGAAGACCCACGACTTCCCCCTTTCCCACTTCCAGAGTCAATCCACTGACGACGGATTTGCCGCTATAGGCTTTAAAAAGACGCTCTGCTTTTAACAGCGGTTTAAGCCCTGAAACTACTGATTTTGCTGCAGAATGAGGTTTACGGTTAAGCATCCCTTTTGTGGGTGAGACGGGGGAACGGTAGGGGGAATAGCTTTTTTGGTTCATGGCGAGACTTTAAGTTGAGGGAAAAGTTGTTGGAGTTTGCTTTGCTCTTCTGGAGTGAAGGAAAATTGTACTGCACCGATTCCTTTCACGCTTTGCTGTTTTGTTTCAGGGTCGTACACGATGTGAACTTCTGGAGCGCTTAGTCGCATTCCCTGTGTTTCATCCCAAAAGAGAACTTTTTTCCCAGGATTGGCGGAGAGAATTAGCGTGCGAGTCGTGGGCGAATAAGTGAGGCGGTCGGCCGATCCAAAGCGCGGGGGTTTCAATGGATCGTGGGAAAAGAGACGGATGTTTCCTTTCAAATTGAGCAGAGAGGGCTGAATTGAATCATCGACAATAGAATACTCGATCGATGCATTGTCTGCGTAAAAAGCGATCTCCGATTCTTCGTAGTAAATTTGTTTGTCGAGAGCGATGGTTCCTTCTTTTTTCGGACTTTCAATCGTTGCTTTTAACTTGTCGCGATCTAAGTGAACGCTTCCGTGGGACACTAACTTATGTGTATTTTTATGAGCATCTTTATACACGAGAACCGAAGGCCCTTGTGCTTGCATGGTTTTGAGGATGTATTTGCCATCAACAGATGTTTGCACAATCTGCAATTCGTCTTGCGCGTCGAGAGTGCCTAAAGAGGCTTCTTGGATGGAGATATTTCCTTTAAGAGTCAGAACACTTTTTGCCTGGTCCCAATACAGATAGTCCGATTGAAAATGGATTTCTCCCGATTGCATCTGAGGAAGAGTGGATGTTGCGAGAGTGCCTTTGGGGCGCAAAAGGGAAATTTTAGAGTTAATGAGATCGATGTCGACCATGTCGGAAAAGATTTCATCTCCTAAATGGGAAAGACGGCATTGGGACAGATCATCTTGGGGATAAGCCGTAACCACTCCTTGAAATTCTCTTTTTGACGTTTTGTCGTTTGAAGAGAGCTCCTTGCGGTAAAGAGCGCGGTGAGCATAAAGTTGAAAGTTGTCGGCGTAGTCGATCACAACTTCTTCTTTAGCTAAAATGTTGTCGATTTCGTAATCGGTTTTGGTGTCGTCCGATTGCTTAGAGAAATTGAGGTCGATGCATTTTCCGCTGAGCTGAAGAAGGGATGTGTCGCTCGATCTTTTCTTTTTAATCTGATCGGTATAGACCACTTTTCCATTTTCAGGAGAGAGCAACGCTCCTTTTAAGGCGGCGAAATCGAGATCGGCGCTGCCGCAGGTGATCTGGGCGCTGTTTTTAAGCGAGAGGATGACGTCTTTACGCAATTGGATCAGAGAAAAAGGAAAATCTTTTCCCGCTTCCTGACGCTGCAAAGAAGCTTCTTCGGCAGTCATTTTGCCCAGTCCGTGGTTTAGCGAAACGTGGCCGGTGAGCAGCAGGGAACTTCCATCGTAGCTCGCATTTGTCGAAGAGAGAGTGCCACTATTTGCAAGGACAGGGCTTTCTTCAGTCGATTCAACGCCGATCTCAGAGGAGAAAGTTGCTGCTAAAGGAGCTGTGCAAAGCGCAAAGAGGACTGAGGCAAATAGACTTCTTGCATAACTTACTTTTCTTGAAAAAATCGATGATTTTTCCGAATTTTCTTCTCCACGCAGCCAAGACAGACTTGAATATGTAGGCGGGCTGCAAATGAGGTTATGCAAGAAGTCTAATGTGAGCTTCATTTTTTTCCCTCAAGTGTGTTGAGTTCTGCATTAAAATGTTTGGCTTTGAATTGTGGGTTTTTACCCGATACGGCAAAAGAGACATCCTGCGCAATTCCTTTTAGAAACGGTTTTGTGGTTCCCATTTCTTTTGGCAGATCATGCCCTCCCATACGATAAAGAGAAAGCGCAACGGACTGCGCTAAAAACTCTTGGGAAGTGTAGCGGTATATACCTTCTTCTGCAGCGAGAAAGCGGATCTGTTGCAAATGGCTTCCTCCTGCGCTAGGCGTGTAAAGCTTATCTTGCATCCAGCATTTAATTTTTTCCAACTTTTCGATAAAATCGAAGCTCTTGCCTTCGGGTTGGATAGTGAGCAAAGAAGATTCGCTGAAAATTCGGTAATGAAGCCGAGAATTGTCCTCTTGAGCGAACCAAATTTCTTTAACGACTCCTTTGCGCTGTTGTTGGGTCGTTGAGAAAAGCTGAGTCGAACTCGTCTTTTTTTCTTCGTTGATCCTTTCTTTTATCCATGAAATATCGCTAAAGCGCACGTGCACCAGAGAAAATCCCCAAATAGAAGCAATGGCGCCAAGAAGGAGAAAAGAAAAAAGTGTGGCCCTGCGGAACATTAAAAACCTTGTACGAGAGAGTAAAGTTGATTGAGCTCGGTTAAAAGTTTTGGCAATTCAGAAAAGGGAAATACAGAGTCTTTGTCGCTTTTGGCAAGAGGAGGATTAGGATGAGATTCGATGAATAGACAGTTGCAACCCGCAGCAATGGCTGAACGGGACAGCGTCGGGATGAATTCGCGTTTGCCGCCGGAAGATGTTCCGAGGCCGCCGGGAATTTGCACAGAGTGGGAGGCGTCAAAGCAGACCGGGAATCCAAATCCCTGCATGATCGGGATAGTCCGCATATCGCTGACGAGATTGTTATAGCCGAAAGAGGTTCCTCGGTCGGTGAGGATGATTTTCTCATTTCCGGCTGCCGTGATTTTATCGACAACATTCTGCATATCCCAGGGAGCCATGAATTGCCCTTTTTTCACATTAATCACAGCGCCGGTTTGGGCAGCAGCAACGATCAAATCTGTTTGGCGGCAGAGAAAAGCGGGAATTTGCAGAATGTCGCACACTTCGCCCGCGCTTGTAGCTTCTTCAGGAGAGTGGACGTCAGTGAGCACGGCGATATTAAATTCTTTTTTCACCCTTTCTAGAATTTTCAGGCCTTCTTTGAGACCTGGGCCTCGAAAGGAAGAGAATGCGGAACGATTAGCTTTATCGTAGCTGGACTTATAGATGTAGTTAATTCCTTTCTGATCGCCAAAAATTCGCACCAGTTCTTCCGCGCAGGAAAGTGCATGGTCTAAGCTCTCGATGACGCAAGGCCCCGACATCACGACCAGCGGCTGGTTTTTTCCGATGAAAAAATCTTTTACTGGAACATCTTTCATAGAAATAATGATGGACTCCTTCCCCAGTTTTATTCAACTGAAAATTGCCTCCCGAGATTTTCAGTCATGAGCGGTGCAAAAGAGAATCTCTTCTCCAGAGGTATTTTAACCTTGAGATGAGTCCAGGGGGTTCGATGACCGGAGTGCTTTGCGCTAAAATCTCTCCGGCGGGAAAGAGTGGCCGGGGCGTGAAAGTTGCAGTTAAAAATTGATGTGTCGCGAAAGCGGTCTGAGAAAGCACAGAAGGAATCAAGGGACGAGCCTGAAGATGTTCTGCGTCAGGATGCGTGCTGCCACTTCCAAGGAGAGGGCCTGTCAGCGGCAGCGCAGCAAAAAAGTGTAGCAAAATCCTTCCGATGACTTCTTGGATGCGATCTAGAATTCCATATTTGTGATCTCTCATGTCGATTTGAGAATCGTAAACGCGCACAGCCTTGCCACTGTCGAGTTTGGCATCTAGAAAGGCTACAGCAAAAGCCTCTTGCTGGAAAGAGACAGCTGTACAATTCGCTCCTAACACGTGATAGGGATGCTTGCCTTGAGCTTCTTCAAATCGATGGATCATCGCTCGAGCCTTTTCTTTTCGGCTCATTGCTGCAATAGAGACATTTAAAGATCCCTTCACAATTCTTTCCCGAATTTCAGTCAGGAAGATGAGAATACGGTCAAGTTCGGGCTCATTGCGTTCAAAGATCGCTTTATTGATCTGCCCGAGGGTAATCGGTTGAAAATCGATATTTTTTTCCCTGAGGGCTCTGCAGACCTCACCCATATTTTGCACGATTGAAAAGAGAGAAGGATTATTTGGGGCATCGTCTTCAAATACGTACTGCTTGACGATAGGAAAAACTTGTTTTGCTTGGATCCGGGTGACGTTCGAGTCGTGGTTGCGGTAGATCCCTGGGACGGTTTTAAAAACACGCAGGCCTAAGTCGGCAAACTTCCTTGGAAAATAACCCACGGAATATACTTCTGCATCTGTTGCATTTTCTTTAGGCAGAATAATTTGAGTAAAGCTATGACCACTTGTTTTAATATCGATAGAACTGGGTAGCCCACGGCCTGTTGGACAAGTTGTCACAAACTGCAGGGCATACTTGCCGCCCGCATCTACGGTTTTAAGAGGAACCATATGCGTGGACTTATCGGGATGGCCCACAGCAAATCCTTGATAGGTCACACGGAAATTTTCGAGTTTAAGATCCCTGATCGATGACCAAGACTTCCATTGAAATTCTCGAGTGTTTTCTCCGGTTTCAAAGAGAATAAAAAGTTCCTTCCCAATCATGAGGACAGGAAGTTTAACGAAGGGAAAATAGTGCTGCCAAAAATGTTTGCGGGCTAGCGCTAAGAATTCGGGGTGCTCGCGCAGGAATTCTTTGGAGATGCCCATTTTAGAGAAAGTATCGACGAGATGACAATTTTCTTTGGAAATATAGGAGGGCGGAAGAGCGTTGCCTGTTTTATTCAAATAGGAGAAGTAAGCGCGCTCCAATTTTGCAATTTCATTTTTAAGGGCAGGATTGTCTTTACACTGCTGGAGAAATTCCACAGTTTTTTGAGTCAGCGGCGTGGCATCTGAAGGATTTGACTTTTTGAGAAGCTTTTCAAAGTTAAACGTAGCTGCAATAATTTCCTGCTTCTTTGCGTAGTTGCACCACCACTGGTACAAAGCTCCGATAATTGGAATATTAGATGCCATAAAAACCGTGTTTTGAAAAATTAAAGCACGATAATATCAAATTAGAGAATATTAGAAGTATTTAATTATTTTATTGAAAGATTAAATCATTAAGTGAATAAAGCCCAGGGGTTTGCCTAACTAAAAATTTGGCTCCTATCAAAGCTCCTTGTGCAAAGATGTCTCGGCTTTTGGCGACATGCTTGAGTTCGATCCTTTCTTTGTTTGATTCAAAAATAATTGTATGATCTCCGATCACTTCGCCAACGCGGAAGGAACGAACAGTGACGGTTTGGCCTATAGCGTTTAAAAAAGCGTGGGCTGTACCGCTGGGGGAGTCTTTTTTATGGGCATGGTGAGTTTCTACGATCTCAATATTCCAAGCGTCGCCCAAAGTTTTTGCAAAGCGCGCTGCGGTCTCAAGACAAAGAGCGATCCCAAAGCTAAAATTTGCCGAATAGAGAATGGGAATCTTTTTGGCTGCTTCTTCAATGGACCGCTTTTCTTCGGGAGAATGTCCTGTAGTGCCTAAGACAAGGGGTTTTCCTGCCAAGAGCGCCGATGCCAGATGTTCTAGAGTGGCTAAGGGAGAAGAGAAGTCGATGGCGACATCGCATTTGGAAATCACCTCTAGATCAGGTTGTTGACGAGAATGGGCTCCAGTGACTGAAAATTCAGGATCGCTCCTGGCCAGCTCAAGGATTTTTTTCCCCATTTTGCCTGTAGATCCCAATACGGCTATGCTTATAGTCATGGCTCCTAGCCCTTTTGATATTGCAGCTTGCGTCCATTGATTTGTTTAAGAAGTTTGTTAATCCATTGGATGGATTTAAGCAGGGAGATCAAGGCGTCTTTGTCTTTTTCGAAAAGTACAGAGAACTGATTGCCTGGGGCCTTAACTTGGACTAGGGTAGAAATAAGACCTATCTCGAATTCTCCGTCTTCTTCTTTTGCTTCAGAGTCGCTTTTGCTATCTTCATCACCTTCCCAATGGATGTTTGGAAATAAGCGATAGGAAAAAAAGCGCGTCTTGAAAAGCTGAAAGTTTTCAGGAGGCGAAAAGCAGGCCCAATGCTGATTCCGTTTTTGAAGCTCGAACAATTCTTCAAACTTCGAAGAGTAAATCATTGACATTCCCAGAATCTCGGGATGGTGTGCGACCAGCGATGCTTCACTGACCAAAGCAGCATCCAAGATTTCCTGGTCTTGTGCCCATCTTAAATGGTCTTTAATGTCGAGTTTATCGATTGTGACGCCTTTCATATTCTCCTGATGAAGGTATAACTTCGCTTAGATGATTTCATAAGTGCAGAGTTTTGATCAATGTAAGAACGTCTTTATATCCAGCGTGATTGAAAATTTGGATTTAAGACCGAGCCAATCCCGGGGCTTTGGCTGCGCTTTTTTGTTTGTGCCTTGTTCTGAGAGTTTCTCTAGTTAATTTAATTATGTGCTGTGACACAGAAGTAGAGAAGAAACAAAAATCCATCAAAAAATCAAATTATAAAAAATTCAGAAAACGTCAAGATTTTTTGGATTCATTTGAAATATCTCAATCAGAAGTGTTTGGTTAAAATTTATTTAAAATAGGTTTCTCTCAGCGTTTTGAATTTTGTATTCAAAAAAGAAGGAAGATGCATATAATGTTCGACGCAAGCCCTGAGTAATGTAGAAGAATGAAGACAAATAAACTGTTTCAGTTAGTCATGCGCAGCGGCCTCGCAAGTTTGCTGTTTTCCTCCCAAAATTTTTCCATTTTGAGTGCGGAAGAGAATCAGGAAGCCTTTTTAGAGCAGCTTCCGGAAAACTGCGTGGGTCATAGCATCAATTTCAATGACGTTCCTGTCATTGAGTTCATCCGCTTTGTCTCCAGGATTTCAGAGGAAAACTTCATCTACGATAGCCGCGACCTCAATTTTAATATTTCTCTGTCCACAGGCAAATCCGTCAGCTCTGAAACCGTCGTCCAGGCATTGATCCAGCTTTTAAGAGGACACGGATTCAACGTGGCTACAGAGGCCGGCTACTTTGTCATCCATCGCAGCGATGCAGAAATGGCGCCGGATTCTTTTGGGTCGCGTAGGTCTATGAATGGACTTCTTGCTTCGAACGACCCCAAATTTGATATGCAGGACAGCGAGCGCTACGAATTTTTTGTCTATAAGCTTCAATATCACGAGGGACCTGAACTTGAAGAATCCCTCAAAAAAGTTGCTGCTGATCTTCGCAATCAACCGGACGCACCCATAAAGTTGATCAACGCCATTCAGTCTCTACAGTGGGTCAAAGCGACTAACTCTCTGCTTTTCTCTGCTGACCCAGGCACCCTGAAGAAAGTGAAGACTCTCGTTTCTAGCCTTGACATTCCGCTTCGCCAAGTCTTTATTGAGGTCCTTGTGATCGAGACCGACGTCAAAAAGAGCTTGGAATTTGGGTTACAATGGGCAGCTGGAGGTCAATACAACAACAAGCTTGGGTTTGGTGTCGGCAATTTTGCCCCGGGCAGCCATCATGTGGGCAATAGTTTTGCCAATACGATGCAGGGAATCAATGCGACGAATACCCCAACGGGGCTGAATCAAATCCCTCTCGTCCCCGGGTTTGATTTGGGGGTGATCGGAGATATCATTATGCACAAGGGCAAATCCTATCTCTCTTTAGGATCCTTAGTCTCCGCGTTGCAGGTGGATGGAAGCAGCACGATCGTTTTAAATCAGAAGATCATCACCCAGGACAATAAAAATTCAACGATTTTTGTCGGAGACAATATTCCCTTCACAGGTTCTGTTGTTCAGACTGTCGGACAGAGCCAGCAAACGACCGCCAATATTGAGTATCGCGATATCGGGGTCAGTCTCAGCATCACACCGCGCCTTGGCGAAGGAGATGTGATCACATTGAATCTGAATGAAGAGATCACCGAAAGCCTGGACCATGACCCTATGAATACCAATAACCAGGTCAATGGAATCCGGACGACAAAGACGAACATGGCAACCCATGTCCATGTGCCCGACAAGCATTTCCTTGTACTCAGCGGGATGATTCGTAATACAAAAGCTCAGCATAAAGCAGGCCTTCCCTGTTTGGGCGGGTTACCCTTTATCGGCGCAGCATTCAGTAAGACGCGACGCACGGATGAAAAACGCAATGTCATTATTTTTGTAAGGCCGCATATTGTTCGTTCTTTTCACGACTACAAAAAGCTGACCGAGGGACAGGAAGAGGTTTTCCGCGATCAAGCCAATAAAAAAGAGTTTGACGCTGCCTTTGAAACATTCGGCGAGAGCGAAGAATAGACAGTTTATGATTTAAGAAAATGTGTCTTTTTGTCATGATAACGAGCTCCCTAGCATTTTTTGGTTTCTAGACAAATGGAAGCTCTATAAGGTGAAATTCTCGGATTGATAGCTCAGCTGGATAGAGCACCCGCCTTCTAAGCGGGTGGTCGCAGGTTCGAGTCCTGCTCAATCCAATTTTAATTATTTTTCGAAAGTGTTTTCTATGGAAAGCGGGCACGGAATGGAAGAAAGCTCTCTTGGAGATTTTAAGATCTCTTTGTACAAGTTTGAAAATCTCCCATCTCTCATCAAAAAGTTTAGCGATTCAGCATTCAATGAGCTTCATGAAAAAGAGAAGAGCGAGCGCGTCAATCGCGCTCTATATGAGCTGATCAAAAGTGTTCCGAGCCCCTGCTTTCTGCTTGCTGCGGTTTTAGACTACATCGAGCAAATCAATAAGCACCACATTTTGGATTCCTACGCATTTTTTCATTTTGAACTTTGGTTGAACCAGTTTTCGCATTTAAGCGAAGAAGAAAATTATCAAGCGCGCGCAAAGATCACTGGCAAATGGATACCGCGGGATGAATTTCAAATCTTGTTCCCTATCGGAATGGGAAAAGTCTATGCTGGTTCGCATTATGTCACAGCTCATAGCTCGCCCGACTTGGATACCACCGTTGCTTCCTTTTGGGGGTGGGTGGATGCATTCACTGCAAGAGTATCCAATGGCCTGCATTTGTGGAATGTCCCTGGTGGCGCTCCCACAGCTCAACTTGAAATCGGCATTCTCTTCAATCAGACCTTTGGAGACGCTATTTTTCACCTTTTAGCGAAGACGCGAACGACCCTCGCTTTATCGGGAATCGACCTCATGACGCAAAAAGGACTTGTTCACAAGCTGCCCAATGCCTCGACACTAATGATCGATCACGAACGGACACAAAATGCCGTCGTTCTCGTCGACGAGCAAGGATATTATTTAGGCGATTGGAGAAATTTCGATGTCGAAGGCGTTCGCCAAGTCATCATGATGTTTAACAATTACCTCAGGTGGTTTGAAAACCATCTGTATGTCAAGCTCATCGCTCTTTTTGCAAAAAAGAACATTTCCTTAAAGGACCTCTCTGCGTTTTTCAAGGCAATTTTTCTTGAGAAATTGAACGATTTCCCTCCTGCTAAAGATTTCACGACCAAGCAAAAAAAACACTTCGAAGACTATCTCTCCAAAGTGCTCGGCGTGGAAAAAGGATTGGAGAGCACATTCGAAGAGTTTGCGAAGGCGATGAGCGAGCGCTCTTTGCCCGATCTGCAGAAATTTATTGAGCTGGTCAACGCCGTGCATTCCGCATCTCTGTTTGATGATTCCGGTGCTTTAATTGAAGATCGAACGCGCATTTTCAGCTATTTTGAAAAGGTTGTACAAACTCTCGACGATGCTATCCTCGCGTTGCGCAACCATTCGGATCGGCTTGATGTTTCACTTAGCATTAAGACCAACGTATTTGGCTATTTGCCGCAGTTTGTCAGCTACCGCGCCGATGTCGAAGAAATTAAAAGTAAGATGGGCAATTATCCCTATTTAAGCGTGACATCTCTGGATAAGGAGGGGAAGCTGATTCCTCTAGGAATCATTCAGTCCAGCGATTTACACAAACCTCTTTTAGGAACTGTAACCCTGCGCGATTTTTGCAATCGAGAAGAGACAAAAATTCCTTCCTACTTCGAAGTCATTAGCGTAATTGACCATCACAAGACGAATCTCAATACCACATCCGCCCCTCTTGCCATCATCGCAGATACGCAATCTTCTAACGTCCTTTGCGCAGAAATGGCTTTTGCGATTAATGACCGATTTAGCCTCGGTGGAATGGATAAACGACAAATCGATGAACAGCTTGCCCAACAAAGCAAAAATCTTTCATCTTCTCAAAGTAAAAGAGTCATGGGCCGTTTGATTCAGCGGCAGCTCGCCTTTGAAAGAGCTGAGAAGTACTTTATCGACTCCTCGCGGGAAGCGATGGAATACACACACTTCCTTTATGGGATTTTAGATGACACTGACCTTTTGACAAAAGTTTCTGTGCGCGATGTTGAATGCGTCGTTCAGCTCATCAACAGGTTGAAGTCAATATCCCTCAAAAAAGAGGTAGAAGTCATTTCACTTTGCGATATTCCCCGGGATAAAGATTTTATACGCAACGCTTCTGCGCGCATCTTACAAAATCCCGACATGTATTCGCTTTATCGCAAAATCTACCTCTCCAAAGAGGATGCCGTCGATGATAATATCATTCTTTGCGCCGAGGGGAAAAATTCTTCTTTCTTTGCCGATACAAAGGAACAGAACGGGTGCGCTCGGGTAGGCCAAATGAAAATGTTTTCGCGCAATTACCCCACTTTTGCCAAGAATGTCCCTGCTGTGCGCAAAATCTGGTGCGAGAATGCCATTGATTTCACACGCGACCATCAGGAAGTGGATCTTCATCTGCAAATGATTAGTACCGTCGCTGGTGCAGAGGACTTATTTAAAGGCGCAAAAGATGATTACCCTCATCAAGATGAGCTGTGGATTTGGATTCCTTTTACAGAGCAATCTATCGAACATTTAAAAGGATTTCTCAACGCATTCCGCGCCTCGCCGCAACTGGCGAAGGATGGGCTCTCCGTAGAATTCTATGGAGACAAGGCAAAAGATTATGAGCAAATCTTTGCAGAAAGTTTCCTTGCGATACCCAAAAAGATCATTGCAGAAAAGGACTCTTTGTCAATAGCGGTCTTAAAATACAGAGCGGGCTTGATTAATTCGCGCAAGGCTATGATTTCTCCCTATCTTCCCAAGCTATCGGGATAGGTGGAGCGACTCTTTTAGAATCAG
Organism: Chlamydiia bacterium; assembly: GCA_021324995.1. Classification (GTDB taxonomy): domain Bacteria; phylum Chlamydiota; class Chlamydiia; order Chlamydiales; family Rhabdochlamydiaceae; genus CAJCIW01. The sequence continues at coordinate 2,188 of JAJPIB010000032.1, read as the reverse complement.
AGCTCTTGCAATGATTACTTCGGCTCTTCTTCTTCGATGATTTCGAGATTGACGCGAATCCCATTTCGACTAGCAACCGACATGAGAAGGGTTCGGATCGCGTTGATCGTTTTCCCTTTTTTCCCGATGATTTTGCCGATATCGGATTTCTCTACACCCAATTCGATGATCAAAGTGTGAGTGCCGCCGATTTCATTGATTTTGACTTTGTCTGGATGGTCGACAAGATTTTTTACGATGTATTCCACAAACTCTTTCATAATTCATTCCTCGTTTAGAATTCCTATAGTAATTTCGAGAAGTCTCAAAGCAGTCGAATAATAAAACACGTCCACAAAAGCAATCATAACTTAAAACGGTATATTCTGCTAGCGCCAATAGTTATCTGCTTGAATTTTAATTAGATAAGTTTTAATGATCAACTTTTAGAAGATTGACGTAGGTTTTCAGATCTTGAGGAAGGGGAGCATAGATCTTTAAAAATTTTCCTGTAAAGGGATGAGTGAATGCGACGCGATCAGCATGCAAAAGTTGCCTTGGAGGGTTGAGCTTTTTGTTAGCGTTTGACGAGCCGTAGACGCTATCGCCTAAAATTGGTGTTCCTCGGTACTTTAAATGAACGCGGATCTGATGCGTTCTCCCCGTCAGAAGCTCCAATTCAACTAAAGACAAAGAGTCATTTTTGCCAAGCACATGGCAAATCGTCTTCGCTTCCTTTCCCTCTTCAAGATTAATCGCCATTTCTTTGCGTTGGATAGGGTGCCTTTTGATCGCAGCATCGATCAGTCCCTCTTTTGCAGCACCGACACAAACGGCCAAGTAATGCTTTTGGATACGTCTTTCTGCAAAAAGTTCTACAAGTTTTGCATGCGCTTGAGTCGTCTTTGCAGCGAGAAGAACGCCCGACGTGTCTTTGTCGAGCCGATGCACGATGCCCGGTCGCAGAGAATCCGTCCCTGCTAACTGCTTGCAATGAAAGAGAAGGGCATTGACAAATGTGTCCCTGGGATGACCTGGCGCAGGATGGACAACCATACCCGCAGGTTTGTTGACAGCAATAAGATGCTCATCTTCATAGAGAATTTCGAGGGGGATATTTTGAGGCTCTAGAGAGATTTCTGGCATTAGAAGAAAGCACACCCCCACTTCATCTCCCGCGTTGGCACATTCCCTCTTCTTTAGAAGATGACCATTGACAAGGACAGCCCCCTGCTCAATAAGATATTGGAAGTACGTGCGCGAATAGTTCGGAAAATGCAGAGAAAGCAGTTTATCGAGACGTATCGATGCCTCTTCAAGAGAAACGGTAAAAAATTGACTATGAGGTTCGCCGCATGTTTCCATGAAGCAATGATAGCAAAGGAAGCAGAATAGGGAAAGAGATCACTCCTCTCCTTCGATCACCTTTTTCATTCTTTCATGCGCCCTAGCAGCAGCCTTTTGCTGTTGCTGGATTAACAGGTTAAACGTCTTAAGAATACCCTGAATAAAAGCTTTGACCTGCTCCGGGGTAGCTGGGGTTCCGGAGGCACTGAGGAACTTTGTCCACACCCCCGTAGGATCTATATTGCTCAGAGAAGTGGTTCCTGGGCTAGGAGGCGGCGACGGATTCGAAGGGGAAATCGGTTGAGCAGGAATGGGTGAGGGTTTAGAAGGGTCGCTAGGAATGCTCATAGATTTAAACCTTTTCTTATTAAATGAGGTCGCCGTCAAAGAACTAAATTTAATTCTTTGAGCGGTCTAATTAAAAGATAGTTGGTTTTGATTTATTGATCGAGAGAATTTCGAAAAAACTTAGCTGTTTCTTTTTTTGATATAATCCCTAGAGCTATTCCCAGAATGATTTCTTGATACTCTTTATCAAAAAAGGTGAATCCTTTTTTACAGTTCGAAGCAAAAAAAATCATCGCTATCATTGAAGCAGTACGCTTATTTCCATCGACAAATGGGTGATTCTGGATAAGATGAAACAGGTAAGCTGCCGTTTTATCAAAAATTGTACGGTGCAAATCTCTACCATTAAAGCGCGCTTTTGGCACCTCTAAGGCAGATCTCAGCAGGCCTTCGTTGAGAAGTCCTTTTATACCTCTCGTGAATCAAGAAACCGTTTAATAAAAATTCAGCTTGACATGTAACCTGCTGAACATGATTTTCTTAAGCGAAGCTCAACGCGCGCAACTCAAAACCC
>JAJPIB010000072.1 GCA_021324995.1 Chlamydiia bacterium | reverse complement strand
TTGGCCAAATTTCTCCCATTTTTGCACGTCCATAGGTGCTTTCAGCTATTGAACGTGCCAAAATGGGCGAAATTTGTCTCAAAATCTGCAGTAATTCTCTATAAAATTAACCCAAAACTCAGGTTAATAGGAGCGACGATTCAATCGTGCCAATCGCGGGAGTTTTCGCTTCCGTCCTAAACCAAATTTTCAGTCACGTTGGGTATAGGGGGATGGGGGTACTATTGCGCAAATTACTGACATTGCAATTGATCCGGAACAACAAGGAAAAGGCTACGGCTTATTCATTTTTGATCAAATTCGACAATTTATCCTTACAGAAATTCCCGATGATGCATTTGTCTGTCTTTTTGCTGAAAGGAAACACGATTTTTAAATATTCTTGGTGTTTATCATATCTACTTTATAATAAGAGATTTGTGTTACTTAATATTCACAAAAAGATGATATTTTTGTGAAATCTATGGAAACATTGTTGCATGTATTCACAAAAAGATGCTATTTTTGTGAAAAATAGAGACGATGAAAATGAGTCAGAGTATTGAAACCGCTGTGAAAAATAGAATTACGGATCATGGTCGGGGATGGTGTTTTACTCCGATACATTTTTCAGATTTGGGTAGCGATGCTTCTATTCGCAAGGCCCTCTCGCAGCTCCAGAAACAAAATATCATTCGCAGGCTTGCACAAGGTGTTTATGACTATCCCAAAACGCATGATTTATTGGGCCTAATCCCCCCAGATTTAAACGAGGTTGCGAAAGCGATTGCAGAAAAAAATGGGGTTCAAATTCAACCAGCTGGGGCTTACGCTGCAAATTTGGTTGGCCTTTCTGTACAGGTTCCTGGTCGAGTAATTTTTTTAACTGAAGGTCCTTCAAGGAAAGTTAAAATTGGTAATCAAGAAATCATTTTTAAAAAGGCCACTAAAAAAGTTATGTCCACTGCGGGAACTAGAGAAGGTCTTCTGATTCAGGCCTTGAAAAATTTAGGGAAAGATCACATTGACCAGACAGCGCGTACGCAAATTTCAAAATTTCTTAAGGGTTCAAGCGAAAAAGAAGTTAGACAAAATATGAAATTTGCTCCTGCATGGATACGAGCCCTTGTTTTTGAAATTATGGAGCTTAAACCATGAATGAAATCCACCTCTTATCTAAAGAAGAACGTGCACTGTTTTTTAGGACAGCAGCAGAAATCATGCATATGCCTTTTGAAATTATCGAGAAAGACTATTGGGTTGTATGGGTTTTGGAAAGGTTGTTTTCGTTAGTGAAAATGAAATCACACCTCACCTTCAAAGGAGGGACCTCTCTTTCAAAAGTATATGGATTAATCGACCGATTTTCTGAGGATATCGACCTTTCAATTGAAAGGGAGTTCTTTGGTTTTAACGCCCCCAGTGCTCCTGAAAATGCGCCTTCCAAAAAGAAACAAAGAACGATTCTAGATAATCTTTCACAAGCTTGTTCCAACTATGTGCAAACTGAGATGTTAGACGATCTAAAAGATGCTATTGGTACAAAGCTTGGAACTGCTAGCGGCTGGAGAATTTTCTGTGACCTAGATGATCCAGATGCGCAAACACTGTTATTTGAATATCCAAGCGAGACTTCAAGAGCCGAATACATTCGGCCACTTGTAAAAATCGAAATTGGTGCAAGATCAGAACACTGGCCTGTCAGTGAACATAAAATACAGAGCTATGCTAAAGAAGCGCTAAAAGAGAAAATTTATGAACCTGAAACGTGGATTCGAGTGTTGAATGCTGAACGGACTTTTTGGGAGAAAGCAACCATCCTTCATCAATATGCGCATCTACCAGAAGATAAAAAACTTCCACCGCGGATTTCAAGGCACTTTTATGACTTTTTCCGTTTGCTGAATTCTGAAATTAAAGAGAAAGCGCTTATTGAGACAGCTCTACTTGAACGCGTTGCAATTCATAAAAGCATTTACTTTGCATCAAGTTGGGCGAACTATGGAACAGCTCGAAAGAACACTTTAAAGCTTTTCCCTTCTTCAAGAATCCTGAAAGAACTTGAGAAAGATTATCATCTGATGAAAGCCATGTTTTTCAGAGAGGTACCAAATTGGGAATTAATCCTAAAAACGATTGAGCAGTTTGAAAAGGAGTTTAATGACTGTGATGTCGTGGGTGAGGATAAAAAGTTATGATTGTGGTAAGACAACAGTGCTTAACTGAGGATTTAAAGAAGCAAATCTATGAGGGCTTTAGTAGGCATGCCATATCAACGATAAGTCATGATGAAAAATTTGACCCCGTGGCTTTTATAGCCGATGACCAGGGGTGTTTTGCTGGTGCAATTGTTGTGGAGCTTTTCTGGGGAGCTTTACATGTAAAATATATTTATGTTGATGACGAATATCGAGGAAAAGGAATGGGTGTTCGGCTCATGGAATACGCCCTAAAATATGGTCGTGATAAAGCATGCCCTTTTGCATTCGTTGAAACCATGAGCTTTCAGGCTCTCGATTTCTATCGAAAAATGGGCTTTGAATTAGAATTTACCCGCTCTGGATATAAGCACGGTACTTCGTTTCATTACCTGCGAAAGCTTCTCTAGAAGGTGAATAGTAATTTCCCCACAAGCTGTGGGTAAATTGAAGCTGAATGAGATGCGATTCCTACTTAAACGGAAGAAGGATAAGACTTTGATGAATTTAGAATTGGGCAACAGCTTTTGCCTTAACGGCACAAAATAAGTAAAAGAAAGATCGAGAAAGACTGAAATGGAATCTTATTTGAATTTGTTGGAGGAATCCTTTCCTGGGATCAAAAATAATATAATTCGTTGCGAGTCTCTTGGTTTTGAATGGGCAGGCGAAGGACGCATATTCATTAAAGAAGAAAATGGGAAAGCTGTTTGCCATGTGGGTTATTATGAAACTTCTACGCTCATAGAAGGTAGTTGGTGTAAAATAGGGGCTCTTCATGCTATTTGCACACAATTCCCCCGTCGAAACCAAGGATATGCCTCTCAGTTGATTTTGGATGCGCTCAAGTGGGCTGAAAAGCATTGTTCAATCGTCATCCTTTTTACCGAAATTCCAAAGTTTTATACGCGTTTGTCTTTCCGAGAGATTCAGGAGTATTGATTCCATCTTCCTTATGAGCATGTGAAGGGAGATAAAGTATTAAGACAAATTCAAGTTCCAGATAATAGCGATCTTTTTCTTCGATGTTTTCGAGAAAGAGAACCTTTATCGCATCGTTTTTGGATCAAGGATAATGGGGTTATAGCTTCTTTTAATACTCTTTTTGCGACTTATCCCATGTTTTGGTCCTTGCATTACAGCTCTGCGATTGATGGATTACTTTCCTTTAAGGTGGAAAATCAGATATTACATTTATTTGATGTTGTAGCGAAAAAGCTTCCGTCGCTAGAGCTTATTCTTGATCATTTCCAGACTCCAATAAAGGGCATTTATTTTTATTTTTCTCCTGATCGTTTCACTCAGAGCGCTGTGTCCGAGCCATATCTTTATGATCATGGACATCTCATGGTTCATGGTGCTATGCCGACTATTGGTCCTTTCATGATAGCCCCTCTTTCTAGGTGCTGAAATGTGGAAAAACATTTCTATACTGGTTCCGTTTCAATCGGCTATAGAATTTCGATTTTAACACGACCATTTTTTGATCCATCAAACAGGGTCTTATTGCTCGAATAATGTCCCTGTTTGATGGATCAAAAAATGGTCGTGTTAAAACCAAAATTCTATATCCCATTGAAACGTCACCAGTATATAATGCGTAAAAATTGCGTAATTTTCTTCCAGGTCCTTCTGTTTTTAGACGGTTTCTCTATGAGAAATCGATTTTAGGTGGCGAGAACCCCTTGCATCATGGGACAGTGTACAGCGACCAGCAAAAGATCAAAACAGCAGTGCCGAAATTGGGTTATTCGTAAGAGGACAACCTGTCGCATGCATGGTGGGCGTTCTAGAGGACTAAGAACTCAAGCAGGAAAAGAGCGGGCACGACGTGTTGTTCTTAAGCATGGGGAGCACACTAAAGAAGCCAAGGCGAAACCCAAAGAGGTGATGGACCTCATTAAGGCTAGCAAAGATATGCTGAGTCGATTCTAGGACGATTAAGAGCAAAGGGTTTCTTGTCACCTTAATTAAATAGATTTTTGATGATCTGCAATGACATCCGCAATGATGCGCCAACATTGCTTAGACTCTAAATTATTCGGATTGGTAAGGTCCGCTGCAACTACCAAAGCTTTCCATAAAGTCCAGCCTCGTGCGCGTGCCCACGTCCTTTTATCTAAAAGAAGCGCTTTTTGAAAAGCTTCTCTACTTTTCCCATGAAACAATGTCCAGTTGATTGCAAAATCACATGCTGGATCACCAACGGCCAGCTGGCCAAAATCAATGATAGCAGACAGTTTGCCATCATGTACTAACAGGTTCCCAGCGCTTATGTCCCCGTGAACCCATACTGCTGGATTTTCCCAGGAAGTCGAAAGAGCGGCTTCCCAAATTTCAGTTGCCATAGGGACATCAATTTTATTCTTTAAAGCAGTGATAGAACGACGTGTTTCATTGTCATAAACCGATAATGATCCACCTCTATAAAAGCTGTGTAATCCAGGAGGCGGTCCGCCTATTGAATCAATCCTGTGGAGAGCCTTAAGGAAGTTAGCAAGATCATTCGCAAATTCAGATAGGTTGTCTATTCTCCCAGAAGCCGCTGTCTCACCTTCAAGCCATCGATAAATGGACCATTTCCAAGGATAGCCATACTCAGGTTTTCCCATAGCCAGAGGGACGGGAATCGGAAGCGGGAGAGCAGGAGCTAATTTTGGTAACCATTGATGCTCTTTTTCCACTTGCAACTCATATTCAGCAGCGCTTGGTAAACGAACTGACATGTCTTTACCCAGATGAAAAGTGCGATTATCCCAACCACTTGTTGCAACGGGATTAATGGAAAGCTCTTTCCATTGAGGAAACTGAGAGGCGATCAGACGACGCACAAGAGAAACATCTATTATTACATGTTCTTTTTTCATTCGGTTATCTCAACTGAGGCGGCTCTATATCTCATAAGACAATTTATTCCCCTTCCTGCAAAAATGCCGAGGATAATGGTAGAGAAAAGTTCAAGTCCAAGGAATAAGAGTGACCCATTCAGGTGAGGCATCATTGAACTCATCATTCCAATTGAGAATTTTGAAGTAAAAATGGACATTGAGAGTGTCAATGGAATCCAACTGCCTGGCATTTCAACTTTCTTTTTTTGCCTGTTGAATTGGAGGTTCAGTCTTTGCATATGCAAAAATCCGATCAAAAACCCCAGTCCTAAGCAAAAAATCCAAAAAAGAATCGCTAAGGGATTAGTGCCATACTTTCCAAAAAATGAAAAAAGAGACCAGCCAAAAAATATAGACGGGATCAAAAGCAAAACCGCTATAGGGACTGCGCTGGCTTTCCTTGCTTTTAAACCGCCCAGTAATAGAATGGCAAACAAAGGCCATACAAATACTGGGATTTTAGTTATTATTTGTAGCATAAACTTCTCCACATTGTTCCTGTAACAAGAAAATATCCAATTCTAAATGGGCAAGTCCTACTCGAAGCGTCCTTAACCAATAAATTTTTTGCGGTGATTGCTTGAGTAAGAAATCCTCGATTTCTTTATATTTCTCTTGGAGTTTTTTCAACTCTTGCAGTTTCTCATTGCAGTGCTGCCGCATCTGTTCTTCAGTTGTTTCATCAGTAAAAAAGAGTTTCAATAAAAATTCTTCTCTATGCTGATCAGGGTCTGGAGACCTTTTAAACCATTCTATAAAAGCTTTTCTTCCTTCAGCAGTGATGGTAAAAATTTCTTTTCTCCTTTTGCCTACATAAGCTGGCTCAGCAGAAACAAACCCTTCTTTGGTAAGTAATTTGAGAGTGGGATAGATAGAAGCATCTGATTCTTGCCAAAAATTGTTGGTCGACTGCTGAATCATTTCACTTATTTCGTAGCCAGATAGCGAGTCATTCAAAAGAAAGCCTAAAATAACAAACTTAGTTTTCCTTTCTTTTGCCATAAAACGCTCTTCAATTGCCTAATGATTAGGTATCATAAGAAACAAAGGACTATGTGTCAATGTTTCTCTAGGTTCCCGACAAACTGCTCCTTATTTTTACGCACTAGACTGGATAAAAGTGGCCTAGATGAAAAGAAAAAGGACTTATCGGTTTCCCTTTAAGTCCTTGATTTGCTTAGTATTATTTGATTTGGTTTAATCTGAATTTTGGAGGTGGAGAGATGCATTCAGAACTTTTGACTGGTCTGGCTTTAAAGATAAATTTTTATCATCCTCAAATTTAGCTATTTATAAACCTGTTGCAAGTATTGTATCTCACAGGATACAATAAAATTATGGAAATCGAGATTGAACTCTACGAAACAGCTTCTGGTTATTGTCCTTTCGATGATTGGTTTGAAAGCCTAAGGGAATTGCACACTCGCGCCAAAATCCTCACAAGGCTTGACCGCTTAAAAGTAGGGAATTTTGGCGATTGTAAGGCTCTTGGTGATGGAATTGCGGAACTGAAAATCCACTATGGACCTGGAATTAGAGTCTATTACTCGAAAATAGGCAATAAGATTGTACTTTTGCTTTGCGGAGGAGATAAAAGCTTGCAAACCAAGGACATTAATAAAGCTAAGGAGTATTTAAAAGAGTATCAATTGAGGGAGAAAAAACATGGCAAAAAGTAAAAATTATCAAGAATGGCTTTTAGAAAAGCTAAAGGATCATGATGAAGCCGTTGCCTATCTCAATGCTGCCTTAGAAGAAAGTCTTAAAGGTGATGAAGAATCTCAACATCTTTTCCTCGTTGCCATTCGCAATGTTGCTGAAGCTCAAGGTGGAGTCGGAAATCTTGCTAAAAAGGCTGGCATTGGAAGAGAAAGTCTTTATAAAACCCTATCGGAAAAAGGCAACCCTAAATGGCATACTCTCGTGTCTTTAGTAATTGCTTTGGGATTGAATTTACGATTAACTTAAAAGGATCAAATCATGAAAATATCAAAAGAAGAATTTCAACGAAGAATGAACTTCTACACTTTGTACATTCCACGTCTAAATTGGTTTTCACTAGAAGAACGAGAAGAACTTGTATTGAAAGCTGACGAAAATGCTCGAATTTATCAAAGCGCGTTCCTTCCTATTCTTGAAAATCTAACTTTCATTCGTAGCATTATCGAAGGAAAGCGAGATATTTTATGAAACTTGTTACTGATAATGGGCCCGTCCTGAAGTAAAAGGGTTATAGCCTAGTGGGATAGCGTGTTCTATGGTATCTTTGTATAAAAGTCGCCCGTTTATCTGTGCAAAACACAGAACCTTACAAGAGTAGATTGGGTCAAGATGCCAGTCTTCTACTTCAGATTTCAACTTCTCAATCATATTTCGCAATAATTTCAACCGATTGAAGACTTCGGTAGGATCATCCATCGTCAAAACTGTTACAGGTAGTTGCTGTAGTTTACCATCTGCCATTGCCAAGTGTCCGAAAATGACTCTATCAAGGTATGCACAATCGGCGAGGTCTTTGCTTTTTCCAGTTTGGTATTTCCGTATATATTCTTGCGTCCACGCTAAATCTGTAGGGCTGAGTTCTTTTTCGTGTTTTCTCATATAGGATAAGTAAGTAGTTTCAGCAAGCCGAAAGAAATTCGGTGGGGAGCCATGTGTGAAAGCGGAATGATGTACCATGGCCATTAGCGGTTCAAAGAACATTAAGATCAAATCAGGATGTCGATTTGTAGAAATTTCATTAAATGTAGATCGAAGAATTGTTGTAGCGAGCTGCCAAGTTAGATTGCGACAGATTTGTTTATAAACATTCTATGGGTTGGTGTTGAGGCTTTCTAAATATTGGCTTGAAATAGCTCGATCTATAAATCTGGCCGATTCATTAGACAGATGACTCAGATGTTTCTTGTGTTGAGCCAACAAAGCTTCGGGCTTTATTTTAGAAAGTGCCTCGCACACGATTAGGCATTGTTTAAATACGGTGTCTATTGTTTTATTTAGCTCTTCTATACCTCTCGTGAATCAAGAAACCGTTTGATAAAAATTCGACTTGACATGTAACCTGCTGAACATGATTTTCTTAAGCGAAGCTCAACGCGCGCAACTCAAAACCC
>JAJPIB010000036.1 GCA_021324995.1 Chlamydiia bacterium | reverse complement strand
TATACTGGTGACGTTTCAATGGGCTATAGAATTTTGGTTTTAACACGACCATTTTTTGATCCATCAAACAGGGGCATTATTCGAGCAATAAGACCCTGTTTGATGGGTCGGAAAAGGGGGTTGTTAAAAATCGAAATTCTATAGCCGATTGAAACGGAACCGGTATATACCAATGTGATTGAAAATTTGGATTTAAGACCGAGCCAAAGCCCCGGGATTGGACGATTGAATCTAGCCCTATTTCTAATAGGGGCGACGATTCGTTCGCGCCAATCGCGGGAGCTTTCGCTTCGGTCCTAAACGAAATTTTCAGTCACGTTGGGTATATCTCTGACACGGGACAGAAGAGCTGTAGCATGATCTAGTGCTACAAGCTTATCTTCCTCCATCATGAAAACTTGATGTGGGTGAATAATACTGCATAGATTTTTTAGACTTTCTCGTTTTAAGACGATAAAATCCACTTCTGCAAGTGAAGAAAGAAGCGAGACAAATTCTTCGTCTGGATCGTTGTCGCAAACGTAAACGATCAACTTTTTTTCCGGTTCGCGAGAAGAGAGCTTTCGCAAGGAACGGAAGAGGGCAGTTGACATTCCTTGTTGGCTATCGACGCCGAGTACGGTATAGCGCTTTCCTTTGAGAACTTGCTGCAATGCGAATAGGTGCTCCTCATCGAAAATCTTATTCTCCACATCGAATTCAAGCAGACGCTGCGCCATTTCTGATAAATGGATGCGCGCACAACCGAGCCTTTCGATAGCCATGCCGGCAGCAATATTAGCAAGCTGCACAGCATATTTAATATCGAGTTGATTAGCCAGCGCAATACTGATCATGGAAAGAACTGTATCGCCAGCTCCTGTCACGTCCTTCACTTCCTTAGAACGCACGGGAAAATCAAACTGCTGACCCGCTTTATTAAACAGAGAAATTCCTGCCTCCGAGCGAGTGACGATCAACATTTCAACGCCACAGGTCTGAAGGATAGCATGGGCTACCTGATCAAGGGACGCTTCTTGAGGAAGTTTGGCAGCTGCATACGCTTCGGAAAGATTGGGTTTTAGGACTGTAGCGCCGGAGTATTTGAAAAAGTCGGTGCCTTTAGGATCGACAATAACAGGAATCTGCTTTGTCGAGGCCATTTGAATAATTTTTTCTAAAAGAGAACGGGAAAGGAAACCCTTGGCATAGTCTGAGATAGCGACGATCTGCACCTTATCCATGAGCAATGGCAATTTTTCTAAAACTTCTTCCTCCATTTGGCTGGGAAGAAGGCTCTGTGATTCGAAATCGACGCGTAAAATTTGCTGTGCATCCGCGATGAGCCGATTCTTTACAGGAGTTTTGTATCCTTTTTGCAAGAGGAGATTATCGACATCTACGCCTTCTCTTTCCAGAGAGTTTCTTAGTTCATCGCCTGCAGCGTCAAACCCTATCCTTCCAACAGCAATAACCTTCGCTCCAAACGAGATAAGATTAAGAGCGACATTACCTGCCCCACCAGGGAGGCTTTCTTCTTTTTGAACGTGCAAAACAGAAACGGGAGCTTCTGGAGAAATGCGCTTCACTTTACCCGCGGTGTAAGTATCGAGCATAAAATCGCCAATGACCAATACACGAATTGGACTGAACCGACTCAACATCCCACACAGTTTTACCATCGCTCATCCTTGAGTAAATAATTTCTCACCTGATCGGCGACAGCTTCTTCGATGGTATAGGCTGTGGGCTGAATAACGCCCGTCTTTTCGATATACTTATCCATCTTCGCTTGGGTAAAGTTCTGATACTGTCCGATCAAGACTTCTGGCATTGGGATATATTCGATTTTTACAGGTTTGTCCAGTGCTTTAAAAACTGCTTTAGCTAACGAGTTCCACGTTGTCGTTTGACCAGTACCAATATTAAAAATTCCCGAGATGGGATTCTTTAGAAAATCACATGTCATACGAACGGCATCTTTGACGTAGATAAAATCGCGGCATTGGTCCCCATCGGCAAAATTAGTCGGATCAGAAGACTTAAAAAGACGGATCACACCTTCTTGCTGAACAATGGGTACCATTTTATACACCATTGAGGCCATGCGACCCTTATGATTTTCATTAGGCCCAAAGACGTTGAAATATTTCAAACCGACAATTTTATCCAAAACGCCTTGCTGCTTAGCCCAGAGATCGAAATAGTACTTTGAAAAGCCATACAGATTTAACGGCTTCAATTCTTCTAAGAGATCGTGGCTATCGCAAAAGCCCAAAGCTCCATTCCCGTAAGTGGCGGCTGAAGAGGCGTAAATGAAACGGTGGCCATGTTTTAACGCATATTCCGCAAGTCTCACGGTATAGCGAAAGTTATTCTCCATGAGGTAATTGCCATCCATCTCCATAGTATCGGAACACGCGCCAAGGTGGATAAAAGCTCCGATGTCTGTTTCCCTTCCATTCAGCCACTTAAAAAGATCATGGCGCGAAATGAGATCAAGGCATTTTTTATTGAGAAGGTTCTTCCATTTTTCTGTTTTTTTGATGTCATCGACTAGAAGAAGGTTCGAATAACCTAAGTCATTGAGATATTTGACGGAGCAGGAACCGATAAAACCGGCTGCTCCTGTGACGACGATGATCTTTTGATCCGCAAGAGTTGAGTCCATATGTCGGTCCGGTAAAAAATAGGGAAAGAAAGGATTTTCCTTTCTTTCCACAGAACAGATAAAAAAGTTATTCCTGCACAGGAGTTTCGCTGATCTCTTCTGCTGGAGGAATATATCCTTCAGAAACTACGCGAAGCGTAATCATTGAAGGGATGCCTTCTTTAAGTTTAAGGTTGATCACATGCACGCCCAAAGTTTTAATGGGAGCAGGAAGCAACACATTGCGACGCTCGATTTTAATTCCTTCATTGCCTAGAAGGTTAACAATATCCATCGCTGCAACAGATCCATACATATGACCATCTGGATCCACTTTCACTTCAATCGTGATCGACTTGCCCTCGAGGCGTCCTGCGAGCTCCTCTGCTTCCTTGCGATCTTCAGCAGCACGCTTAGCACGCTCTTCTTGCAATTTAGCTTGTAGGCGCAGTGTGTACTTATCGGCGACAACAGCTCTTTTTTGCGGGATCAAAAAGTTGCGAGCATAGCCCGGCTTCACCGTGACAATATCGCCGCTTCTGCCGAGGTCTTCGACGTCTTGGATTAATAATAACTGATTTTGCATCTGTAAATTTCTCCGTTCTTATTCTTGAGCAACGAATGGCAAGAGGGCCATATGTCTTGCTCTCTTAATTGCTTGAGCAAGCGCGCGTTGGTGATAGGAAGATACCCCTGTGATTCGGCGTGGGATGATTTTCCCGCGCTCAGTAATGAATTGGGTAAGAGTATTGATATCTTTATAATCGATATGGCGTATCCCTGCTGCAGTAAAAGGGCATTGCTTGCGCTTTTTAACGAAGATACCTTCCAATGATGGAGAGGCAGCTTCTTTTTCCTTTTTAGATGATGTGATCATTTGACTCCTACTCTTGCAACAGTTGTTTAAACTCAATTTTCTCTGGAACGACAGGCGCGCGCAATGTGACAAACCGAACGAGGTCTTCATTCAGATGGTATTCCTTCCACATTTCTGTAATATTCTTAGTCGGCGCGGAGAAATAAAGAATAAAGTAATGACCTTCTCGTCGGCCATTAATCTCATACGCCATTTTTCTACGTCCTTGGTCGAATACTTTGTGGATCTCTCCACCACGGCTTGTGATGCCAGCATTGATTTTCTCAAGGGCTTTCTGCCTTGCATCATCGCTCAAGCTTGCGCTTAAGATATACATCCCTTCGTAAAGATGCGTTCTCTGTTTAACCATTTTTTTCTCCTTCTTCATTCTTAACTGATCTATTTGCGGTCTGCATGGCTATTGCAATTCCCGCTACGATCCATAGCTCGAGCACTTCAAGTGCTTTGACTTCGGTTTCTCTAATCACCTTATTCTCATCTTCTGAGAATCGGTCGAGGACGTAGTCAGACAGAATTTGTTCTCCTGGTCCACCAACGCCAACCCGAAGTCGAGCGTAAAACTCTGTTTTTAAGTGAGCTGCAATACTCACTAATCCTTTATGCCCCCCGCTGCTACCCTTAGTGCGCACTCTCATCTTTCCTAGAGGAAGCGCGGTATCGTCACAGATAACAATCACGTGATCGAGGGGTATCTTATAATAGTCGACACAATGCCTGACGGACTGCCCGCTCAAGTTCATGTATGTCGAGGGCTTAACCAGAAAAACCTTTTTGCCATGGACGGTCGCTTGCGCCACCTCGCCAGCTAATTGAGAGGAATGCTTAAACTCAACCCCTTTCTTATTAGCCAACGATTGGACAATCTGAAATCCGACATTGTGCCTCGTGCCTTTATACTCAGCACCCGGATTTCCTAGCCCGATGATTAAGAATTTTTCAACGCCATCCACGTTCTAAGATTACCTTTTTGCAATAACAACAAGCACTTGTTCTGCATTTGCAAGAGGCTTTACGCCTTCAGGCAATTGAACATCTCTCATGCGCTTAGACTGGCGAATTCCCAAATCCTTCACATCCACGCTAAATTCTGCAGGAATGTGTTTTGGCAAGCATTGCACTTTAACATGGCGAACAACCTGGCGCAGGAATCCACCTAGCTTGATCCCCATACAATCCATAACGCCTACACAGTTCACAGGAACTTTAACATTGACAGGAACATCATCGACAAGTTCTTCAAAATCAATGTGAGAAACAACATAAGTCGTCAAATGATATTGAATATCTTTAATAATTGCGCGCCGCTCTTTCTTCCCATCGGAAAGTGTAAAGACTGTCGTAGGAAGTTGCCCCGGCTTCAGTCCACGCAGAACTGCTTTGAATTCGGTGCCATCGATAATAAGCTTTTCAGGTTGGCCTTTGGAAAAGTAGATAATCGCCGGGATATTGCCCTCGCGCCGAATATCCTTCACATCTTTCTTCTTCTCGCCTAGGCGTGGTTTCACTGCGAGTTTCATAAATTTCTCCACTAGTTTTTAGTAAAAGTTAGGGAAAAGTGAGGTGCCCAAAGGCCCACTCCTTATCCGCTTGGTTAAAATCTTAAAATGAGGATTCGTAAATTGAGGAGAACGATTTGGCGCCCACGATCGAGGCGATCGCTTTGCCAAAGTGTTGTGCCACTGAAACGATTTCCAATTTACTTGGATCAATGGTATCAGGGGTTGGAACAGTATTGCTCATCACTATTTTCTCAATCCCGCTATCCTCTATCACTCCTTCAATCACAAACAAGCCATGGGTCACTGCGGCGTAAAGGAGGTTTGCTCCCGCCATCTTGCACACTTTTGCAGCGGCTTTTAGCGTTCCCCCAGTCGAGCTCACATCATCTACGAGCAAGACATTTTTTCCTTTGACGTCGCCAATTAGCGCTGCCATTTCTACTTGTTTTGCGCCCACTCGGCGCTTATCAACGATAGCGAGATCGACTTTTAAAGCCTTTGCGTAGGCGCGGGCTAATTTGATGCTACCGATATCCGGTGTCACGACGACGCAATTCTCTTTGATCGATTTCGGCAACGCTTCAACGATCAATGGGCACGCGTAAAGGTTATCGACAGGAATGTCAAAAAAACCCTGAATCTGCTCTGTATGCAGATCCATCGTCAAAACTCGCGTCACTCCTGCTTTCTGGAGCAGGTCAGCTACGAGCTTTGCGGTAATCGGCTCGCGCTCTTTTCCTTTCCTATCTTGCCGTGCATACCCAAAATAAGGAATGACCGCTGTGATGGAACGGGCAGATGCGCGCTTAAATGCATCGACTAAAATCAACAGTTCCATGAGATAGAAACTGGGCTGTCGTGCAGTAGACTGCACTATGAATACATCCCGGCCACGGACACTCTCTAAAATTCGAGCGCCTATCTCGCCATCTGGAAACTTTTCGATAATTGCTTTTCCTAGCTCTTTTCCCAAAGACTTAGCAATTTGCTTTGCTAGCTCCACATGGGAGGTGCCTGCAAAAAGCATATAGTCACTGTCTTGGGACATTTTTTGCTCGCTAGGTTTTACGTAGGCCTTACTTTTTACACTCAAAGCAAAATGCAAGGCTCGCGTTTAACACATTTAATTTGGGGCGGAAGGATTCGAACCTCCGAATGGCGGTACCAAAAACCGCTGCCTTACCACTTGGCGACGCCCCAATAATTCGTTAAGACTGTGTTGTTTTGCAAAAATAGCAATACTATTGAGATGTCGTATTTTTTGCAACATTGAATCAAAAGTTTTTCCGCTGTTCACCGCGCAAAAATTTATTTAAGCTAAGACTGATTAATTATTTTTTTAAATCTCCTCGACGCTTGATAGTGAGAAATCACTGCTTCTCCTACCCATTTTTCATCGCAAGGATTCCCTACAATTTTCAAATATTCTAAGGGCAGTATACCGATATCTGCTGGAAGATTTCCTCTTTGAATCACATCGCGCAATGCGATTTGATCCCAAATTTCCTCTGTTCGCTCAGGAGCAGCAAAGGCATCGAGACACTCCTGAGCCCACGCCTTCAGTAAAGCCCCACCTCCTGTAGTCGCATTGATGTAAAGGCTTCCCGAATTCACTTTAGATGGATGGTCATCCTCTCTTTCAGCGTTAATCCTCACCGCAGCATCCTTAGCGAAGACACCTTGCCATTTTGGCTTCTGAGCAAAGACCCCATCCGCATCGACCCAAAAAAGAGGTCTCTTAAAATGTTGGAGCATTTCCATTAAAAAAAAGGGTTTGTAACAGCAGTTCCTCTCCCAGGATCCTAGAGTGGTGATCGGTTCAACATGGTGCTCAATACCCCAATTTTTGCAGGAAGTGATGAGGTTTTGTACCTCAAGCTGATAGACGGTATCTTTTGTGTAATAGGACACGACAAGAGGGAATTTGCTCATAAAAACTTATTAACAGTAGCAATAAAAAGAGTCTAATATTAAAAAAATAATTATCATAGAATCGAGGTCTATATGTATATTGTACACATCGCTTCAGAGCTTGCTCCGGTAGCGAAAGTTGGCGGGCTTGCAGATGTTCTTCAAGGACTCTCCAAAGAGCTTAACCACCTTGGACACCACGTCGAAGTGATTCTTCCTAAATACGATTGCTTACACGTCGAGTTCCTTAAAAATTTAAAAAAAGAGCGCAAAGTTACCTCTTTCGATGGACCTTTCCCCATTGAAAACACTGTCTGGTCTGCAGAAGTTGATGGGATAAAGGTAATCCTCATCGAATCACACCACATCGAACAGTTTTTTAATCGAGGGAAAATTTACGGATGTCCGGATGATATCGACCGCTTCAACTATTTTTCAAGAGCAGCGATGGAATATCTTTTTAAAGCGGGAAAATCTCCTGATATTTTGCATGTTCACGACTGGCCAACTGCTCTCATCCCTGTTCTATACAAAGACATGTACACTCATTTAGGATTTCATGTCGGGGGGGTGTCAATCACTATCCATAACATGCAACACCAAGGACAGTGTCTGCCACAACAACTCAGCCGCACCGGGCTTAGAGGCGAGCACTATCTTTCTTACGATAAGATGCAGGACCCTCATGCGTCAGAAAATATCAATCTTCTTAAAGGAGCGATCGTCTACGCGGATAAAATTATCACTGTTTCTCCCACTTACGAGAAAGAAATCCTCACCATGGAAGGAGCTTTTGGCCTACATCATACGCTGAAGGAGCATCGAAAAAAACTACAAGGTATTTTAAATGGAATTGACGTGGAATATTGGAATCCTAAAAAAGACCCTTACCTTAGTAAAAACTATAGCCTCGAAGGGAAAAATGGTCATGGAGTCATCGCTTGCAAAAAGGAGAACAAAAAAAAGTTGCGCGCCCTTCTAGGGCTTGAAGAATCAGAGGCTCCTCTTGTCGCAACGATTGCGCGCCTCGTTCCTCAAAAAAGTCCAGAACTCATCAAGAAGGCATTGCTTTTCTGTCTGAATAATCAAGCTCAATTCGTACTTCTCGGCAATTCCCCGATTCCTACTATCCACAGAGAATTCGAAGCGATGCAAGCAGAGTTAAAGAACAACAAGAACGCAACCATCCAAATGGACAAAGATGAAGCGCTAGCTCATAAAATCTATGCGAGCGCAGACATGTTCATCATTCCTTCCGCATTCGAGCCTTGCGGACTTACCCAACTCATTGCACTGCGCTATGGAACGGTACCTATTGCGCGAATGACCGGAGGACTTTGCGATACAGTGTTTGATATAGATACATCCAATAAACCTCAAAAACAACGCAACGGCTTTACCTTTGAACGAGCGAATCCAAAGGAGATGAATGCAGCTCTTGAGCGAGCGCTCGATTGTTATAGAGAGGTTCCCGAAAAGTGGCATTACCTCATTACTAACGGGATGCGCCAAGACGTGAGTTGGAAAAAACCCACGAAAGAATATCTCAACGTCTATCAAGACCTCTGCCATCAAAACAAGCCTTTAAAAGAGCATCTGAAGTCCGGCTAAACCCATTTTCAATAAAATCCTAACGATAGCCCAGCGCTTTTTTGATATATGAGCGGTTAGCGATGATGTATTCTGTACCTGAATAGAGAGTGTAGATTGCAGCAATTAAAACGCTGTAAAAACTCACTGCCTTTAAAATTTGAGCATCCAAACACCCCATCGAATATGGCACAAGCATAATCAGGATGAAGAAAATAACAGCCGCTTGGATGACTGCTTTGATTTTACCTGAGAGCCGAGCTGCAAGTGCAAATCCTCTCAAAGCGCAAACCGTGCGCAACGTACTAATGATTGTATCGCGATAGAAGAAAACACAAACGAGCAAAATCGGGATTTGAATCACCCCTTGAGTGAAAGCCAGGAGCACTGAGAGCCTAAAAATGCTATCTGCCATAGGATCCAATAGCTTACCTAACTCGGTTACCTTGTTGTGTTTACGAGCAAGAGCACCGTCAAAAATATCAGAAACTTCGGAAAGTGTTGCAAGTAAAAGCAAAATATAAGGAAGTACATCCATTGTAATTCCTAATTCCTTGTAATACAAATACACAACCACAAAGACGGGACCGAGAAGGATTCTAGATAGTGTCAAAAGCAGTGGCACACTCACGATAGGAACCTTTTTATTGGATGGGTTGACACAGATGCCGCCTCACTCACCAAGGCGTATTTTAAAAAATTATATTCATCTTCCATTTTATTAGGAATCACTTTGTCACAGCAAGCGGGGAAGAATTCTCTTTCAGAGCAAGCTGACCGCAAGCGGCAGCAATATCCTTTCCTTTCGTATACCGCCACGTTGTTACAATCCCATAGGAATCCAGAACCTGCCTAAATTCTTCAATGGTCTCTTTAGAAGGCCGTTTCAAATGCAAACCCTCAACGGGGTTGTAAGGAATTAAATTAACTGTGCATTGCTGTCCCTTGAGCAAAACAGCAAGCTCCTCTGCATGTTCAGGACGGTCATTGATCCCTTCCATTAGGGTATATTCATAAGTAATGTCTCTGCGACTCTCTCGAGCATACGCAACCATGGCTCCAAGCACATCTTCTAAAGGATATTTGCGCGCATAAGGAATAATTTTTTTACGAATATGTTGATTGGGAGCATGCAAGGAAAGGACCAGATTCACACTTAATTCTTCCCTCATAAACCTGCGGATTCCTTCGACAACACCGACTGTCGAAACCGTAATCCTGCGTTGAGAAATATTTAGCCGATTTTCATCATTTAAAAGATGGATCGTTTTGACGACATTTTCATAATTCTCAAAAGGCTCCCCCATTCCCATGAAAACAACATGGGAAACTCGCTGCCCTTTTGCATGTAAGAATTGATCAATCTGATAGACTTGTTCAAAAATTTCATCGACCGTTAAATTACGAAGTAGTCCTTCTTTGCCCGAAGCGCAAAAAGCACAGCGAGCAGGACATCCGACCTGAGAAGAGACGCAGACAGTGCGCCGCTCTTTGGAGCAAATCAAAACCGACTCTACAAGCTTTCCATCGGAAAGCTCCCAAAGAAACTTAATTGTTTCCTCATCTTTTGAAGTTTCTACATTTCTTTGGGTAAGCGAAGCAAGAGAAAATTTCTCTTTTAACTTAGAGCGGAGCGATTTATTGAGATCACTCATCAAATCCCAATCGCATACTCTTTTTTCATAAACCCAATGAAAAACTTGTTTTGCACGGAAAGCTTTTTCACCTTCTTCTGCGAGAAGGTGAGAAAACGCATCTAGAGTTAAACTGTGAATAGATTGCATAACGCTTTTAAAACCGTTGTGAAAGAGATCGATGAAAAATATACCCAACGTGACTGAAAATTTGGTTTAGGACCGAAGCGAAAGCTCCCGCGATTGGCGCGATCGAATCGTCGCCACTATTAGAAATAGGGGCTAGATTCGATCGT
>JAJPIB010000086.1 GCA_021324995.1 Chlamydiia bacterium | reverse complement strand
GTGATTGAAAATTTGGATTTAAGACCGAGCCAAAGCCCCGGGATTGGACGATCGAATCTAGCCCCTATTTCTAATAGGGGCGACGATTCAATCGCGCCAATCGCGGAAGCTTTCGCTTCGGTCCTAAACCAAATTTTCAGTCACGTTGGGTATAAGAGAAACTTCTCCTATTCAGTTCCATTTTTTGGTGTATATTTTTCCCCTTATATTTATCAATAATTAATTTTAAAAAGATTAGGTTTAGAAAATTTAGCGACAAGGCCTTTGTGATCTGATTTAAAGGGACTTTCTTTTAACTCTTTGGGTCACGGTATCGTTTGAGGGCCTGTTTAGCCTCTTTTTCATGATTCGCGATTGGCGAAGGATATTTCGGGCACTCTGAATGATATTTTTCTTCATGCCATGCATGGATGATTTTAGGAGAAAGATGAGAAAGCTCCGTTACCCACTTCTTGATGTAAACACATTCTGGATCAAATTTCTTTTGCTGATTCCACGGATTAAAGATACGGAAATAGGGCTGAGCATCGCAGCCTGTGCTCGCTACCCATTGCCAATTTCCGTTGTTCACAGCAGGATCGTAATCGATCAGCGTTTGCGCAAAGTACTTTTCTCCCCATTTCCAATGGATGTGAAGGTCCTTAACAAGAAATGAAGCAGCGATCATGCGCACGCGGTTATGCATCGATCCCGTTTGGTTCATTTGCCTCATCCCCGCATCTACGATGGGAAAACCTGTCCTCCCTTCGCACCAGCGCTTAAAGGCGTTTTTATCGTTAGACCACGTTAGTCGATCGAGTTTAGAATGAAAGCAACCTTTAAAGACGTGTGGAAAGAAAAATCCAATTCCCGTGAAAAAATCCCTCCAATAGAGAGAACGCTGTAAAGGGGGATTCAGTCGATCATATACTTCCCGAGGTGAGCAAACAGTAAATTTCAAATAGGGTGAAAGATGAGTTGTATAATCTTCTGCTGGAAAATCTCTGAGCTTTTCATAATTTTTGAACCTTTTCACTTTACGGAGAATTTTAAGAGCCTCGGTTCTGCCCCCTTTAAAATCATTGGTAATATCGGGCAGAAGCTTATCCAGTATCGACCTATCTTTTGCAAAAAGGATTTGTCCGTGGAAATAGTTGGAGTAGCGATTGGAAACAGGGGGGGCAACCTCCAGTTTAGAAGCATTGCGAAAATAAGGGGTAAATATCAAATATGGCTTGCCATCGCTCTTTACTGTTTCTTCAGGAGGGTGGAGTAGAGCATCATCAAAGGAGTGGAAAGAGATCTTCTCGCCCTCACATATCTTCTCGAGTTTTTTATCCCTTTGAATACTATAAGGAGTGTAGTCTCGGTTCACTACAAGGGCGTCGATGTGCAGTTTAGAGATGCATTTTTTTAAAACTTTTTCGACTTTACCTCGAAAAAAATAAAGCTTGCTCCCTTTTTTTTTGAGCTGTCCATCGAGGTCCTGCAATGATTCAATCATGAATTTCAAACAATGGTCGCTTAAAAAGGGATTATGTTCAATTTGCTCGGGAGTAAAAATGAAGGCGGGGATAACACTATCAGAATGCTTCAAGGCGTAGAGAAGACCTGTATTATCATCTAGACGCAAATCTCGGCGAAATAAAAAAAGCGATTTTTGGTAGGACTTCATCCCTTTTTTCTAACAGACTTGAACATTTTTAAGTATACTCAATGTGATTGAAAATTTGGATTTAAGACCAAGCCAAAGCCCCGGGATTGGACGATCGCGGGAGCTTTCGATTCGGTCCTAAACCAAATTTTCAGTCGCGTTGAGTATAAAATTTCGGTAATTTTTTGGAGGAGGATTTCACTTTGCCAGCCATAATTAAAGCAATTGTATTCTTAGCTTTCCATGGAGCTCCTGCAGATCATTTTGGACCCCAAGCTGAAGCCTTAAAACAGCAAGGCTATAACGTTCAAATCTATGGAATGGGAGCAGCTCTAAAGAAATTCCAAGAACGCCATATTGAAGCAATCGATCTTTTGTCATTACAAAAGCCTGGGGAAGAAGGACATGATGTAATCGCGCAGGAAGTGGCAAAGATATGCTCAAAAGCTTCTTTTGTCATTACAGATGTGGGGCATGACTTTGCAGTGAAGCTGCATGATGCTTTAGCCATCCACGCTCCAGAGGTGCCACGAGCCGTCTATTATGAAAATTTAGAACCTCTTGTCCATGGGGGATACTCATCATCATTTGCTAAAGTCGTGGAAAAGGTTGATCTGGTCTTCTTCGCTAATCAAACTCATGCCCAAGATAAAATCTATAGCGAGCAAGGAAAAGAAATTGATTTCACTGGAAAGCACCGCGTCGGCATTGGTTATTATCCAGTGACTCAAGCTAAGGCCATTTTAGAGAGGAGACAAAATGACTGTAATAAATTACGCAGTGACTTTTTCTCAAAAATAAACGTAATCGATTCTGGGCAGAAAATCTTAGTTTACTTCGGGGGAAATAATTCAGAGTACTTTTCTAAGGCTTTTCCTAAATTCCTTTCTTTTTTGCCGGGAGTTTCTAAGGATCATATCGTCGTGATTCAACAACATCCTGGAGCTAAAGCAAATAATGAAGATGGAAAACAACTCCTAGCCTGGCGGGAGAAATATCAAGAAAATTTGAAAACTGAGGTCGTTCTATCCGATTTTTCTTCAGATGATGCCCTAGCCCTTGCTTACGCTGCCCTTTATTATCAGACAAGCATGGGTCCCCAATTTGTCATGGGGGGCTGTCCCGTCATTCAAATAGGGCATGAGGTCTACAATGATATTTTAGTCAAAAATGGAATTGCCCCGACAGTAACCTCCAATGACCAGCTCCTCGGCGTCCTAAAAGGACTCGATAAGCAGATCCAGGATAACCCCCGAAATGCGGAGCTCTTACGCGGTTTGATCTTGAAAGAAAACTGGTCTCAAGTTCTTGGAGATGCTGTTAAAGCAGCAATAGAGGGGAGGCGCTGATCTTTCTTTCTTGATAATTTAGCCCTCTCTTTGAGCTCTCTAATTCCATCCGCCGAGCTCTATTTCTCAATAGTAACTTGGGCGGTTCGGATGCAAACGCCGCCAGCGTTGACAAATCTTCCCATTTTCAGTCGCATTGGGTATATAGATTATCTTAATTCGCTTTTTTTAATGCTGTTTATTTGTTTATTTATATTTACAAATTAATTTTTTAAGTAAATAATAATGAATAGGTGGATTTGAAAATAAAAAGAGTGCGAAATGATATTTGAGATAATTGCGGGTATTGCCGTTCTTGTTTTTGTCATTCTTGTCATTTTTTTCCTTCTGGCCCTGCGAGATGTGCGAAGAACCCTGAAGAAAACTGACCGCATTCTCAATGATGTTCATAAAGTCTTAGATGTCGTCTCCGAGCCGGCAGAGCATCTGGTCCAAAGTCTCAATAAATTAACTCTCGATCTGAAGAAAAAATCGGACGCTTTAGATGTACTTTTTCGTCCTCTATATAACGAACGCAAAGAGGGTGATAAAAAGGAAGAAAGCACTGTCGCTGACGTTATGGAGTGTGTTGGGGGCGTTATTAGACTCTTCAAAAAAATTAAAAAGGAAATCATGAGGTGATCGTATGTCAAATCAGGATAAAGACTCTCATCTATTCGTCGGACTGATGATTGGGGGTATTGTAGGTGTGGGAGCGCTAACCCTTTTCTTAGCGACTAGAAAAGGAAAAGAGCCTCTTAATCGTATTGGAGAAGTGATCGTGCGTATTGGCGAAATCCTCGGAGATCACGGTATTGAAGAGCCTTCTGCTCTAAAGCAAATGGAAAAGAAGATCCATTCTCATGAAAACTGCATCGCCAATGTCGTTGATTGGGTAGCTACCGGCATCAATTTATGGAAAAAATTTAAAAATTAGGAATCTATATGTTTAAGAATAAACCCTCTTATGTTGAATTTCTCGAAGGAATTTTAATCGGTGGCTCTTTGGCTGCGGTGGCATCCTTTGTTTTTGGAACAAAACGCGGCAAAAAGCTCCAACAACAAATTTTAGCCAAATACAAAAAGATTGAGCACAAGGCTGGGCATTATGTGCACAAAGTCGAGAAAGCTGCTAAAAGCCCTGTCGCTAAAAAGCTTAAGCGCATGGTTAATAAGGCTGTAAAAAAAACCGCTGCGAGAAAAATGATTAGAAGTCGAAGAAGAAAGTCTACGACAAAAGCCAGATAATCCCTTTGGGGGAGAAGCGTGCATGAGCCTGTTTAAATATAAAGCAAAACGTGACCTAAAAAAGTCAACGGAGCCCCCTGCAAAAAAGAAAAAGGGAAAAAACGAAAAGCTCATTTTTGTCATTCAGGAGCACCATGCGCGTCGTTTGCATTTTGACCTACGTCTTGAAGCTGACGGAGTATTAAAAAGCTGGGCTGTACCTAAAGAACCTACAAATGACCCCACTGTTAAACGTCTCGCTATTCATGTTGAAGACCATCCTTACAGTTATAAGGATTTCGAGGGGACCATTCCCTTTGGCTATGGCAAGGGGACAGTGCGCATTTGGGATAAAGGCACTTACACAGTGAAAGGACAAGACGTCAAACTGACAGAAAAGTCGATTAAAGATGGCATTAAAAAAGGAGCTTTTCACTTTACGCTAGAAGGAAAGAAATTAAAGGGGGAATTTCTTCTCATTCGCTTAAAGAACTCCTCAAAGGATGAATGGCTTCTCATGAAGAAAAAAGAGGATGTATTATCTAAAGGGAAACCTAAGCACGCAGAGCTAACTCACTTGGATAAGCTCTATTGGCCCAAAGAAAAGATCACCAAAGGCGATCTCATCCAGTACTACGACGAAATTTCCCCTTACATTTTGCCTTATCTCAAAGACCGTCCTGAGTCTCTTAGGCGTTATCCCAATGGCATTACCGGGCAAACTTTCTTCCAAAAAAACCTCGTTGCGCATCCGGATTGGATTTCGACGATTGCATTGAAACACAAAGAAGGAAAGGTTAATTATCTTCTGATCCAGAATGAGGAAAGCCTGCTTTTTGCTGCTAACTTAGGTTGTATCGAACTGCATCCTTTTTTTTCCCGCACTGCTTCCCTTCACAACCCCGACTACCTCATTATCGACCTAGATCCTAAGGGAGCTTCTTTTGACAAGGTCATTCAAGTGGCACAAACGATACATACTGTTCTTGAGGAGTTTCAAATCCCTAGCTACTGTAAGACGTCGGGGGCAACCGGACTTCATATAGCAATTCCCTTAGCTGCAAAATATAACTATTCTCAGGTCAAAGCCTTTGCGGAGGTCATCGCCCTTCTTGTTCATCGCCGAGTTCCCAAGATCAGCACCTTGGAAAGGTCCATCTCTAAAAGACAAAACAAAGTCTACATCGACGTTTATCAGAATAATTTTGGACAAACCATCGCTGCCCCTTATAGCGTTCGTGCGCGGCCTGGAGCAACTGTCTCTACGCCGCTTAAATGGTCTGAAGTCAAAAGGGGACTTGATCCTACTGATTTTACAATCAAGAACGTTCTTAAACGCGTAAAAAAGATCGGAGATATCTATCAACCCGTATTAAAGAAGGGGATAGATCTCGAAAAGATCATCAAGCGAATCCATAATACCCTCTAATATTGGTTTTTTATGCATGCACTCTGGAAGGGAGCACTGAGTTTTGGACTGGTTCATATTCCTGTAAGCATGCATAGCGCTAGCATGCCCAGAGAGCTCAAATTTAAACTCTTGCACAAAAAAGACCTTTCTCAAATCCGCTATTCGCGTATCTGCAAAGCCGAAGAGAAAGAAGTTCCTTGGAGAGAGATCGTCAAGGGATATGAAACGGAAAAAGGCGATTACATCATTCTCACTGAGGAAGACTTTGCAAAAGCTAATCTCAAAAAGACGCGAACCATTGAGGTCCTTGATTTTACTGATGAAGATCAAGTCGATACCATTTACTATGATACCCCCTATTACCTCGCCCCCCAAAAAGGCGCTGGAAATGCCTATTCTCTTCTCTATAACGCCCTTAAAACGACAAAGAAAATTGCCATTGGCCGCTTTGTCTTTCATCACCATGAACACATTGGCGTTATTAGAGCCTATGAAAATATCCTTGTTTTGCACCAACTGCGCTATCATAGTGAACTCAAAAGCCATGCAGAATTTCCATTGATACATCCCAAAGTTTCCAAAACTGAGCAGGAGATGGCCCTGAAACTCATTAAAGAGCTTAGTAAGCCCTTTAACACTCAAAAATATTCCGACGCTTATACGGACGAAGTTAAAGCGATTATCAAGAAAAAATCCAAAGGTCAGAAAATTACACTTAAAAAATCCCGTGAAAGACCTCACAAGGTAGACAGTATCCTTTCCCTTCTTAAAGAAAGTCTGGAAGAACACACTCGAAAAAAAACTAAACGCAGGAAAGCGGCATGAAGCCCATGCTCGCTACCCTCGTGAAAGAACCTTTCGATGACAAAGACTGGATTTTTGAAACCAAATGGGACGGTTTTCGAGCAATCGCCCACAAGTCCAAAAAAGTCGAGCTATTATCTCGCAATGAAAAGTCCTTTAACCTACGTTTTCCTCAAATTGTCAAAGAGTTAGAGCAGCTTCCCGGAAACTTTATTGTCGATGGTGAAATTGTGATTTTTGACGAAAAAAAACGTTCCAGCTTTCAGCTTTTACAAAACTATAACGATACTAAAAAAGGAATTCCTCGATTTTGCATCTTTGATCTCATGTCTTATCAAGGCAAGGACCTCACCCACCTACCTCTGAGTAAGCGTAAGGAACTCTTGAAAAAGATCTTAGGTAAAAAAAAATGGAAGCATCTGATTTTTAGCGATCATGTGGATAAAAAGGGGAAGCAACTTTTTGAGAAAGCTAAAAAGAAGAACCTAGAAGGCATCATTGCCAAACGAAAAAACAGTTCCTATCAACCCTCAGTGCGAAGCCGAGATTGGCTTAAGATTAAGACGAAAATGCGCCAAGAATTCGTCATCGGAGGATTTACAGAGCCCCGAGGAGGCCGCCTGGGTTTTGGTGCTTTGCTCATCGGTTACTATGAAAAAGGAAAATTCGTTTATGCCGGACATGTTGGGGGAGGATTTAACGTCTCTCTTTTGAAAAAGCTCTATCAACAGATGACGAGACTTAAGCGTCAAAAATGCCCCTTTGTCAACGAACCGAAACCCAATACCCCAGTGACTTGGATTCAACCTAAACTCATTTGCGAAGTGGCCTTTGCTGAATGGACTCAGGATGGAATCCTTCGCCAGCCCATTTTCCAAGGGTTGCGCTCGGATAAATCTCCAAAAAGTATTTCAAGAGAAATTTAAGATTTTAATTCACAGTTTGCAGGCCCTCGAATGACATTCCAGAGCGTTAAACGGGATCCATGTTTGGCCTCTGCAATAGGGCGGTCGTCAAGGATTTACAGGCTTTTCCCGCTTTTAGCGATAAGATAACCGGTCGTGAATCCTGAAATCCCTGCACCAATGATGCACACATCATACTTTAGAGAGAAAGGAGCGCAAATCTGAATTGTGCTCTAGAACGAAATCGTTTCTTAATGCATTACTTAGCTATTTTTTTTCTCGGTACTTTGGCACCTTTTTTTCTGGCCTCTGACAATCCTATCGCAATTGCCTGCTTTCTGTTTCTCACGGTCTTTTTACTTTTCCCAGACTTCAATGTCCCTGCTTTCATCTTGTGCATCGCTCTTTTCACACTTTTCTTAGCTGCTGAACCGTATTTTTTAGCCATAGATCTCCCATTTAATTTTATACCCAACGTGACTGAAAATTTGGTTTAGGACCGAAGCGAAAGCTCCCGCGATTAGCGCGATCGAATCTTCGCCCCTATTAGAAATAGGGGCTGGACCACGCTTTGTACAGCGGAGTGGCAAAATTTTTCATTTCCTACTTCTCCAGCAATCAATAGGCATGTCCTGCCATGCTTCTCCACAAGTGCCTTAGTTTTCCTTGCGTCCGAATGTTCTTTAAGATAAATAATGGCGATATCAGCGCCTTCTTTTGCAAAAGCTACTGCTGTCGCTTGTCCGATCCCACTATCTCCCCCAGTAACAATGGCGACTTTTCCCTCTAATTTGTGAGAACCCACTCCCTGTTTTTCGATTTGAGGCAAAGGCCGCATTTTGGATTGGATTCCTGGCCTTTTTTGCTTTTGGGCGGGCCGTTTTTTTGAAGGTTTCTCTTTTTGCACTAGATGACCCCGGCTATTTTTAGAATGACAATAACAATTAAAGGCACGCCCAATAGCCATAAGAGAAACATTTTACCCATAAAACCTTCTACCTAACTTTTTTTAAGAAATCGAGAGGAGTTTAAAAACTCCTCTCTCTGCTCGCACGTGTCGCTTATCCCGCTTTTCGTTTTTTCTCTTCGTTGTGTTCAAAGCGGTTTTGTCCTCTTTGGCTATCTTGATTGCCGCGATTTCCTTGATTCCAGTCGCGTTTGTTTTCATTTCTTCCCGATTGACCTTGACGATTGCCTTGTTGTCCGCGATTTTGTTCGCGGTCTTGGTTTTTGCCGCGGTTTCTTTCGCGATCAAAATTGCTTTCATTGCGGTGGCCGCCCTCTTGGTACTCTCTGTTTCTTTCTTTGTCTTTGCTCATAAAACCTCTTACTTGGTTGTTTAGGAATCGCTTCCTTAAACCTTATTTTATTAAAAATATAATATAACAGAAAGGTTTATTTATATTTGTAATTAAACTTTCTTATTAATTTCAGAATTAATAATTTATGTTATTTAGATCATTTGATGCTGGAAGAAGTGTTTTGTTTGAAAGGTGCCGATTGGCACTTTCTATAATCGTTAGAAGTTAAATGCGCTTGACGAGTAGGTTCAGGCATTTTATAACCCATAAAGCATTGCTTTATAAGTTTAACAGCCGATGCAAGAGAGATTTTATGTCCTGAAGAAATAATAAGGGGGTTAGCGCCTTTTTTGCTTCGGAAAAGTATACCTATTTCTTCCCCTTTCCATACTAAAAAGGTTTCGCTTCCTGCTTTTGTTCCCAACGCTTTATCGGGTTGCCCAACCAAAATCGATTTTGCGACTCCAATTGTTGGAATATCTAGAATTACCCCAATCTGGCTAGCAATACCGAGTCTTCGTGGATGACTAATCCCTTGACCATCAATAACAAGTAAATCTGGCTTAATCTTTAGCTTTTGAAAAGAATGAACTAGGGCAGGAGCTTCTCGAAAACCTAAAAAACCGGGGATATAAGGAAAAGTCTGTTTTTCCTCGACGCTTGCGTGCTCCACAACGGATAGGGTTTTGAAATCGAGAACAACCGTGGACGCATAAATGAGGTGATTTGGATCGTAAAGCTTATGGCTCACGTCCATACCACCAATTCGTTGAAGGTCTGGAAAATCATCCTGGAAGCACACTTTTTCAGCCATTTGTTTCTGCGCTTCTTTTGCTTCTTGCACGGAGTTAGGATATAACCAATTTTCCATCTGATTCATACTCCAAGTTTATAGTTTTTGTTTTTTATATGAGAATATGTATTTTTTTTGTTTACATAATAACATGAAAATGTTTTATATAAATTAATAAAGCGATATTTTTTAGAAGGGATGTATGGAAAAAACGATAAGATGTTTACTAGTTGAAGAACTGCGCGATTTACTAAGCGCAGAATTACAAATTGTACAGGCTCTGCCTAAAATGATAGAAGCAGCAGAAAATAAAGAACTTAAGAAAGCCTTTAGCTCACATTTAGGTGAGACAAAAAAACAGGTTCGTCGGCTCGAAAAAATTTTCAAGCTCATGAATATCGCAAAGAAATCAAAATTTTGCAAGGCGGCTCGAGGCCTGATTCAAGAATGTAAAGAAGTCCTTGGTGATCACAGAAAAAAATCAGCTTTAAGAGATGCTGCTTTAATTGCTAAAGCACAACGAATTGAGCATTATGAGATTTCAGCTTATGGAACTGCTCATGCTTTCGCAAAAGAGTTAAAACTTTACGAAGTTGCCTCGTTGCTTCAAGAAACATTAGAAGAAGAAAGCGGAGCTGATTCAAAATTATCAAGAATTGCTGAAGGTTGGGTCCTACATACTGGCGTTAACTATAAAGCGCGTATAGATGGAGAGCATGAAACAGATATCCATGACCAATCCGATTTCTTTAGAATGATGCGACGTTTCCAGAAAGCGCGAAAAGCCGCATAAAACGAATCCAGGTTATACAGAAAATGATTCAAGAATCGTTTTTTGGGAAAGCATGCTCTCAGAATTTTGATCAGCCGGAGCCGGTATAAAAAGCGCCTCCTATTAGAAATAGAAGTATTTTTTACAGATCAACTGCCTGGGATGCAGGCGGAGCCAAAACAGATTCTTGAATCATTTTCGGTATACGTTGATTTAAAATTTAATCTTTCTCTGTGAGCTCTGTGATCTCTAGCGAACCCTGTTCGCGGGTGGTTGAAAAATGCTTTTTCCCGATTCTTCAGTTGCATTTACTTGGTATAAAAAATTGGATCGGTTAAAAAACCGGCCTCAGAGGAGGCCGGCTGAATGGAAACCCTTAGCTCGCGCTTTGGTTTTCGGTATGACACTTACGGCAAGGGACAACAAGAATGTTACCGATTGTCGTTGTAAAGCCATTGGGATATTCCGCAATGACGTAATATGTATTCCTTACGTAGGGATCGACGTCTTCTTGAAAGAATAAGTCTGTTGTTTCCCCGACTAAATCTGTCAAATCTGCATCCTTATAGATTTTATACAGAGCAGGTACTCCGGGAGCTGCGTTCCAAGAAATGTTGTTAAAGAAATGAATTCCTGTTGGATATTCCTTAACACCTTGACAGCCATCGACATACTGACAAGGTTCTGGAGCAATCGCCGAGGTAATATTTGTAGGATTTTGGAAGCCATTAATGTGATTAGCTACTGTGTAATCTGTGGTTTTCAGTTTAACGATCGTTGATGAACCGCTAGCAACATACAGATAATTTCCATCTGGAGTGATGGTTATAGCTGCGGGTTGGAAAACGCTGATTGAGTTGGTAATCGTGCCTATTGGGGAGGCATTTTCATCAACTGCAATGACTTTTACAGAATTATCTCCAAAACTTGTCACATACACGGTTGCACCGTCAGGTGAAACAGCGATGTATTTTGGATCATTTAATCCTGGGATTTCTCCAATAACGGTGTTGTCTGCGAGACGAATCACCGATAAAGAATTGCCATCGACGTTGCTGACAAAAGCGTAAGAGCCGTCATGCGTAATTGTGATTCCCAAAGGATTTTGGAAACCTGTGATTACGCCTATGATCATTCCTTGAGTTCTATCCACAACGCTAACGGTGTTGTTACCCGCGTTGGTAACATAAATGAACTGACCGTTTGGGGTCGCTTTGACGTCTTGAATATTGCTAAACCCTACGAGTACTGATTGCACTGTGTTGGTCGTCAAGTCAATGGTGGCAAGCGTGTCATCCCCGCTGGCGACAAAGGCATTTTTGCCATCATGAGCAATGGCCATTGCAACGGCATGGGCAACATTGATCGAAGTTGGAGACACGAGATGGGTTTCAGTTTCAAAAAACTGAATAGTGTCTGTATCTTCTCCTACATAGGCTAAAGTACCATCCGGAGTGATTTTAATCACTCTTGGATTTGTAAAGCCATAAATAGATTGTACAGAGTCGTCTTCAGTATTGATTACACTGACGGATCCTCCATGGATTTCGGTAACGTACACTTTGGCTGATTCAGCGAAAAGTGAACTACCTGCTAATACGAGCGTTAAGAGATACGGAATTCTCATAAATCCTCCATAAGTTGGGATTAACGACGCCCTTAACTATGCGTTTTGTGAAAAATGATGTAAAGCAAAAATTTATGTTGATTGCTTGAGATTAATCATTGCTTTCCTTGCCCAGTTTGACAAAACCAAATTTTTCACTCACGAAGGGTATATAAGCGCCTCTGAAAGTAAAGCGGCGCGTATCATCAATGGTGTGACATTAGCTATTGTTAGAGTTTCTTTAGCCCTTTCCCCACCTATTCCCCTGACCAGTTGGGTTGCTTGTATTGCTATATTTTTTCTAGCGATAGGGAGACTAAATAATGACGGTGCATATATTCTATTGGGAATCGGAAATGCTCTTTTCTATGTAGTTATTGTGATTTTTATGTTAAGTTTTTGTTCTGCTTCTCAGATTTCTGATCGTGCAAAGTGCTTTAAAGAACGGTTATTTGGGTATATAGCCAAAACCGATTCTTGTCCATCAAACAGGGCCTTATTGCTTGAATAATGCCCCTGTTTGATGGATCAAAAAATGGTCGTGTTAAAATCGAAATTCTATAGCCCATTGAAACGTCACCAGTATACACTGGTTTCACTTGAAAGCTGGAGTTTTTGCTTCGTCAGCTTGGCAGCCAATTTTTGATCTTCACTCGTGCCTTGCCTCTCCGGCAATGGTCACTCGCTCCAGACACAAAAATTT
>JAJPIB010000006.1 GCA_021324995.1 Chlamydiia bacterium | reverse complement strand
TTTCAATCGACTATGGAATTTCGATTTTAACAAACCCCTTTTCCGATCCATCAAACAGGGTCTTATTGCTCGAATAATGCCCCTGTTTGATGGATCAAAAAATGGTCATGTTAAAATCGAAATTCTATAGCCCATTGAAACGTCACCAGTATATACTGGTTCCACTTGAAAGCTGGAGTTTTTGCTTCGTCAGCTTGGCAGCCAATTTTTGATCTTCACTCGTGCCTTGCCTATCGGCAATGGTCACTCGCTCCAGATACAAAAATTTGCGCCGCTTCCTTGCAAAATTCTCCAGCTTTCAAGCGTCACCAGTATATACTATTGCTCAGACAGTTTCTTAAAAACTTCGCTTTCGATTTCAGCGGGAATGAAATCGTGCAACCGGCTCTTAAATTTGCCTAGTTCTCGAATTAATGTCGATCGGATATGTCCGACTCTTTCATCCGCCATCAGAAAAACCGTGTCGATATTGCTCAATTTGCGATTAGCAAGAGCCATATCGAACTCATATTCAAAATCAGAAAAAGCGCGCAAGCCACGAATAAAAAAATTCACATGGTGCAGCTTGGCGAATTCTATCGTCAGCCCTGCAAAGGTCACCACTTCGATCTGTGAATAACGCTTACAAATTTTGACAAGCATCGCTTTTCTTTCCTCTGTCGAAAAAAGTGTGCTCTCTTTAGTGCTATTGATACCGATGCCTACATAAAGCTTATCGCAAAGAGATTGAGAGCGCTCAATAATATCGAGATGCCCAAGTGTCGGAGGATCGAAAGTTCCTGTAAAAAAAGCAGTTTTCATAAGACTCGAAATTGGTGCAGAGTGGATCTAGAAAAAGTACGGGTATCGATGAAGACGAGGTTCTGCAAGGCAAGGGAATTCGGTTTTAACGCTGCAGGATCACCTTCTTCGAGAAAGACTCTGGCACTTGGATTTAAAACGGGATGCGTATCTAAAAAGCTAAGAATTTCTTGAAGGAGGCGCAATTTAGCAGCAGGCGCATAAGGAGGATCGACATAGAGGATATCAAAGCGTTTTTCTGCTTTTGCGATTTTCTTTAGCGCAAGAAGAGCATCATAGCTCATCATTGTGCATTGATCCTGTACTTCTAGGAGCCTCGTATTTTCCTCGATACAGCGAAAAGCTTCGCGATCGGTCTCGACAAAAGTGACGTGCTGAGCACCCCTGCTCAGGGCTTCAAGGCCCATCGCTCCGGATCCCGCGTAGAGGTCGAGAAAATGCGCTCCTTCGATTTGAGATTGCAAGATATCAAAAACCGCTTTGCGCATTACAGCCAAAGTGGGGCGCGTTTGTTTGCCTTTGGGCGTTTTGAGAAGACGGTTTCTAAAATTTCCTCCGATGATTCTTAAGCTCACTCGAATGCGACCTCGGAACGGGATTTCTTCAGAATTTCTTTGGCGTCTTTAAGATACTTGGATTTCCCCTCTTTAATGAATTTTGAATAGCAGATGTTGGCATGTTCCCCGTCCCATGTTTTTTCGAGGGTTGCATCCCCTTTATGTCCATCGATGAAGGAGACATTCTTCTTGATCGCAATCCACTCGCCGCGATGCCGTCCTTGAATGATGAGATCGAAGGAGCAAGGCTCATCGATTTGGCCTACGATGACATAAGGCTGGTGCCCATAAAGAGAAGACATCTGGGTATTTCCTGAATAGAATTCAATAGTGGCATTAGGATTGTGCGCAATCGCTCCGATGCTTAGGTTTTTGGCAACGGGGTCTTTAAGGTCTAAGACAAGCTTTGCCAGTTTTCGCGGAAAAGAGGCGTGCGTATCGGAATAGAGAAGTTTTCCGCCGCTTAGAGAGCAGAGCATATCGAGTGATACGAGATCATTATCCGAACCGATCGCACAGGCATAAAGAGACATTTTTCCCTGGTTTTTACTAAGCCATTTTTTAAGAGCCGTTTGTTTTTGTTCTGAGTTCATGCTCATTTTCCCATCGGTGAGGAGAATTGCCGTGTGCTGCTCATCATTTTCAGGAACCAGGCTAAGAATTTTATCGATCGAAGCATAAACATCTGCTGAATTAAATAACCCGCCTGCTTCCTGCTTATCGAGGAACTCTTCTGCAGCATGAATGTTTTTTAGTGAAACGGGACGATTTTCGGGACTAAACTTGGTAATTTTTTTATCCATTACGAGGATATTGAATGTGTCGCCTTGCTGCATACTGGCCAGCGATTTGAGAACGGCGCGTTTAAAGACGCCAAAACGATGTTTTTGAATGGAGCTCGATCGATCCAGAATGAAATACAAGTTTTGCTTGAGGCTATAGCTGCTCAAATCATAATTCGAACTTAAAGAAAGAGAAAAGATGTATCCGTTGCCTTCAGGGTTAGGCAAAAAAGCAACATCAATGTCAAAGTCATCGTTCCATTCGCCTGGCGTGTTGAGATCGGAGAAGTCATAATCCGCAAGGTCGGAATAGCGGCTTGCCAATTCGACCTGCGTTTGTGGGATTTTTGCGATCGCTTTCGGAATGAAAAGCGGCGCGAGAGAGGATTCTAGTTCTGAGCGAAGCTCTTTTTCAGCGATGCGCGCGGTCAGCGCTTTTGGTTCGGCCTGGATATCTAAATCTTCAGCAGCTTGGAAGAGATGAGGAGGAGCAAGCTGCGGTGCGAGGTTAACTGCGTGCGGGTTTTCTGAAAGGGAGTCGAAAGATAAATGGCTCACGGCGACGAGGTCCTCATAAGTTCCCTTTCCTTCCTGAGGAAGTGGGATAAGAGGGATTTCACACGTCATCTCACCAGCATCGATTTGCAGCTGGGAAGCGATAGGCGCACTTAGATCCGAGGGGCTAAGAAAAGCAGTTGTGTTTAATTCTTGTGACTCTTGTAGCAAAACCTCATGAGTGGATGCATAGGATTCTTCAGGCGCCTGAAAAGGGCGCAATTCCTCTAGGGAAGGAATGGGTGGATCGGAAAAAGGCTCTTGATTCGGCGCGAGAGAAATTCCCTTAGGAGGATCGATGAAGTCGTAAGGCTGCTGAAAGTGTGGCGACAGCACGACAATTTTTTGAAAAACTTCTTCGAGAAGATGGTTTTTAGTTAAATAAGCGTTTTCTTCCGTATCTAAAATTGTAGCCTGTGGCGAAGTGATTCCAAACAAGGATTGAAGGGAATTGTTAAGAATCAAAGGGTGAAAATAAAAATAGGTTAGGGCACCGGCATGTGCGGCAAGAGAAATGGCTAAGCATTTGAGGAGAAGCTTACGTTGTTTAGACGGATGAATCGACACTGTGTTCATAGACTTACTTCTAGCGCCTCCATGCTCTTGCAAATGCGCGTTTTGAGTGTAGCATCGCAAGTTTCTTTGAGCAACTGCTCATATCGCTTCTTTACTTCGCCCATTTCGGAAGTATCCTGGTTTTTTTGGACAGTGATGAGCAGAATCTCTGCATCGACATAGGTGAGGTATTGCCGATAAAGATTTTCTTTGTCCGGAAATTGCTCCGCTGCAGATAAGTATTCCTCAACGAGAGGATCGTCCTCGGAGAAAAAATTTTCTCTCATCTGAAGGAGATGGAAGAGCTTGCACTCGGATTGGCGATCGATGGCGGCAAGTTGAGTTTTGATCTCGACATAGCTAAGTGCCGCTTCCAGATGAAGAGGTTCTGAATGAAGCTTGCGTTTGATCTGAACGTCTTTCAACGCATCGCAAATCGCGCTGATTGCTCTTTCTCTATCTTCTTGTTCATTCAGTAGGGAGAAATCCAATTTAGCTTTTTCAAGCTGAGCTGCGAGGGCAAAGTAGGAAGAAGTGTGAGAAGAGGTGGAAATTAAATGGGAGAAAGCGGTGGCAGCCTTTTTTTTATCATCCAGAGCGAGGTAGGTTTTCCCTAGCTCAAACTGAGCCATGCGTTGGTATTTCCAGTCAAGCTGCGGGCGCGAGCTTTGCTCAGCAATGAGGAATTCGAGAAGGAGCGCACGCCTGGAAAAATGACCCATCTTTTCATAAGCGGAGGCAAGCTTAATCGCTTCTCCTTCCATGTCGAGGGAGTGATCGCTGATGGAAAGCGAGACGTCATCGCCCTGAATCCCAAGCAATTTCTCAAGAACTGTCGCCGCGCGATGGATAGCCGCTTCTTGACCCTTTTGATGCTGCTGGAAATAGTAACTGGCAAGCCAGTGCTGATTTTCTTTGCTTACGGTTTGTGCATCTAGAGATAAGAAGAGATGGTTAGCCGCTTTTGCGATCACCTCTTTTTTTTCTTCGAGAGGAGCTTTTTCAGCGAGCTCGAGATAAGTGTTGAAAAGCGCAAGGCGCAGGTCAAGAGCCCCTTCGAGCTCAGGATTGTAAACGAGTGCTCTTTCTGCATTCAAAAGGAAGTGGATCTGATCCTGAGAACCTTTGAGGTGGCTATAGGCAAGCAGCAGACACGCATCCGCACAAGTAGGATCATTCCCGAAATCTAGGACATATTCACTCAAAGTATCAATCGCTTCATCGTATTGGTTGAGCTCATATTGCATTCTTCCCAAAAGCCAGCGCAGCTTTTTTCTTTCTGCCGACGAGAAAATTTTATTTTCATTGAGAGCCCTTTCCAAAGCATCCATCAATAAGTGTTGCTTAACCTTTTGAGATTCTACTGAAGCCTCTTTCAGAGCTTCTTGTCGGCTAATCACGAGATAGCGAAGCGCATTTAGCCTTTGACTGGCTTGAGGAAATTCCTCCAAGAAGGCTTCAAAGGCAACAGCAGCTAGATCTGGCTTGTTTTCTTTTAGAAGCAAGACCGCTTCCTCATAAACAAGAGCGGGACGCTGAGGATGCTCGGGATAAATCTCGAGCAAACTTTGGATCGCGGCTCTCGATTTGCTCCACTCCTGTTTTTCTCGGCATAATTGTGCATGCATAAGAACGCACTTAAGCGTGTCCTCATCTTCAGAAAATTCCGATTTGAGCTGTCCAAGCGTTTTTTCAAAAAGCGAAAGGTCCTGTGTCTCTTTTGCGCATACGATTAAGGCGATAAGCGCATTTTTTTCTTGAGAGCTATCTAGCGTATGCGATAGCAACGCATCCGATAGCGGAGGGATTGCTTTTGAGAAATCTTTTGTCAAAAAGAGCGATCTCCCGAGGAAATAGCGAACAGTGGGCAGCTTATTTTCCGAAACGTGACCAATCACTTTATCGTGAGTGAGAATGAAGTCATTGTATTGCTTTTCTTGAAATAGCAAATTGAGTTGATTAAAAGCTGCTTTAGGGGCATTTTTCCCTTGAAGTTCGACAATCTTTGCAAAAGTGCCGATAGCTCCCTTTTTATCGGTGAGTATTTGCATAGCAGCCTGATGAAATAGCCAGTCCTCTTTCTTCTCAGGCTCTTTTTGGGAAAGAAGTTCATAAAGGGAAGCTGCTTTGGCATGTTCTTTCAGATATTCAAAAGCGTAGGCCTGAGGGACAAGCGTCAAATCGCAATATTTTGTTTCCATGACTTGCTGATATTGAGCGAGGGCTTCTTTGAGTAGAGTTGCTTTTTTTTTGTCATCTCCGCATGTTGTAGCGAGATGAAAATAGGATTCAGCAAGTTCAAAACGGATCGTATGAATATCCTCGGCGCTCGAATTAGGATTTCCTAAAAATGTGTTAGCTGAGCGGATGAATTCCTCACGTTTGCCCGTTTCATAGTAGCAATGTAACTTATAGAACTGAGATTTAAGTCGGAATTCTTTGCCCTGAATCTTATCGTAGGTAGCAATGGCTTCCTCATAGTTTTTCTCTTGAAAGTGAAGATCTCCCAGCATAGCGTACAGTCGATCGGAGTAAGAGCTTTTGGGGTTCCGGCTTAAAAAAACTTCGATCTGGGTTTTAACGGTATAATAATCCTTTTCTTTCCAGTATTCCGAAATCCTTCTCAGCGCCAGACTTTCCTCGAGTGAAGTCTCGATATTTTTTGACGAAAGCGGCAGGAAAAAAGTGGTTCCTACAAGGAGAATGGCGAAGAAAGTTTTCTGATTCATCGTTTGCCCTTTCTTTTTTCGAATTTTTTTGATTATAGAGTCCCCAGATTAATAATCAAACGCGTTTCAAAATTCGATTCAGTTTTTGAGGGAATTGCAAGACTCGAGCGGCGTCTCTCGCTACAGCGGCGGCTCGCCAAAGGGCGACTTTTTCTCATCGCTGGAGTTTTGCAATTCCCTCTTTTTTGAAAGCCTGTTATACAGGATATGACAGAAAATTTGCCTGCGCCTACTTCGCAGCAAATTTTTTGTCTTTTTTAATCCTACTGGATGGTTTCATGGGAATTCAATTGATGATCATCGCTTCGCTTTTTGTAGCCATTTCCAATTTCTGCATGCGCAGAAGTATCGATTCTGGCGGCTCAAGCAAAGCCTTTCTGATGATTCAGTTGAGCATCGTCTTTCTCGTCGCCGTTCTCTTAAATCCTGTCCGAACAGGCGAATATCATATCAGCAATTGCATGCTTTTCTTTGGGATTGCAGGTGGTGTGATTCTTGCCATCATGATGGTTTGCTTGGGGAAATCTCTCGAAAATGGCCCTCCCGGTTTGACTTTCGCGGCGCTCAATGCGTCCACTGTGATGCCCATGATTTTGATGGTTTTCCTTTTCGGGGCTCCTTTTGGTTACATTTACACACTCTTTAATGGGTTAGGGTCTCTTCTTGTTATCCTAGGCCTATTTTGGGCAGGATGGGCGGCGCGCAGCTCAGAAAAAAAGATGCGCTGGGCTGCTTTTGTCGCAGGCGCTTTTGTGATGCACACTCTTTTTCTCATCATCATGCAATGGCGAGCCCTCTTCATTAATTTCCCTGGCGAAAATGGACTTTTTTTGAACTTTGATGTGGCGGATGCTAAGAGTCAGTGGTTTATGCCTGCTGTTTTCTTTGCGGCTGCACTCATTCAAATCATTATTTATATGGGCACTCAAAAACGACTGCCTAATCGCTGGGAGACTTTTTACGGTATCCTCGGGGGTGTGACCAACGGCATCGGCACGTTCTTCATGATCTGGTCGACGGAAGTCTCTAGCCCTCTGGAACATGCAATGATTTTTCCCATTTTCTCCGTTGCAATCATTATTGGCTGCAATCTCTGGGGACAATGGCTTTATAAGGAAAAAGTCAATTGGCTCGCTAATGGGCTCTGCGTTCTGGGAATCCTTATTGGAACCTTGGATTGGAAGGTTCTTTTTCACTAAACAGCCATTCTTTGTGAAGATTAAATTTTAAATTTTCTTGCTCTTTCTCGTTAAAGTTTTTTCTATTTCGTTTGTAGTAAAATTATAATTGTAGTTAATTTTAAACAATTGAATTGTTATAATTAAAGCTATAAATGAATATATCATAAAACATTGGAGTTAGTATGACTCATCCTATAAAAGATAGTCTTCTATATAAAACCTTGATTTCTCAAGAAATGGATTTTTCTGGCGAAGAAGGGGCTCAGCGCTTACAGACTCTCACTATGCGCATCAAGAAAATGGAGCAGAGCGATCGCAAGGAATTGAAAGCCGACCTCGATCGCATTCGCACCGATGCAGAATTGGATCATCCAAGGCCTCTTCAAGAAAGAGGGATTTGCGTTCTTCTATTGACAGACTTCGGAACTCATTCAAAAAGCAATAATATTGTTGACAGGTTCTTCCGTTATTTGCGCAATGAATTAGGCAATCGCATCAGCAGCAAATCACTTATCGATACAATTCTTGAAATCAAAACAAAAGACCAAACGCGGCTTCGTCCGTTGTTAGACCCCGAAGTTGTTCGGGAAAATCTCATGAAGCTTCATGCCGATAAGCAAAGCGAGCAGAGTGCTGCTTTGCATGAGACCAATATAAGAGTTCTTAATGCTTTACATTCATCTTGTGTCGCGAGCTTTGACTCGCTGTTCGAAAAAGTCAAAGGCATTGGGGACAAGATCTTAACTTTGGCAGATGTTTTCAATCTTGCTCATGATGCAGAGATGCTTGCTGAAAAGCTTCAGCAAGATGGGCTTCCTGACGATTTTAAATCTCACTTGGAATCCATCCAAAGAACCGCTGCTTATAAAGACAAAACAGCATTGCAAATTCTCGATGAGATTAATCATTATGATTCTGCCTATTTAACTCATGAGACGCAACGGGTTAGACAAGATTTGGCAGAGTTTGGATCCCGAAACCTAAAAAATGCGAGAGCGATTTTCAGCGATGTAATTAAGCTTGCTCATTGTGTCTATGTAACAAAGTTAGAGGCTTTAATCAAATCTTTGGCTAATGCTTGCATAGAGGAAAATGCAAATAGAAAAGATATTGCGGGTGAAATAGGTTTATTAAAGAGGCGCTCAGATTTATTGACTGCTCAAAGGAAGGTTTTGGCTTTTAATGAATCTCTTCGAGGAATCCAAAGAGACTTAGATAAAAATCGAAGAAAAACAGAGAAGATTAACTCATTTATTTTTTCAATCAACGGGTGGACGAAAGAACTTGGTAAATTGATGAATCCGGCAGACCGTCCCAAAATGCTTAGAGCAATGCTCACAGAGTTTCTTGCAGAACCTAAAGACTCTAGCCCATTCATCGCGCATGTAAAATATTTATTTTCTATTTTGTGCCATGATATTGCTTTACCGAAACCATCGCCACAATTGGACCGCTATCTGGAATCATTTAATAATGAACCACAACCGTTAAAAGCAGACAAAGAGCGATGGCGCCAAAGTTATGCGATAGACCCAATGACATTGGCAGATGAAGCTAGTAAGTGTGCTTATGTGGAAAACTATCTGGAGTGTTTAAAATTTGCTTACTCGCATGACCTCCGGTCATGTCAGGAAAAAAATAAACAATTAATGATAGAAATCGAGCAAACACAAATCTTTAGACGACGAGCCCAAAAACTTGAGCTTTTGGAGGGTGACCTAAAGCCAGAGCCAGTAGTACCTCCTGCTGTTCCTTCATTTGCAAATTATCAAGAAGCAGGTTTGAAAGCGCAACTCCTTGACTGGGCAAGGAAGCTTGAGAGTAACGATCTACAATTGGAGACAATTTGTACCTCATTACTGTCACGGTCCAACATCCAAAAGATGGTTTATCAAAACTTTTATTTCATCATGAAGAAGAACGGAAAAATTAAAGCGGACCATGTCAATTGGGGTGCGCGTGTATTTTTTGGATACGATCTTAATACGTTGCTTGTCGATGGAATAACTCAAGCGGAACTCAGAAATGCTCGTGCTCTAGCCCTTCGATTAGCTGCAGAGGATAAACTGATCACAAGCGAGACTGATGCCAACCTAGACCAATAATTTAGGGAGCCTTTTGGGCTCCCTTTCTTCTTTCTTCCAAATCATCAGACGTCGTAATCGTCGCTAAGGGCAGAGCCGTAGCAGGCGATGAGCTCATCGGCTTTGGGATCCTTGCTTTTTCTCAGAATGTCGTAGAGATGAAGCCCTTGTGCGCTGAATCCATGTTCAAAATAGAGAGTGCCGAGACGCAGAAGAATTTCTGGATCGCCTGAAGAGGTTTTAAGAATTGCCTCGTATTCGCGAATTTCATCTAAGGGCATGCCA
This sequence comes from Chlamydiia bacterium, assembly GCA_021324995.1. GTDB lineage: Bacteria > Chlamydiota > Chlamydiia > Chlamydiales > Rhabdochlamydiaceae > CAJCIW01. The sequence goes on along the minus strand of JAJPIB010000006.1, from coordinate 16,400 downwards.
AGAGTGCGGTAGACACCAGCGAGCTGAGTGTGAATCCATGGGTCGTTAGGAGCGTAGAAGTCGAGAATTTTGTACTCCTCGATAGAGCGGAGTGCAGCTTTGCGGAATTTCTCCAACATTTCCGGAGCGTTGTATTCAGGAGAAACCCACAGATGCTCTTCGTTGAGATAAAGTTTCCGGGGGTCCATGTAGAGTCTGGATAAGGCCAGATAGGCGTCGGCAAGGTTGGCGTGTGCTTCCAAATCGATGGGTTGGAATTTGATCAGTTCGATGCGCTGTCTAATGATCGTAAGAAGGAGAAGCTCTTTCATCTGGTGGAGGTCTTTCCAATGCGTCCATACACTGAATTTCTGCATTAGAGGAGAGAGAGTTTCAAAGGTAGAGGGAAGAGAATAGTAAGAATATTCCTGGCGATGCAGGATTGTGAGCATTTTTTGGAGGGAAGAAGCAATCCCCACGTGAAATTCGGGCGTTCCTGGAGAGAAAGGCAATAAACGGGCGCTAGCGTTGATAAAAGATTCTCTCACATCTAGCAGTTGCTGTGGTTTTTTAGCTTGAAAATAGAAGAGGAGAACGAAGTAGGTAAAGATAGATAAGAAAATTCCTGCTAAAGAGAACGCAAATAGGGTCGTTTTTGTGAAAAAGGAAAAAAAGAGAGTAAAAGCGGCGAGTTCTAAGATGCCAATACAAAAAAAAGTGATATGAAAAAGAGCGTATTGCCTTGTAACCTGCTTGAAGTCATCCAATGCTTCTGCGCAAAAATGATTCGATTTTTCATCAAATTGAGATTTACTAAATGTTAAAATTGCATCGGGTGCTGTCATGAGAGTATTCCTCTTGAGATCCTGATTTTATCTAGGAAGGAGTTTTTCTCAATGTGTTTTGTGGCGTTTGTTGCATGTAATCGATGACGCGCTTAGAAACGCCTGCCTTTTTTAGGTCTTCGATATCCGCCGGAGTGAGATAATAGATACTTTGTGTGGATTTGATGAGACTTATGATCTTGTCGTCAGTAACGCCGGCGTCGTTCATGGTTTTAATGTCTTCGAGAGTCACCTTATCTTTGCTGCAGATTTTTTGAATTCCCTCAGAAGTTGGCTCTATCATTTCTCCACAGAGAATTCCATTTAAGACTAAAAGACTGAAGAATAGTGCAATTCTTTTATTCAACATGAGAGTGATGTTCATAGGCTTTAGAGTGTTTTAAAAGGATAAAAGCGATGAGGCAGACGATGCTGCCGAAAACATAAATGGAGTGTTTTCCAAATCCCGCTAAAAATCCGCCAATAATGGGGCTTAGCATCGCAGCCACTGAGGTGATCGATTGGTTAATCCCGAGAATGCTTCCTTGAATAGCTAGAGGAGCTTTTAGGGAAATTGTCGCAATGCCGTTTGTCCAACAAAAGGAAGCAAAACAAGAAGCAATGATGAAGAAAAACAGAAAAAAGGAAGCTCCGGTGCTCAATACGCTGATGAAAAAGAAAAGGGATAAGAGCGCGAGCGAAGTCAATAGGATCACACCTGGAAAATAGGAGAGAGCGAGTCTGCGGTTAATAAAGAAATTAGCAAGGGACCAGACCAGACTGACTCCCATGAGGGCAGATGTGATTTGTCCGCTACTGAATTGGTAATTCTCAAGAAGGAGTGAAGGAAGGAATTGCATCGATGCAATCCAACTTAATAGGAATAAAAAATTGACGACATAAATGGTGCGGAGTTCCTTACTGCGTATTCCCTGAAGCAAATGGTGGACGCCTTTGAAGGGATTGAACCCTGGATGTTTGGGGCCTTTATACGGTTCGTGAAAAAAGAGATGTAAGCATCCCAAGTTGATATAGGAGAGTATTGCAATGAGCCAAAAAGGAAAGCTAGGGTTAAAATAAGCGCTTAAGTTGCGGTCAGAAAGGATTCCCCCGAGGGCAAGGGCAATGATGAAACTCATCCCCCCAAGGGCGTTAATCAGGCTGAAATTTTGTGTGCGGCTGGTGTCATCCGGGCTCATGTGCGCAATCGTCGCTAGGCATAGCGTTAAATTGCCCGCGAAAAGCCCTGTTGCAAAACGGCTGATGAAAAGTCCTGCGAGAGAAAAATGCATGATGCTGAGTGCGGTGAAAGCATATCCAAGTCCTGTTCCGAAAATTGTGATATAAAAAGCCCTTTTCCTTCCGACGCGATCGGAGAATTGACCAATGACCGGCGCTCCGAAAAATTGTGCGAATGGAAACGCGGCAATCAAAAAGCCGAGGAAGAGCGTCCTTTCAAGCAAAGGTGCAGGAGTAGCGAAAAAAGCATGCTCTGATTTGATGAGCAGCGGTGTAAAAATGGGATAGATAATGGCAAGACCGAAATTGTCCAAAAAATAAGTAAGCAAAACAGGAAAGAGGGCCTGATTGTCTTTGCGTACTTTAAAAAGCATGTCTATTTTTTTCCTACAGGCGCAATACTAGTATCTTCGCGAAAGCGGTAGCCGACACCGCGGACCGTTTCGATCCACTCAAAATGAGGCCCAAGTTTTTTTCTCAACGAAGCGATATGGACGTCAATATTTCGATCGACGATAAATGCATCGTCGTTATGAATATCGTCTAGCAGTTGGTTGCGAGTAAGGACTTTTCCGCGGTTTGTGAGGAGGCGGCGGAGGATGCCGAATTCGGAAAGAGTGATCGTGATGATTTTTTCTCCTTTTCTGAGAAGATAGCGGTCAACTTCAAGGGTAAACTCACCGAAGAGAATTAGCTTTGGCGCTTTCTCCGGCTCTTTACTGCGTCGCAATACAGCTTTGATGCGTGAGAAGAGGACTTTGGGAGAAAAAGGTTTCGCGACGTAGTCATCAGCTCCGAGTTCCAACCCGAGAACCATGTCTAGTTCTTCCCCTTTCGCAGTGAGAATAATGACGGGGATTGTACGAAGTTCGGGGTTGTTTTTGATCTTTCTGCAGACATCAAATCCGTTTTGTCCTGGAAGCATGATATCGAGAATGACGAGGTCAGGTTTTTCTCTTTCGATCGCGCGGTATCCATTAATGCCGTCGACTTCGACATGCATTTTATAGCCGGAAGCTTCTGCTTGGAGCTTGATCAATGCCGCGATGTCTTCTTCATCTTCGATTAGCAGAATGCGTTTCTTGTGACTCACTGAAAATGACCTCAGTTTGAAAAAATAATGCCTATCAATTTTCACCTATCATTCAACAGACTAGTGAAATTTTTTTCACGCATTTTTTTGCGAAACATGCTCAATGGGATAATTGAGAAAGGCTTTTCCGTGTAGACGGAATTTTTCGGGGTCGTCGGAGACAAAAAATTGATATTGAGGAAGAGTCAGAGAAGGGGTTAAAAGGTTGTTCTCAGTAAGGATCTTGCGAATTTGTTTTGCGCAGGCCATTGCGGGATCGATTAAGTGAACATCGGGACCAAGCTCCTGCTGGATGGCGGCTTGAAGAAGAGGGTAATGGGTACATCCGAGGAGAAGACCTTGAATGCCTTTATTTTTAAGGAGTTGGAGGTATTCTTGAACGACGAGCGTGCACATGGGATGTTCGACGTACCCTTCTTCGACAAGTGGAACAAAAAGCGGACAGGAGACGGGAAAGAGTTCGATAGAAGGACACCGGTTGAGGAGCTGCTGTTGATAAGTGCCTGAAGTGATTGTAGCGCGAGTAGCAAGAATTCCAATTTTTCCTTCAGGAAAGAGGCGGGCAACCTCTTCAACGCCTTGTTCTGTGATACCGACGACGGGGACGTTAGATGTGTGTCGGATGTGGTCGAGAGATGCCGTACAGGAGGTGTGACAGGCGTTGACAAGGATTTTAATCCCTTGTTTTTCTAAAAAAGTGGCGTTTTCTAGAGAGTAGCGCAGGATCGTTTGCGAGCTTTTGCTTCCGTAGGGAAGACGCGCAGTATCTCCAAAATAAATGATGTTTTCGTTTGGCATCAATTCGCGAATGGCGCGCATGACTGTAAGGCCGCCGAATCCCGAATCAAAAATGCCAATGCTTCCTTGACGGAGATCAGGGATTGTCATCAGGAAGCCTTAACTCTTGACCGATTTGAATGCGATCATTGGAGAGGTTATTGATTTTCCGGATCTCGGCAACGGAAGACTTACAATGGCGGGCAATTTTTTCTAAGGAGTCGCCCGCTTTGACGAGATAAGTTTTTACATTGCTTGAGAGAGCGTTGGATTGGGTTCCGATCGCTTTGGAAATCGATGTGAGCGTTCCTTTGAGTTTCGATACTTCATCCAATCGTTTATCGTGTGAAGCAAGATTGTTTTCCATGTTTTGGATTTTAGAAAGCGTCTGATTGACAGATGCGTGGAGCGTTCGCAGATCTATAGCGGCTTTTTCCAGAAGTTTTTCAAGAGATGACACTTTTTTTTCAAGCAATGCCACTTGCGAAGCAGAAGAACTTGAACCGCTCTGGACTTTAACGTCAGAAAGCATTGTATTTTGCTTTTTGAGCCGCTCGTCGAGAAGTCCCAGTTCTACATGCGCAGCGTTCAACGCATGCTTAAGGTCGTCGATTTCGATGCGAAGCTCATCGACTTCAGGGTTAGTGTAATAACCAGATGCCGGCCGTGCTTGGACAGAATGCACGACGCTTAAGCTGGCAAGGATAAATACAATAAAACGCGTCATCGATGAGCCCAGATTTTACGATTTCTTATATATACGAAACTCACTGCGTCGGTTTTTGTTCCACGCTTCTTGAGTATGACCTAAATCTGCAGGGCGCTCTTTTCCATAGGAAACGGTGTGGATTCTTTCAGGATCGACCCCTTTTTGGACGAGAAGCGAACGGACGTAGTTAGCGCGTCTTGCTCCCAAGGAAAGATTATAGGATTCAGGGCCGCGTTCATCGCAATGCCCAGCTACGAATACATAAACGTCAGAATGGGATTTCATGTAGTCAGCGATTTTCTCAATAGTCGCTGTGTGCTCTTTGCCGCGGAGGATGTGATCATCCAGGCCGAAATAAACCGTTTTGAAAATTGAGCTTTCGGCTCCGGCAGGAGAATGAAAGCCTTCGATTCCTGGGAGGCGACTTCCGACTTCACCAGGAGAGTGTTTGGGCTGAGGGATAGCGCCGTCAGCGATTTGGATGCGAAGGTCTTCATCTTTTAGACCAATAAAGTCCTCATCGTTGGAAACGGTGAAGAAATCGTCATTGGAAATCTCTTCTTTGCCCCAAAGCGAGCGGGCGTTGCCTTTATAATTTCCTGCTGTTCTGTTTTCATCCCAAACGCTGCCATTGCCGCTTCGGCAGCCAGTGAGCGTTCCGCACACAAGAGCGCACAGGAGTGTGAATATTGATGAATGTTTCATTAAGTTCCCCTTAATTTAATAAATTTACCGTAAGCCCCATGAGGGATAATGTTTTTTTCCCTCTCCTCGGCTAATTTTAACGGCTTCAGGCTGATTTAAATTTACGATGTAGAGTTCGGAATGCGTATTGTCCGTCGAGTTAAATACAATGTGTTTACTGTTGGGGGCCCAAAAAGGGTTTTCTTTATTCCCAGCGCCTGAAGTGAGCTGCGTTTCTTCCTCAGTTGTGAAGTCGTAAATCCATATTTGCCGTATACCATTTGTTTTAGCACTATAGGCTAATTTTGTTCCATCAGGCGACCAGCAGGGACAAGAATTTTCCCGATTTTGTTTGGTGAGCAGGATGGCATTAGGCCGCTTTTCTGTAGGCTTCGCAGAGACGGTGTAGATACGCATACCACCATCTTTGTCGGAAACAAAGGCGATCTGGGACCCATCAGAGCTGAAAGTAGGAGAGGCCTGAGTTGATCTGGGATAAGAAAATAATTGCACAGGCTTGCCCATCTCTCCTGTTTTGGGATCGAGCGGCTGTATAAATAAGTCTGTCCGTCCGCCTGCATCGCAAATATATGCAAGCTTATCGCGCTGCAACGAAATCGTTGGAAGAAGTTGGTTGCCGCGAAGGTCGATGAGGCGCTTTCCTTCTCCCCCTTTAAGGGAGCCGAGATAGATCTTAGGCTGGCCAATTTTATAGGAGACATACAGAAAACGATCGTTGTTGTACCGCGGGTTGTGCGGGATTGCGATCGGCGTGACAGAATAACTACCGTCGTGCGTCAATTGTTTGGCATTTGCACCGTCCCAGTCGCATTCCCAAATTTCAGAAATCCACTCAGAGCCATCGCTCCGGGGATTTTTGATTTGGTAAGAGTAAAGAATCCGACTGTAGGCAATTCCTTCCTTGTTGAACAACGCTTTGTGGATACTATCGGCGAGTTTATGAATATGACGTCTATCAAGGTTAAGATCTCCTGTTAAAGGAATGTCAGAAAATGTTTTAAGAGAACTATTTTGCGCGTTAAAAACAGCAGCGCTGAGCATGCGCCCTTGGACCTGAAGACTAATTGCGTAAATAACCCCCTGGTTTTTCCAAGAAAGACTATTAAACGCTACCGCGTTGTCATTAGATTGAATGAGCTGTTCCTTTTCGGAGCTTGACGCTAAGACCTGTGTTGAGCCGTTATAATGGAGGTCGTACGTGACGACAGACTGCAGCTTAGTTAGGTATGCAGCATCAAAAGCGGAATCTTTCGCCCGTATCTTACCTACATAAGTAGGTTGAAGAGGGCTGGCTGTTGCCAAATGGACGCGAATCTCAGTCGTGGAATCGATGGCAGCAGTTAAACCCCATGGCCATAAAGAAACAATAAAAAGTAACCGATGTAAAAAAGTCATGTCTACTGCTCGTTACAGAATGTTAAGACAAAGGTATGTTCTTTTTTATTTGTTAAAGAGCTATCAAAACGAGGAAACTTTAGACGCGGGAGATTGTTTTCCAGGTATAGTCTGTTTTTCTCATTTTTAGCTTTAAGGACAACTACTTTAACGACTGTGCCATCTTGGCGCAAGCTCAATTGAATTTTCACTTCGCCGTAATCCGGCAGACTAAGAGCCTCATGAAGGTATCCGATAAGAGTATCCGTATAGCTGCTCTCAGCGCTGTTTATATCATTTTCAGCTAGGCTGTCGATCTGCAAGGCAATAGGAGCAGAAAAAGCTTTTTTGTTTATTAAGGCTTTATCGCTTTTATTTTCAATTTTAGCAATGCTTTCTTCCAGATCTTTAAGAAGATTGTCTGAGATTTTAGCGCGCGGAGAAGGAGGGACAGCTTGTTTCGCAGGTGTTAATTTTTTATCGGCGATGGCTGGTTCTTTTGCTGCTGCAGTTTTTTTTGCCGATGCAGGAGGAGTCGCTGCAATCTGTTTTTTTACTTCGGGTGCTTTTTTAGGAGAAGGAGGCGCAGGAGCTGCAGGTCGAGGAATCGCTTTTTGGGTAGGGGTTATTTTAGGTTTCGGAGGCTCTATTACAGTGCGAACGATGAGATGTTTGCGCTCTTTTTTTTGGAAAGAGTCTGGAGAAAGAAAAAGAATCGCAAGTAAAAAAATAAGATGAAAGGAAAGAATGCTCAGCAGTAGAGAGTTTTGCAGCGGATTTTTGCGAAAGCGTTTGATCAAGGCCTCTAGCATAGCTATCCCGGTTGAAGGATGATATCGAGCTGCTCGAAACCTGCGCTTTCGACGGCATTTTTTACTTTTTGATAAGTGCCGAAGTGTGCCTTTTTATCGTGAAAGAGTTGGGGGATTTTGTTCGGATGGACGCGTTTGGCGTCTTTTAAAAGTTGAATAAGTTCTTTTTCCGAGACGATTCGATTGTTCATTAGGATCGCGTTGTTTTCCTGAACATGAATGGCGACGGGGCTATTTTCTTGGACGAGGGCGGGTTGTTTGCTCTCTTTTTGCGCAGAAGAAGCGAGCTGGATCCGATCGAGCTCAAGCATGGGCGCAATGATGATGAACATGATCAGAACAACGAAGACCACATCGATCAGTGGAGTGAGATTGATATGTGTCTCTTCAGAAGAGGAATCTCCTTTCAGCGAGCTTAACCTGGCCTTTCGCATCATTACACGTCCACTTTGCGATAATGCAGCTCCACGGAAGAGAGCAATTGATAGAGAAAATCTTCCATACTTGAGGAATAGTTTTTTACCGAGTTTTTGAGATAATTATAGGACACAAGGGCTGGGATCGCAATGATCAGACCCATGACAGTGGTCGCTAGAGCAGTCGAGAGCCCGCCAAGAACTGCCATGTTTGAACTCGCCGAAGCTCCATTGCCAAGTTCTGAAAAGGTGATTAGGATACCCCATACTGTTCCGAGTAGGCCGAGAAATGGTGCTAGAGTAATGATTGTAGAGAGGATGAAAAGATTTTTTTCCAGCCGCTTGACTTGAGCGGAAATCGTTGTGAGGACAAATGACTCAACGATTCCCAAATCGTCAGGGGATAAATAGGCTTCTGCCTTTTGCTCACCGGTTCGCTGTGTAGAAAAGTGAAGGTTTTTGTTAAGGACTTCAATCGTTTTAGATTTTAAATCGCTAAAGATTTCCGCATAAGGATGCGGTATCGAACGATTTTTAGGTTTAGGAAGTTCATTGAGATCTAAATGTAAAAGTCTTTCTTTGTTGATCAAATAAGCTTTATGAAAAGATTGCGATATATTTTCAATCTGCCTTGTCATCCATATTTTTTGAATCAGAACAACCCAACAAATGATAGACAGAGAAACCAATCCTAGGATAATTAATTTACCAAGAATGTCGGATTGAGTATAAGCTGTGACGAAAGCTTCCATTGTGCCCAAATAGAAAGGGATGTGCATGCTAAGTATCTCTTTGATTACAGTCGAATGAATTGCCCTTAGGGATATCTCATCTAGAGTTATTTATCAAGTATTGGAGGTCATCTATGACGACATCGTTCATCGATACGCATGCGCATCTCACTTCCGAGCAAATCCTTCCCCATGTGAAAGGCGTTTTAGAAAGAGCCGAGCAAAACGGGCTGGCAAAGATTGTCAATATTTGTACAGATATTAAAAGTCTTGAAGAAGGACTCCGCTTAAGTCAGGAGTATCCATGGATCTACAATACTGCAGCGACGACTCCTCACGATGTCGAAAAAAAGGGGGAAATATTTTTCCCCTATGTCGAGCGCGCTGCCACGGAGGGAAAACTCGTCGCTATTGGAGAAACGGGGCTGGATTATTTTTACGAGCACTCCAATAAAAAAGTGCAGCAGGATTTTCTTATTCGCTATTTTTCGCTAGCTCTCAAAATGCAGCTCCCTCTTGTTTTTCATTGTAGAGAGGCTTTTGCAGATCTATTTGCTCTGGCTGACCGTAACTATCCAAGCGCGCCTGCAGTTCTCCATTGTTTTACGGGAACTCGTGAAGAGGCCAAAGGTGTGTTAGACCGAGGTTGGTATCTTTCACTCAGCGGAATCGTCACGTTTAAAAAATCGGAAAGTTTAAGAGAAGTCGCTAAATATGTTCCTCTCGACCGCTTATTTATCGAAACAGACGCCCCCTATCTGGCCCCTCACAGCCATCGCGGCAAGCAGAATGAACCTGCATTCATCCTAGAGACTGCAGAGGTTGTCGCAAGGACCAAGGGAATTCCACTCGAAGATCTCGCCCGCGCAAGTTGCGAAAATGCCCTTCGTTTCTTTGCCTTCTGATTTTTTTCTTTTTCAAAACTTTCTTGTAGCGTATACCAAAACTGATCTCTATTCAAATGGGAGCAAACATGACAGCTATAAGCACTGCAATTCCTAGAGCTTTTATCTGGAGACGGCTTCATTCCCTAGCAGGGCTTTGGTTTGTTTTATTTTTGATCGAACATCTTTTAACTAACTCACAAGCGGCTCTTTGGATTGGCGATAACGGCAAGGGTTTTGTCAACACGGTGACTGCCATCCATAATCTTCCGTATCTTGAAGTGATTGAACTTTCCCTTCTTGGGGTGCCCATCCTGCTTCACCTTGTTTTAGGCATCAAATATCTCTTGACCTCGAAGCCAAACAGTGGAAAATCCGATGGAAGCAAACCTTACATCCCACTGCCCAGGAATAAAGCCTATACATGGCAACGGATCACTTCTTGGTTTTTACTTTTCTGTCTCGCGTGGCATGTGACCAAGTTCCGTTTTATCGACTACCCTGAAAAAATTCCGATAGGCAAAAATACTTATTACGCTGTTGAGCTTTCTCTCGACGACGGTTTGTATACAGTCGCAGACCGTTTGGATGTAATGCTTTATGACCGTGCTGCCCTTAGCAGAGAAAAAGGAACATGGAGCCAAAATGCAAAGCCTGCACAAGTGCAAGCTGCAGAGAAGATGAGAAAAGAAGAAGTTGATTCATTCACAGGCCCTGAGGCTCAAGAGTATAATTCACAAAAAGCAAATCTTTTTATCGCCGCTCAGACCTATCAAGAAAAAGCTGCTTATACTGCTGCTCTTGATAAGATCCATCTGTCTTCTGGACATGTGCTTGCTTTAGCAAAGGATTTTGGTACAGCTTCGGTTTTGACTGTGCGGAATACTTTTAAAAATCCTATTTACGTTGGGTTTTACACTCTTTTTGTCCTGGCTGCATGTTTTCACGCATGCAATGGATTTTGGACATTTCTGCTCACGTGGGGATGGATCTTGAAGATGTCAGCGCAAAGAGCATGGACCACCGTTGCTGCTGTCATGATGATCGCCCTTATTTTTCTAGGGCTTGCTGCGGTGTGGGGAACTTATTGGATCAATTTGAGGTATTAATCACATGACGCACCGAAAAATGGGAAAAGAAGTCATTGTTGTGGGCGGTGGCTTAGCCGGACTATCTGCGGCTATGAAACTCGCAGAGAAAGGATGTCATGTCAAAATTGTTTCCGTGACAAAGGTGAAACGCTCACATTCGGTTTGCGCTCAAGGCGGAATCAATGCGGCGATGAACCTGAAGAATGAAGATGACTCCCCCTTAATTCACGCCTATGACACGATCAAGGGAGGGGATTTTCTCGCCAATCAACCGCCTGTTTTAGAGATGTGTCTCGCGGCGCCCGGTATTATCCGAATGTTGGATCGATTCGGCTGCCCTTTCAACCGCACACCTGAAGGAAATCTCGATTTTCGACGCTTCGGAGGAACACTCTATCACCGCACCGCTTTTTGCGGCGCTTCCACCGGACAGCAGCTCCTTTACGCTTTGGACGAACAGGTCCGCCGCTACGAATCCGAGGGAAAAGTAGAAAAATACGAAAATCATGAATTCATGCGCCTGGTTATCGATGAGAACGGAAAGGCGCGTGGAATTGTGATCATGGATCTCACGAATTTAAAACTCGACGTGCTGAGAGCTGATGCCGTCGTTTTCGGAACGGGCGGGCCGGGCTTAATATTTAAAAAATCGACTAATTCTACATTTTGCACAGGGGCTGCTAACGGGCGCCTTTACATGCAAGGAATGCACTACGCAAATGGGGAATTTATCCAAATCCACCCCACAGCAATCCCAGGTGAAGATAAACTCCGCCTTATTTCAGAATCTTCCCGTGGTGAGGGAGGGAGGATGTGGGTTTATGGCGATTCTTCCAAAACGATTATCGCTCCCGATGGAAAACTTGTCCCTTGCGGAACAACAGGAGAGCCGTGGTACTTCCTCGAAGATCTCTATCCCGCTTTCGGAAACCTTGTTCCACGAGATATTGCCGCTCGAGAAGTTCTTAGAGTTTGCGAGCTTGGTCTTGGAATCGATGGACAATCCCAGGTCTACCTCGACGTTTCCCATCTTCCGAACACTGTGCAATACAAAATCGAGTCTGTTCTTGAAATTTATAGGAAATTTACTGGAGATGATCCTCATAAAGTCCCCATGAAAATTTTCCCGGCGGTCCATTATTCTATGGGAGGAGCTTGGGTGGATTGGCCGGCAGTGGATGATCCCGATCGGTCAATGCGTTTCCGTCAGATGACCAACATCCCTGGCTGTTTTAATATTGGAGAATCCGACTATCAATACCATGGAGCGAATCGGCTTGGAGCTAATTCTTTGCTCTCTTGCATTTTTAGCGGACTTATCGCAGGAATAGAAATTCCTAACTACCTCGAATCGCTAGAGCAAAGTTACGGAAATCTCCCCGCTCGCATTTTTGCAGATGCACTGGACCAAGAAAATACATTTAAGCACGATCTCTTATCGCGGAGTGGAGAAGAAAATGTCCATCGCCTACACGATGAGCTCGCTGAAGCGATGGTCAGCAACGTCACAGTGAAGCGCAACAACATCGACCTAAAGAAAACCCTGGATCTGATCAAAGAGATCCGCGAACGCTACGAACGCATCAGTCTCGACGACAAAGGCTCTGGAGTGAACCAGACTTATACCTTCGCCAATCAGTTTAGGTCGATGCTCGAAATCGCCCTTGTCATTACGAAAGGTGCGCTTTTACGCGATGAATTCCGCGGCTCCCATTATAAACCCGATTTTCCCGAGCGCGACGATAAGAACTGGCTGAAAACAACGCTCGCTGCCTATGATGCGAATTTAGGGGAACCCGTCATTAGCTACGAACCCGTTGACATGCGCTACTTGAAGCCGCTAGCGCGCGATTATAGCAAGGCGAAGAAAGTTGTCCCCCATTTTGAAGATGTTCCTTCGAATATTCCATTACCGGTGTGAGAGGTATGAAAAGTAAGCAGACGTTTATCTTGAAAATTTATCGTGGAGTTCCTGGAAATCAGTATTGGGAAGAGTTTGAACTGGAGCTCAAACCCTACTTAAACCTTACGGCTGCTCTCATGGAAGTGCAAAAGAATCCAGTCAACCGCAAAGGGGTCAAAGTCACGCCGGTCGCATGGGAGCAAGGCTGTCTCGAAGAGGTTTGCGGATCCTGTTCAATGCTCATAAACGGCCGTCCGCGACAAGGATGTACGGCTCTCATCCATACACTTCTCGAATCCACAGGAAGCGACACTGTAACCGTGGCCCCCATGACGAAATTCCCTCTCGTTAAGGATCTTGTCGTGAACCGCGATCAGATGTTTGAAAATCTAAAAAAAGTGAAAGCCTGGGTGGAAGTCGATGATGCCCTCGACCGCGGCTTCGGCCCCAAGATCAGCCAAGAAGTTCAAGAAGCGAGGTATGTCCTGTCCACTTGCATGACGTGCGGATGCTGCACCGAAGCTTGTCCTCAAATCAATAGCCACTCCAAATTCATTGGCCCTGCAAGCATTTCCCAAGTGCGACTTTTCAACGCTCATCCCGTCGGCAAGCTCATGGAGAAGGAGCGCTTGCGCCCTCTTATGGAAGAAGGCGGCGTGACCGATTGCGGCAATGCTCAAAACTGCGCAGCGGTTTGTCCCAAAGAAATCCCTCTCACCGAATCGATCGCCCTCATGGGACGCAAGGTCGTCAAACAAGCTCTTAAAGAAATGGTCAGTCTCCCCGACGCCTCAGAATAAAAAAAAAGTTGCAAGCAAAACACTCAACTTTTAAATTCATTTTCTATCGGATGTCTAGCAACTCTAAAGGAGGCTTGAACTTATGTTTAGAAAAATTCTCACGTTGGGTATAACTGCCATTTTGGCATCTAGCATTGGCTTTGCACATGACGCAACAGAAGCCGCTAATAGCCAAGTAATTGATGAAATTCTAGCCAACACCAAAACATGTATGGTGGGTTGCTCAGAAGATAAGATCTATTTGAATGCGAACAGACTTATACCTACGGAACAAGGGCTCTATTTGAATTTAAACGATGTGGATTATGTCCTTCTTCCCACCCTCAATTCTGACAGCAATGGATGTTACGTATCTTGCGGTAGCAGAGTACAGCCAAAAATGTGGCAATGCCCTTATTGCCATCTCTGGTGGGAACTTGGCGAAAAATGCCAAAATAAGGAATGTCCAAAAAACAAATGGAAAAAGAAATAAGGAAGTTGAATCTTGCGCCGCAGCACCTTCTTTATCAGTTTTATAAAAAATAAGTCCATTTATTTTATTACTCTGAGCATTGCATTTTTATTTTGGGAATACAGTCAGGAGGTGAAAACTCCTGTACGATTCTTAGATAAACAAAGTGAAGAGCATACATTGCTTCTCAGTGTAAGGGATAAAAAAAGGCTTTTTCATTTTATGCGTATGCTCTTTGCGGAAGATAATTTCGCATATACTCTTCTTGGCTCTAAACCGGTATCTTGGGCGTGCTATAGAAATCCATTGCCTTTTGGGAACGTGTCAGTATTCCGGGATTCATTAAAGAAGTATCAGCGCACTCTGCGCTTAGGATGGAAAACTTGGTCAAAGTACCGTCATTTATTCCCTTCCACCACTTTTTGGGCAGAAAGCCCCAAGTGCCATCCTGGAGGTGTTTCAATCTTGATAGTTAATGAAGAACGATTTAATCAAGTTGTGAACAATAATAAACAAGATTTTCAAGATGTCTTAAATCGAGAAGTTGTAGATGGCTTTCAACTACTAAAAGAAGCCCAGGATCTCTCGCTTATGAATGAAGTATTGAAGGGGCACCAAGCTCTCATGGGGATTGTCCTTGGTTATGGAAGAGATAATTCTTGGGAATTTCTAAAAGGCGCGGAAAAAAGAAAACCCCTTGGCTGCGTTTGGGATGAGGTGAATGACAAGAAACCTGGAGAAATCCGAGTACGCTTTGCTGCTACCGATCTAGAGAGTTGTTTAGCTCTGGAGTCCTGCCCTAGTTTTGCGGGAAACCCAACTTCTGAAGAATCAATGATGCTCAAAAAAGATTATCTTCTGACCAAGCAAAAAGTGATTCAATATTACAAAGACAAAGATTTTTTAGAAGCAACATTAAGTTTACTTGCCGGCTTTCGCCCTGCAGATCTAGATTAATAACTATACCCAAAAAAATTGAAGATTTGAGAAAAATTTGCCAAAATCGCTGTCCTTTCCAACTTCGATTCCAAAAGAAATCCATTCTACCACCCGCTTCGCAAGCTCGCTCGAGAGCACAGAAGTCACAGAGGGGGAAATCTATAATTTCATGCGACGAATACCTTCTTTCAGGTATTTCACATTAAAATTGATCAGTAGTCCGATCTTATACCCAACGTGACTGAAAATTTGGATTTAAGACCGAGCCAAAGCCCCGGGATTGGACGATCGAATCTAGCCCCTATTTCTAATAGGGACGACGAATAAAGCATCAGACACCATGGTTAACCGAAGACGAGGATGTTCTTTCTTTAATGGGTCTTATTGCTTGAATAATGCCCCTGTTTGATGGATCGGAAAATGGTAGGCTAAAATCGAAATTCTATAGCCTATTGAAACGTCAACAGTATATCCTGAAGTGCCAAATCATCCAGAACAGGAGTATTTAACCTCTATAACACAGGAAATTTAGAAATCGGTTTTTATTGAGTTATTGGGAATTTTGAGGTACGATTAGAGGCATTTTCCGTTGAATGGGATACCCAAAGTAACTTATGCAAGCTCTTTAACGATAAGTATCCATTAGGGGATCACAACGCCGGAACCTGTAGGGAATTTGTGCTTCGCGGCCTCGATTCTTTCTACCTTTCTGGGAAGCGGTCCCACCTATATCAAATAGGTTATTGAAGCCCTTACTTGGCCCCATTCGACGGTTTTCTATTCCAGCGTTACAAAGACTGTGGATTGCCGCATGCCATTGCTTGTCTCAATCACTTCGTCTAAAGAGGAAGTTTCAATAGGGTAGCGCCTACAGAGCTGAGTGATGAAACTTTCGATGAGAGCTTCTTTTTCAGGGAAAAATGTGTTCAGTCGACAAAGGAATTCATCGTGGTTTCTTCCGTCACGGTAGGAAGGCATTTTTTTGGGATGAAGCAGATGTTTCATGTTCGCTGGATCATAATCCCATAGAAAAGAAGTATGGTGCAGCCAGCGATCTTTTTTAATGTATTGTGCATTGCCACCAAATTTTTTATCCCCAAATACGTAGTCATTTTCTCTCAATCGAAATTCGGGGTGAGAGAAAGCATCTCGATAAATTTCCTCCGTCCACTTCATGATCGGTTCAGGATAAGCAGGGAAGGGATGGAATTGTTTGTCGCAGATGAATGTGATGAAGAGTGTATTTTCATCGACGACGACGGTTCCTCCGCCGCTAAATCGCTTAATCAGGGGAATGCCGCTTTGTAAAGCAGTTTTACAGTTCACAAGCTCTTCTTTCTTTCCCGAAATTCCCATTACGATCGCAGGACTGGATCCTTCATTGATGATACACCAATTGTTGGTATCAGTGCGCAACAGCTTCTCTTCTAGAAGAAGCTGTTCATAAATTGGATAGGATTTAAGACGCAAGAGCTTAAACATACTTTAATTTAGCAAATCTCGGAGTTATTTTAGCCTTTTTTGGAAGTGCATCCATTATATGAACTTCTATTTTAAAAAACCACTTATACCCTTCGTGAATGAAAATCTGGTTTTAGGGCCGAGCCAAAGTCCCGGGATTGGGGGCGATCGAATCTAGTTCCTATTTCTATACCTCTCGTGAATCAAAAAAC
>JAJPIB010000004.1 GCA_021324995.1 Chlamydiia bacterium | reverse complement strand
GTTTTTTGATTCACGAGAGGTATAGAAATAGGAACTAGATTCGATCGCCCCCAATCCCGGGACTTTGGCTCGGCCCTAAAACCAGATTTTCATTCACGAAGGGTATACAATCTAGAAAATTTGACTCACGGCAAAAAATGGATTCAAGTAAATCTCTGAGGGACTAAAATAAGCATGATAGGTAGCTCATTCGGAAGGTCAGGAGATCCCTATGGAAAAGCAGTTTACAGCGACGGTGTTTATTGTAGATGAGGAAAAGGTGTTGCTATTGCTTCACCCAAAATTGAAGAAGTGGCTTCCTCCTGGCGGTCATATTGAGCCGAATGAAACGCCCCCCGAATGTGCGATTCGGGAAGCTCTTGAAGAGACAGGGCTGCATATTGAGCTGATCAAGGATGAGCATGTATGGATATCGCGCTGGAATGCGATCAGTTTTGAACGTCCATGGCTTTGTCTGTTAGAAATAGTCCCCGCCTATAAAGATAAACCAGAACATCAGCACATCGACTTTCTTTATCTAGGAAAACAGGTCGGTGGATCAATTGGAGAAGAACATCTTAAGCAACAAGACATTCGCTGGTTTACCTGCGAGGAAGTGCTCGCTTTAGCTCCAGATGAGGACATCTTTGTAGAGACACAACAAGTGATTCAGAAGATCTTTGAGAAAGTAGCTGCTGACCAGCTCTTGTAAGCATCAAAAAGGGCATCAGCATGCAGATCGCGGATACATGCTCCCGTCGCGCAGGTGCGAAGAACAGGACAGCGCACTAGGAATATTTTTCCATAAGGACATGCGCCTTGCACGGCGAGATGTCTTTCTTCCGGAGGCTTGTAGCATGAGGCAAGCGAAGGCCCAAAAATGCTAAATGAAGGTGTTTGGGTTGTCCCGCAAAGATGTAGTGCAGCAGAGTCGACAGCGATGACGCCATCCATCTCCCACATGAATGCCTGCCAAAGAGACAAGCTGAGATTTCCAAGAGCGACTGAACCTGGAAAGTGTGTAGAAAGCTCTTGCGCAAAGCGCTTTTCCTCCTCATCTCCAAAAATGAAAAAGTAGGAAGGATTGGAGTCTGCAGAAATTTTTTGCAGAAGGGAAAGCAGGGTGCTTTTCTCGAGTTGTTTATTGGGCCATTTGGAACCAAAGCAAACCATCAGTCGGGGTTGCGGAGAAGGAGTATGGATGGTTTGTAGGCGCTCTTTTTCAAGAGAAGAGAGGTGGAGTCTGACCCCTTGCGGTTGGAAAGTTTCAGAATCATTAAGCACGCTTTGCACGAGGTGGAGATATTTTGAACGAATGTTGAGATGAGGAGGGGGATTGAAGCGCTGGGTAGTCACGAAAAGATTGCTCTTCTCACGGACACTTTTCCACCCGAATCCGACTTTTGATTTTGCCTTGGCGCATCCTGTCACAACAGCGGATTTGGCATTGCCCTGCAGATCAAATAGAATGTCGTAATAGGTCTTTCTTAGCTGCTCAGAAAAGGCGCGGAATTCCTTTCTCGTTTCAAGATGGAAGGGATGTCTGCGCCATGCCTTACTTCGGATTTCTATCACCTGATCGATCAAGGGGTGCGCTCTTAAAAGCGGGGCGATTCCTTCTTCGACTACCCAATCGATTTGCGCATCAGGAAATTTTTTGCGAAGATACTCTAAAACAGGGAAGGTCTGAATAACGTCGCCAATAGCAGAAGTTTTAACAATTACAAAGTTCATATTAGAAAATGATAGCCAAAACCCATTAAATCTGCTAAGTTTCAAATTAATAGTTAACAAAATCCAGGAGCTTGCTGTGGCAAAATCATTTCTTTCTCTTAAACAACCCAAAGAGATGTACTTTTTAGCACTGACAGAAATGTGCCAAAGATTTGCCTTGTATGGAGTCGCGTACATGCTCGTTCTTTACCTTGTCCAAAAGCTAAAATTTACGGACACGGCGGCGGATCACCTTTTTGGCATCTTCACGGGTGTCGCATTCATCCTACCTGTATTAGGGGGGTATGTCGCGGATCGCTTAGGCTATAAACTCCCTATCATTTGGGGAATGATATTGACTGCAATCGGTTGTTTTCTGATTTCGACAGGAAGTGGGTCTTTGCTCTATCTTGCGCTTTTTTTCATTGCTATCGGCTCTTCTGTTTTCACTCCTGGTATTTATGCCTTGCTGGGCACGCTTTACCATAAAGACCACTCCTTGCGCGATTCCGGTTTTACTATTTATTACGCAGCTGTCAATATAGGAACTTTCCTATCGATGTTTATTCTGGGAGCGATTAGTCAGGTGCATAGCTGGAATGCAGCCTTCTTCGTTGCTGGCATCGTTCAGCTACTAGGGTTCCTTTCCTTTGCAAAAGCCATGAAGACAATCCACATTGCTCCGCTTGCAAAAGCACACGCTAAAGCAGCGGAGAAGAAACAACCCGTGTTGCATAAACATGAAAGGAGCCGGATCTGGGTAATTTGCATTCTTTCCTTTTTCTCGATTCTTTTCTGGATGGCGTATAACCAAGGCGGCTCTTCGATGAACTTGTTTGCGCTAAAGTTCACAGACAGGCATACGTTTGGCTTCGAGATGCCTGCCTCGTGGTTGCTATCTTCGGAAAGCCTTTATCTGATCATTCTCGCGATTCCACTATCGAAGCTTTATATGACCCTCGCTAATCGTAAAAAAGACCCTTCGCCACCAACAAAGTCTGGATTGAGCTTAATCTCAATGGGGATCTGTTTTGCTATCATGGCCATTGGCGCTTCGCAAATCCCCTCTGGCGCGATAACAGCCAAAGTCAGCCCTTTCTACCTCTTTAGCGCTTATGCCTTCATGGCGATCGGCGAAATGTTGATTGCCCCCATCGGTTTATCGCTGATCACTCATCTTTCTCCAAGACGCTTTACTGCGATGCTTGTTGGAGTATGGTATTTATGCATCGGGATCGCATTCTATCTCGGAGGCATGATCGCTCCGCTGATGTCAAGGTTGAAGGACATGAGCTCTTTCTTTGCCATCTTTGTGGTGATTTCCTTCGTCTTTGGCGCAGTCTTGCTGCTCCTCGTTAAAAAACTGAACAAAATGCGCCACCTGGAAAGGTTATAAAGAGATTTTTAAATCGGCGAGCGCTTCTTTGAAATCTAGGGGGATGGGAGCGATAACTTTGATCTCCTCCCCGCTCGTAGGATGCGTGAAAACGACGGAATAAGCGTGGAGCAGGTTGCGCTGCGGCCTGAGGCGGCAAACGAACTTCTTTCCGTACTGCGTATCGCCGAGAATAGGATGTCCCATCGCGCTTAAATGAACGCGAAGCTGATGCGTTCTTCCCGTAAACGGCTCGCACCGCATTACAGAGGCACTAGCGCCTCTTTTAAGGCATTGCCAATAGGTAAGGGCTCTTTGCCCCTCTTTTCTATCGACCGCGCCATAGACGGTCTGTCCTTGAAATGTGCTTTTTTTTCCCAGAAAGTTATCGACCGTTCCCTCGTCTTTTGCAACAACCCCGTCGACAAGCGCAAGGTAGAGTTTGCGAATAGCGCGTTCTTTAAACAGAGCGACCATTTTCTCTTTGGCTTTTGCAGTTTTTGCTAAAATGAGAACGCCTGTCGTTTCTTTATCGAGGCGATGCGCGAGCTCAAGATTTTTATGATCAGGAAAGCACGCTTTGAGCGATTTGTTGTCAGAAATAAGCCCGGCTGGCTTATTGACAATGAGGATTTCTTTATCCTCATACAGGACAGGAACTTTCACTGCGTTAGTCTCTTTCGGCTGATCAAAAGCACAGCTGCGCAAAACGACAGTATCGTTTTCTGAAAGCGTATAAGAAGAAAAGGTCTCTGTGCGATGATTGACCGTGCATAGCTTGCTATCGATCGCGCGCTTGATCATTTTGACGGAAGGAGCTTCTGGACAATTCTCTCTTAAAAACTGCAAAAGGCGCATCCCCGCATGCTTTTTTGAGACGCGCCATTTGAAATCTTTAACCATTGCTATGCTCTAGGAAATCGATCAGCAGTCGAATTCCCACCCCTGTCGCAGGAGTCGTATGGTAGGGCTTGAGCTCAGAGAGGTAAGCTGTCCCTGCGATGTCCAAATGGGCCCAAGGCACAGATTTGACAAACTGCTGAATGAACGTCGCTCCCGAGCCGGAGCTGGCCTTGCGCGGACCGCTGTTTTTGATATCGGCGATGGAAGATTTTAAATATTCCTTATATTCGGGATAAAGAGGAAGCCTCCACATCCTTTCTTGAGTCCTTTCCCCCGATTGAAGGATCGCTTTTGCCAAAGCTTCGTTATTAGAGAAAAGGCCTGTCGCCTCCTCGCCAAGAGCGATCACGACTCCACCGGTGAGCGTTGCAAAATCGATAAGGTAAGTTGGAGCGTATTTTTCTTCCGTGTAAGAAATAGCATCAGCAAGCACGAGTCTCCCCTCAGCATCGGTGTTCGAGATTTCGACCGTTTTTCCCGACCTGCTGCGGTAAACATCACCGGGCTTATAACTATTTGGGCCGATGGCATTCTCTGCCACCGCGAGCACGCTGATAAGGTTTACCTTAAGTTTGAGCTCTGCAGCAGCTTGGATGATTCCTAGTGCGACAGCAGCACCTGCCATATCGCATTTCATCGTTTCCATCCCGCTGACCTTGATATTGAGGCCACCGGTGTCATAAGTAATCCCTTTGCCCACAATGGCGATTTTTTCTTTAAACTTAGGGTTACCTTTATATTCCAGAATGATGAGAGCCGGCTCTCGCATAGCTGCTCGGCCTACTGCCAGCATCAGTCCCATTTTCTCTTTTTCTAGAGCCTTCTTGTCGAGAATTGTTGTTTTAACGCTGGCGTATTTTTTTTCGAATGCGCGCGCATGCTCTTTGAGGGCATCGACATGCACATCATCGGCATTGCCATTGACGAGATCCCGAACAAAATTCACCGAACGGATGACGGTTTGAGTTTTTTTAAGTAACGCTTCTTCCTTTGAGGTGAGCCCGCAAAAGCACAGATGGCTAAAGGCGGTTTGTTTTTCCGCTTTGGCAGCGTCTCCTTTGAGCTGGTCGAAAGTGTATTCTGTCATTAAAACGCCTTCGATGACAGCACAACAAACGATATCCCTGGCAATCAGGTTTGTCTCCGGAAGCAAAAAATTGACGCTCTCCATCTTTTTGCTTCGGACAACTTTTAGCGCAGAAGCATATGCTCTTCGAAGGGTGTCGGGCAAACAAGGCTTTTTGGCGCCGAGCCCGAGGAGAAGGACCCGTTTTTCTTTTCCTTCCTTCTGATAAAGAAGCAGGGTTTCCCCTTCTTTACCAATAAAATCTCCCTCTTCGATAGGGAATTTGATGAGCGGATCAAACTCTTTACAATCGCAAGCGGGAATAGATTTCTTCTTATCGCTCCAAAAGGGCAAGACAATAATATCGGCAGCTTTGCGCTCTTTGCTGGTGGAAACGGAATGAATATGCATGAAGCTCCCTTTGCGCTATTAGAACGGAATTTCGTCTTCGGAAAAGGAAGGATCGGACTTACCCTGTCCGTAAGAAGGCATTTCTTGCGCTGAATGTGCCATCTCCAAAGAGGGGGTATGCGTGCTTGAAGAAGAAGCGGTGCCTTCGCTACTTGGACTGTCAGGTCGTCCGAATGGGCTGAACATGATGTTTTGAGCCGTAATATTCATGGAAACCTGAGGACGACCTTCTCTATCTGTGAAAATTTCCGGCTTGCTCAATTCCCCGACGACAATAATAGGACTTCCCTTTTTGAAATAAGGGATAATCTTATCAAACTGCTCTCCCCAAACTGTCACTTTCCACCAAATCGTCTCATCTTTACCGCTGCGGCGGGCCCGAGCTGCAACTCGAAGTGTTGTTACCTTTTGTCCGGAAGATGTAAAACGCACTTCAGGATCGGAACCTAAATGTCCAGCAATGGTGATCTGATTCATTGTTAAGCCTCTTGTTGCTTTGACTAATCATGTTTTGATTATTCTCTTAGGAAACAAAATTCTCAAGCACTTTTATGCCTGAATCAGCCGTAGACTTGGATTTTCTACGCCCCTTTTTTTTGCCGTGTAAAATCCAGAATTTTAATTGCCTGTTTTAAATTTAATTCCAGAGATTTAAAAAAATAATTCAAATCCATTAGACAAAAAAAATCGCATTGAGTTAGACAGAAAAATACGCACAAAAAAAATACAATTATGGCTGGAACAAGAATACCAAATCCTTCATCAGATAATTTCTGGTCTGATTCTCCTAATTTTATAACATCTTCTCTCCCTATTAGAGAGAAGAAAAAAGAAAAAGGATTAACTGACTTCCTTTATGCAATTGACGAATCTCCAGAATTTTACGATCCTTATTCCGATTTAAATTTGTTTCTCTCACAAATAATTAAAAAAGAAATGCAGTTTTTGGGGACATCAAAAAAATGGTCAGTAAAAATTGAAGACAAACTTCTAGCTAAAATCACTCCTAGTTTCTACAAAAGATTTCCCGAATGCCGATTGAACTTGACTGCCATTAAAAGAACTTGGGAGAAAATTTCCTACTATTCGCAGCAGATCCAGAAACAAAAAGAAGCAATTGATTCAAGCGGAAAGCTAAATAT
The DNA here is from genome assembly GCA_021324995.1 of Chlamydiia bacterium. Lineage (GTDB taxonomy): Bacteria > Chlamydiota > Chlamydiia > Chlamydiales > Rhabdochlamydiaceae > CAJCIW01. Next base: position 1,376 of record JAJPIB010000004.1, on the reverse strand, counting down.
CCACTACTTTATCAAACAGAACCTAAAAAATTACAGTGCATTCCCCCATTCCGAGCAACCTCGCCCCTCTCAATACGCCCATCAATTGGCCTCAAAAATAAGCGAATGCATTGCGATCTTAGACGGTGTGCGCCCGCAACTCGACTACCTTACTAAAATGATCTGGTCCATTCAGCGCCATCTTCTCACCGAAAGAGAACCCGAACAATACCACAGTCCTTATGATGAATATCACCCCATCGATAAACTGATCGTTAAGATCATTTTGGAAGTCTCAGCTAAGCACCCTCAAGTCAGTCAAAAAGAACTGGAACTCAAGGTCAAAGAAAGCTTGCATTCCCTTCAGGACTTGCCCAGTTTTTCATCTGTCGATCAGATGATGGGCAATATTTCCCCCTTGGTTAAAGATGAGATCGCAGGGATTTTGATCGAAAATCCCACACAAAGTTTTTCAAAGCTGGCACATGAAGCCGTGAATTTTTTTAAAAAAGCAAAGGACTTGATTCAAACTGAGGAGTGGAGCGCCATTGAGAAGAAAATCCACATTTGGACTCTCCAGGGGGATATGATTTGTCGCTTTATCCGCCTCAACTCAGAAAGCCCCTTACTCCAACTGATCCAACAAAAGTGGAAACAGCACCCCTCATTCCTTCCTCACCATACATTTATCAGCGAGGTCTGTCAGCACTACCTCAAGACCTATCCCAAGCTCGCTCCCTATTCCGGCCAACTTTTCACGCGAGTGACCATTCTCTACAAATATGCGTGGTACAGTCTCTTTGGAGAGCCTAAAGAATCCTCTTTTAACAGATTTTTAAAGTGGCATGCCAGTTCACTTCTCTTCTCTGGAGAAACCCTCGATCACAAGCACCTCATCCACCAATTGGAAGAGATTGTGAACAAAAAGCTTCCTCTTGTCCCTTTTGATAGGAATCAGGCCGCCGCCGCTTTGAGCTTAAACTTTTAACTCACCTTTAGCCCCGATACCTCGAGCTATTTGCATCCGAATGTTCGATCACAAATAGGCGGGCAGGCAAAAAAATGTACAAAGTCGAACTTATACTCAAATGCATTCAAAAGTTGGGAATTTGGCAAGAAGGCCGCGCAAATTTTTGTGTCTGGAGTGAGTGGCCATTGCCGAGGAGGCAAGGCACGAATGAAGACCAAAAATTTACCGCGAAGCCGACGCAGCCAAAAACCAACTCTTGGATGCATTTGGGTATATCTCTATTGGTTCATAAAAGCCGAATAACTTTCAGCATCAAGGATAGTATACCGAAAAAAACTGAAGAATCGGGAAAAAGCATTTTTCAACCACCCGCGAACAAGGTTCGCTAGAGATCACAGAGCTCACAGAGGGGGATTAAATTTTAAAT
>JAJPIB010000038.1 GCA_021324995.1 Chlamydiia bacterium | reverse complement strand
GCTGGAGTTTTTGCTTCGTCAGCTTGGCAGCCAATTTTTGATCTTCACTCGTGCCTTGCCTCTCCGGCAATGGTCACTCGCTCCAGACACAAAAATTTGCGCCGCTTCCTTGCCAAATTCTCCAGCTTTCAAGCGTCACCAGTATATGTTTAAGAACTAAAAATCTTAAATAAGTTTATCCATTGGACGCGATATTTAATTTGAAAAATTGCCTATGATTTAGTTATCAACTTCGATTGTATCAATAACTCTTTGACCCTAGGAACTCTTTGCTCGAGATTTATTTTTTTGTCCCGAACGAGATAGGCGAATGGGTAAAAATGTTCATCTTTTTCAATCCATCCCACAAACCAGCTATGTTCTAAAGTTTTACCATCTTGTGTAATGTCTGAACCACTCCATCCTGTTTTTCCAAACAATTTCCAGCCTTCAGCTAATTCCTCTTTAAATACAATTTGCTTTGTCATTTGAACGGCGTGGGTTGAGATAGAAAGATTTCCTTCGATCATATGCTGAATGAAATCCACTTGCTCTTTTGGGGAAATTGTTAACGAAGAGTTGATCCAGGCTGCATGAGTCATTGGTCCGGGTCCAGCCAATCCCACTGAGATATCCTGATTTCCATATTCAAATGCGTTTAAATAGTTTTGCATTTTTTCCATGCCTAATTGTACTGATAAAACTTTGGAATACCAAACACAGGAAAATTTCATCCAAGTTTCAGGAGTTTGAGGGGTTTTCCATGTTTCAAGCCAATCGTCATATCCTTCTCGAAAATCCCAGATTGGTCTCTTCTCAGTCTTTAAAATTCCTGCATCATATCCCATCAAACTTAGAACAATTTTAAAGGATGAGCAAGGACTAAACCGTTCATTAATATGAGGGCCGAACTCAAGCACAATTTCATCTGTTTTCCCATTGATGAGAAGGAAGTTTTCCTCTTTTGAGGAACAGAAAGCACAGGGGAAAACGAGTAGGAAGCTAGTGATTAATTTTGAAAATAGGGGGTATGTCATAAAAACCTGGCTGATATGAATTTAGTTTGGAAAATAAAGGCGCATTGGGGAGTGTATTTTGCTCAATCGTGGCTAAAAATTCACCAAAAATCTAATCAATGATATACATCAGCGCGATTAGAGAACTGAAGCGAAAGCTCCCGCGATTGACGCGATCGAATCGTCGCCATTATTAGAAATAGGGACTAGATTCGATCGTCCAATCCCGGGGCTTTGGCTCGGTCTTAAATCCAAATTTTCAATCGCGTTGGGTATAAAAGCAATATCCTTGCTTCATTTAAATATTTATTTTATCTTAGGGTCTCATATTACTGGTGATCAATGATGAAAAAAACTGCTAAAACACTTCTTGGATCTGCTGGAGAAGCTCATCAAATTGCTGAAGATGAGGGATCTATTTTAACGACACAGCAAGGAATTCCAGTTTCCGACGATCAAAACTCTTTAAAAATCGGCGGACATGGTCCAATCCTTCTCGAAGACTTTGCATTAAGGGAAAAGCTCTTTCATTTTGATCACGAGAGAATTCCAGAAAGGGTAGTTCATGCCCGCGGTTTCGGTGTGCATGGCTTTTTCGAAACCTATGATTCCCTTTCTGATATTACCTCTGCAGATATTTTTCAAAGAGCAGGGGAGAAGACTCCTGTATTTGTTCGTTTTTCGACGGTAGCTGGAAATAAAGGATCTAGTGATTTAGCCAGAGACGTGCGTGGATTTGCTGTAAAACTTTACACTAAACAAGGTAATTGGGATCTCGTCGGCAATAATATGCCCGTATTTTTTATTCAAGATGCGATCAAATTCCCCGATTTGATTCATGCGGCTAAGCAAGAGCCTGATCGTGGATTTCCTCAAGCGCAGACGGCTCATGACAATTTTTGGGATTTTATATCATTGATGCCAGAAAGCATGCATATGATCATGTGGATCATGTCAGATCGCGCGATTCCTCGCTCCTTTCGGTTTATGGAGGGATTTGGCGTACATACATTTCGCTTTGTTTCCAAGGAGGGTAAATCCACTTATGTTAAGTTTCATTGGAAACCTAAACTTGGTCTGCAGTCCGTTTTATGGGATGAGGCGGTTAAAATTAATGGGGCCGATCCCGACTTCCATAGACGAGATCTGTGGAATGCAATTCAATCAGGAAATTTTCCTGAATGGGAATTAGGCGTTCAGCTCTTTGACGATGCATTTGCAGATGCTTTTGAATACGATATTTTGGACGCCACCAAAATCATTCCCGAAGAAGTCATTCCTATTCGCTATATAGGTAAAATGGTTCTCAATCGTTGTGTGGATAATTTCTTTGCAGAAACAGAACAGGCCGCTTTTTGTACAGCCAATATCGTTCCAGGAATAGATTTTACAAATGATCCCCTATTGCAAGGCCGTAATTTTTCTTATTTGGATACGCAAGTCAAACGTCTTGGAGGACCTAATTTTACCCATCTTCCAATCAACGCTCCAAAATGCCCGTTTCATCATTTTCAGCAAGATGGGCACATGGCAATGATGAATCCTAAAGGAAGAGTGAATTATGAGCCAAATTCCCAAGCAATAGGACCGAGAGAGTCTCCGAAAAAAGGGTTCCGCACCTATCCAGCTAAAGAAAACGGGCAAAAACTTCGGGAACGATCGGAGAAATTTGGGGATCATTACAGCCAAGCTCGGCTTTTTTATTTAAGCCAAACAGAAATCGAACAAAAACATATCGCCGATGGCTTGATCTTTGAGCTCAGCAAAGTAGAGAACCCAAAAATTCGAGAAAGGATGGTTTCTCATCTTCCAAATATCGATAAAAAACTAGCAGACACCGTCACAGAGGGATTAGGGATTAAGAATAAAGTCATCCCTTATGAGCATTCTTATAACACTTCACAGAAACTTAAGCCTTCAAAAGCCTTAAGTATCCTTTTAAACCCTCCTAAAACCTTCATTGGAAGGAGAGTGGGGATTTTAGTGACAGATGCACTAGATGATGCTATTTTTGATGCCTTAATACATTCAATTGAAAAAGAAAAAGCAACTTATGAGATTATTGCTCTCACGGTCGGTGGGGTACAAACAAAAAACGGAAATTTTCTTTCAGCTCACCAAAAGTTAGAGGGTGCCCCTTCCGTCCTCTACGATGCCGTTGTTATTTTATCTTCTTCGAAAGAAATCCTGTCTCTTGCGCAACACCCTTCTGCTCGCCAATTTCTCACAGACGCTTTTACTCACCTAAAATGTATCGGCTATTGGAATTCCCAAGCCCTTTTTGAAGAGACGGGGATTTTATCGAAGTTGGATGAAGGGTGTATTGAACTTTCAAAAGAAACGGTGAATCAGTTTGTTTTGGCATGTCGAAAGATGCGTTTTTGGACTAGAAAAACGTAATTATACCCAACGTGATTGAGAATTTGATTTAGGACCAAAGCCAAAGCCCGGGGATTAGACGATCGAATCTAGCCTCTATTTCTAATAGGGGCGACGATTCAATCGCGCCAATCGCGGGAGCTTTCGCTGTGGTCTTAAATCAAATTTTCCGTCACGTTGGGTATAGCCTCTATTTCTAATAGGGGCGACGATTCAATCGCGCCAATCGCGGGAGCTTTCGCTTTGGCCTTAAATCAAATTTTCCGTCACGTTGGGTATACCTCTTCCTAGTCGTCAATTAAGTCTAGTGTGAGATGAAGGCATTCTTGAGGAATGGCTTTATTGCTTATCCACTAAATCGATTCGTAGGAAGGCCATATAGGAAAGCGGAGTTCCACCGTATTCTGATTTAACAGTGGAAGGAACGAATGAGGCGCTTCCTAAAAAGCCGATGCCCCACAATGTGTAAGGGAGGAGTGGAAATTCAAAAATGTAGCCGAGGTCTATTTTCCCTACATGAAGTATCTTGCCCGCATGGGGACTCGGTGGAATAAATAAATCATCTTTTCCCACGTATTCGGCTCTTCCAAAGAGGACATGTTTACGATTCATCTCGATAGCAGATTCTAAAAGATAACCATTTAAATTATGACCGGGACGATGACAGTTTAGTCCCCAAGCAGCAGTTGTTTGCCAATTGCTTACTTTCCACGCTTTATTGTAGCTGATAGATGCTGTTGTTTTATGTATATTGACATTTGGCTCCAAGGCCTCAGGGCTTTTTAGGAATCCATAACTAATCTGAGTGGCAATCTCTTTGCTTGGATTGATTGAAATACGTGCTGAATAGGAATCAAATCGCGGAGGATCAAAATTCCAGCGATGCTGATCCGGTTCTTTCCCAGTAAAGATAGAGGCATCTATTTTTAGCCACTGGTGGACATATCCCAAAGTACCGACACCAAAGGAAATATGGGTTGAATCTAACCAGTGATGGGTTATCGGCGCTTCCGGGTTGAAAAATGCAGAAAATCGATGGATGTAAGCCGGAGGACCAAGAGCAGGCTCTCCAGGATATCCAAAATAGCCAAAAAGAGAGTTTTTTTCTGTAATGCGGAGAGTATAGACAGCAGCTAATTCCATGAGGAAGTCGTGCGGATGCTGGCGATTGATGAGCGGGGTAGTCCCATTACAAGTTTCACCTGTTTGTAAAAGTAAAGGATACCCATTGCATCCGATCGTGGCTGGCTCCAGACAGAGCATATTTCTTAAAGCAAAAGTGCTCATCCCCAAGTCTTTTTGAGCAGTCAACATGAACATATTTTCGCTAAAAAATTTATTTCGTCCTAAAGGTCCTCCTTGGTTGTCATAAATTGCCATCAGATATCCATGAGTCATTAGGAGCCAATCGTCAGGATTGCGATGAATACCAGGCATTTTTGTGGAGGCAGGCATCCAGCTTGTTCCCGTTGCATCGCATTCCATGGGATAATTCCCATACATGCCATGCATAGACAATTCATGAGATTTTTCTTGATGCTCATGCGACATCGCCATGCAGGAAGAAGAAAAAATTAAAAAGAAAAAAATGAACATGATCCAATCATAATTGTAATTTCATTCCTTCGTGAGATGCTTGGAATCCAAGCTTTTCGTAAAATTTTTTTGCAGCGGGGCGCTTTTTATTTGTAGTAAGCTGCACGATTTTGCACATTTTTTGCTGCGCTATTTTGATCGACTGCTCGATCATCCAAGCCCCTATTCCTTGGCCACGAAAAGATGGATCTAATCGCACGGCTTCAATGTTCATTCGTTTAGCCCCTTGAAATGTTAATGAGGGCATGAAAGTGAGATGGCATGTACCGATGATTTTTCCTTGGCTTTCAACGACCATGAGAGCTTGGTTCGGATCAGACGAGATATCTGCAAATGCTGCCCAATAAGTGGATGGGATCATTCCCGGTGTGAAAAGCTCTCGTTGAGAGCCAAGCTCATCTTCAGAGAGCAATCGAATAATGTCTTGAAGGTCATTTCGTTCGGCGCGTCGAAAATCCATTTTACCCATATTCTAGGAACCTAGCGCTATCTCTCATTTGTTGCAAATGCTATGTCTACTAGGCGTAAAACATCGTGGGGGGAAGGCTTGCAGGAGTTTTTCTAGATCGCATTCAGGCAGTGGCTCTCCTCCCATTTGCAGCGCTTCCTCTATTGAAGTAGCAAAGCGGAAATGGAGACGATTAGTCCCATAATAATAATCAGCGTATTTGAAGAGCGTTTCTGTGTTGTTCTCATCGGAAGTTATGAGCAGACGCGCCGGAATTCCAAAAGCCTCTGCGACAATCACGCCAGAAAGGGCTGAAGAGATGACAAATTGGCTACTGCTTAAGAGCTTTACGCGTCTCAATGGCTTTCTTTTCTAAAGAAACTCCACGATTAGAAACTGGGCCATTTGGAAGCGTAATTTTATGCAAAGCTTGAAGAAACTTCACAAGATCGCGAGTCAGTAAAAAGGGATTAGAGATATGACCTACGATGGGATTGTTACCTTCAAGTTATCTATATACTGACCAAGGCCATGGATATTCTTCGGTAGGAATACCTTTAGCAATGGGAGTTGGAATAGAAAAAGGTAAATGGGGCGCAAGTTTTGACAACCATTTCCACTCTTTTTCAATCGACTCTACTGCCCATCCAATCCGGGGCAGACGAACTACCAGTTCATTACCAAGTCGATAGAGTGTATTATCGGTTCCTGCTGATGGAACTGCTTTCAGTGGCAGATGAGCCCAATGTGGAAATTGCTGTGAAATTAACAGCTGCACTAATGGTGCATCAATATGAAATTCATTTCATGCATTTTAGTCATGGAATCTTCTACCTTTTAAATAAGCGTGATATCAAAGGCGCGGAGCAATCTGGTAGCTTCAGGGAGTGAGAATTTCGCTTTCGTCATCTTATTGGTCAGTGGATCGATATCGTATTGCGTGCTGCTGGAGAAATCGGCGTTGGAAAGATCGCAATTGTGGAAGACCGTTCCTAGTAAGTCGACCTCGCTAAAGTCAACACCTCTCAATATTGTGTTTGTAAAATGACTGTCCTTTAATTTGCTTCCCTTGAAAGATCCGCTTTTCATGTTTAGATCAGAGAAATTGCAGTATTGAAGTAGACAGTTCTTGAAGTTCACTGAGAAAAATGTTTTATCGCACTTGAAAAATTCGGCTCCAACAATCTTGCAATCGAAGAATTGGACGTCGTGTAAACGGCAGCCATCCAGCTTGATGAGACTTAAATTGCAATTCGAGAATGTGCATGCGCAGAATTTCGTATTCCTTAGAACAGCCTCAGAAAAAACGCAGCTGTTGAAGGTGCATTTGGTAAAAGAGTGTTTTTCTAGCCTTCTCTTGGAGAAGTTTTCCGATTTGATGGTCTGCTCTTCTATATTTTCTTCAATTTCAGGCATTTAGAACTCCAAATCGAGCGGCGCCACAATAATCCCGAAATCGACGAACCCTTACTTTGTAGACGCCCTTACTCATGAGTGGAGGTTATGTAAGGAGTAAGATTGGTTTCATGCTGCTCGGGATGCCAAGCAGGTGTTGCCGAGAGAACGATCATCATGTTTCCTTCCCAGTAGTATTTTTCTCCACGAGGAATGAAAACCAAATCGCCAGGAGTGAGAGCCACTACATCTGTTTCCGTTACCAATTTTCCAGATCCTTTTAGAATATAGCCCATTTCGCTGCATTTTCTATTTTTAGCATACCCATTTTCTGGATATCTCTCGCTGATTTCTACCACACACATATTCATTTCGGAATTTTCCATCGGATATTCGTAAGCTTTGCAGTTGGGAGAGGTTCTATGTATTACTGCAGATGTGTGTTTTATGTACTCCATTTAACTCCTTGAGATGATTTTCTGAAACATAGGCTCCTTTAATTTTCTATAGCGCTCACCGTTATGATTTGCTTCTACAACAGCTTGCCTTTTCATTTCTGCGTATTCCAGCAACTCTTTTGGATGGTTTCTAAGATAATCCCTAAATCCAATAAAATCTTTCCATTCGCTGTTTTCAGGGTAAGTCAAATGGACATGGTATCTTCTACTTCCTTCTTCAGGATCAGGCAGGTAGAGGATGAAATAAAATCGATCAGGGGTGCTAAAAGTAGGTCTGAACTCATATCCGAGACTTTGAAGTTGCTCGGATACTACGTTCATATCTTCTTTTCTGACAGCTATGGCAATATCAATGATCCCCTTTCCTCCTAAGCCCGGAACAGCAGTACTTCCTACATGTTCAATCATTAAAGCTTTTTTTAACAGAGAAGAAATTCTTTCTTTCTCTCTTTGAAAAAGGTCAGGGAAAATCTTATTATAAGGTTTAAAGACATACTTGTTTTTTTGATAAGAGCTTTGTTTCCATGTTTGTTGATCAATGCGATACAGTACATGTTTCTGTAGGGGATGACCTTCTGACACTTTAGGATTGTCAAAATCATCCTTTGGGTCGCGGTGCATGCCTATTTTTTCCATGATGCGTCTTGAACGCATATTTTGTGCAGCGGTAAAAGAAACAATTTCTGACAAATTCAGCGTCTCAAAGCCATAGGCCAAAGCAGCTTTTGCTCCTTCTGCAGCATAGCCCTTTCCCCAGTACTCAAATGCCAGACGCCACCCGATTTCGACAGCGGGGGCAAAAGGAACGGGAAAATTCGATTTATCTACAGTGTTCAAACCGATGAAGCCTATAAAATCAGCGGCGTTAGGAATACTAACAGCCCAAAAACCCCATCCCTTTTCTTCAATCTTAGACTGCATTCGATGTGCCAAATTGTTGCTTTCATCTGCGGAAAGAGGATGAGGGAAGCACTCCATGACTCTAGGATCGGCATTGAGCTGAGCAAAAGCTGCTAGGTCTGTTTCTTTCCAAGGGCGTAAAATTAATCGCTCAGTTTTGAGAATTGTCATTCATGCCCCAACCAGTTTGTAATGATATCCATTCGGTTAGCCTGATTAGAAAGGCAGTGATCTGCATCAGGTATCTCTAGATAAGTCACAGGGTTTCCATTGCTTTTCAATGCGTTTACCATGTGATGGCCCTCACTCAAACTCACGCGCAAATCGTTGGTTCCTTGGAGAATAAGAATGGGAAGATCTTTTCGAAGGCAAGATACATTTGCGATGGGATTTCGATAGGCAACCCAAGCTTCCTCGTTTTTTTCAGGGACTAACCCAAAATCTCTAATGAACATTTTTCTCATATCTTCACGATAAGCCATGCATTCCTGAAGGTCGAGCAGACCAGATAGAGAGACCGCTTTTGTTATTTTGTATTGCAAAGGAAGAGACCGATTTAATGCTAAAAACATTTCCATTCCTCCTCGGCTTCCTCCTAAGATAAAGGTTTTTTTAGGAGCAAAGTGGACTCCTATTTTTTCTTGAAGTGCCGGGAAATACTCGATTAAATTGTAGATATCATTGACTTCTGCGCCACCAAATTCATCTATCCCTTCAGAAACTCCTCCACGATATGTTGTAGCGATCACCGTATAATTGTGCGCACAGGTAAAATCTGTAGCTGGGTGCATTAACCCAAGTTCTCGGTTGCCCCCTCTCAAAAATATCAACAAAGGATTTTCTTCAGCGTTGGGTAAAAAGCTAAGATATCCTTTAACTTGGAACTCCTCGCTTAGGTATTTGAATAGGAAAAATCGTCTCCCTGTAGATTGGATGAGCTGCTTAATAGACTCTTTAGTTTCTTCACTACTCAAGATGGACTCAGTAATTTCCCTAAATTCTTCTCTTTCTTCCAGCGAATAGAATTCCTTAGCGATTCTTAAGCTTCTCGCGAGCGCAGTTTTCGATTCTTCTATTAGAATTTCTTGCCGTGTTTTTTCTTCAGCCTCTAGTTGAGAAAAAAGAGTAAGAAAAAGCAGAGCAAAAAGGGCATGCTTTTTTAGGGCTTTCATTTTTTGATTTTGTAGGTAGTTTCAGATTCGGGTTTGTTTTGGAATGTATATACTGATTCCGTTTCAATCGGCTATAGAATTTCGATTTTTAACAACCCCCTTTTCCGATCCATCAAACAGGGTCTTATTGCTCGAATAGTGCCCCTGTTTGATGGATCAAAAAATGGTCGTGTTAAAACCAAAATTCTATAGCCCATTGAAACGGAACCGATATATATCCAGCGTGATTGAAAATTTGGATTTAAGACCGAGCCAAAGCCCCGGGATTTGACGATCGAATCTGGCTCCTATTTCTAATAGGGGCGACGATTCAATCGCGCCAATCGCGGGAGCTTTCGCTTCGGTCCTAAACCAAACTTTCAGTCACGTTGGGTATACCTTTAGTTTTGATTTTCATAGTTGTTTGGTTGAATTCCAATATAAATATCCAAAACAATATTTTGATGATCGTTAGATCGTTCATCATAAATTTCAAAGTCAGCGCTATAGGAGCGCAGGCCACCGAGTTCACCAGCAGTCATTTGCCAAATTTGTTGCCAAGGTTTTCGTACAACATCTGGCATGGGACCAGGTCCGCTGGTAAACTTTATATATTCTTGAGCAGGGATTATTAAAGTTTCCAAGCTGGCAGGTACGCCTTCAAAGGAATTTACTTCTTCTCCAATAAAATAAGTATACTCGCCTTGATGGTCGCTCTCATAATCGGTGTAAATACAAAAAGTAGTTCCGAGATGTATCCGATTTGGAATATCTGAAGCAACATTTTGATGGAAATATTGTTTCACGATGGGGAAGATTTTTCCCTCTAATGAATTTGTTTCTAATTGATTATTTGTTCTTGTTTTGATTCCTATGATCTTTTTCTCACCTTGGTGTACGTGAATCTTTTTCATGCCTTCGCTTTCCTTATTTTCAAATGTTTGACCTGCAATTGCTGCGGCTACTGCTACTAAGACGAAATATAATCGAATCGAAAAAGTCATAGATCACCTTCTTTTAAAGAAAAGAATTTTCTCATTTAAGAGGGCTTCAGTATACTGCTTCCACTGGAAACCTGGAGTTTTTGCTTCGTCAGCTTGGCAGCTAATTTTTGATCTTCACTCGTGCCTTGCCTCTCCGGCAATGGTCACTCGCTCCAGACACAAAAATTTGCGCCGCTTCGTTGCAAAATCCTCCAGCTTTCAAGTGTCAACAGTATATCTGTGCAGATCGTGGTGTTCTAGAGAATTTTACTCAATGGCATAAGTAGCACTATTTTCGGTCACGTTGGGTATACTTCTCCTAGCCCCCTTCTTTGATGAATTTCTTTTAGATCAACGATTTGAGTATGGGCAGTCGACAAGATGGTCATCCACAAGGCCAACGGCTTGCATGAAAGCGTAGATGATGGTAGAACCCACAAAAGTCATTCCTCTTTTCTTAAGATCTTTTGAAAGTGCATCACTTATGGGAGTAGAGGCAGGAATGTCTCTGAGAGATTTTCGCCGCGTAACAATCGGTTTGTGGTCTACGAAGCTCCAAACATAGTTGGAAAACGAACCGAACTCCTTTTGAATTTGTAGAAAAGCTAATGCGTTCTGACGCGCAGCAAAAATTTTCAATCGGTTTCGGATAATGCCTGGATTTTCAAGAAGGGAATTCAACTCATTATCGGTCATTTTGGCCACAATCACGGGATCAAAACGGTGAAAGACTCGTCTGTATTCTTCTCGTCTTTTGAGAATTGTTTCCCAACTTAATCCAGCTTGAGCGCCTTCAAGGAGAAGCATTTCAAATAGATGTCTATCGTCATAAACCGGAATTCCCCATTCCTTGTCGTGGTACTCTGCATAGAATTCTTTTCCAGGAGCAGATCCAAAACATCGTTTGCTATTTTCTTTCATATTTAAAAAGCCACTCCTTCCTTTTAATCCCTCTACCATATTCTCCATGATCCTTATTGCTATTGATCACAATCAGTTGCACTTCGAGCAATTATACCCAATGTGACTGAAAATTTGGTTTAAGACCGAAGCGAAAGCTTCCGTGATTGGCGCGATCGAATCGTCGTCCCTATTAGAAATAGGGGCTAGATTCGATCGTCCAATCCCGGGGCGTTGGCTCGGTCTTAAATCCAAATTTTCAATCACGTTGGGTATACGCTTGTTTCTTTGTCGGACGCAGTCTAAATTGAAAAGATTTACAAACAAACATGTATCTAGGATAAGATTCAATTTATGAATTTGTCAATAGATTTGGGAAAAAGAAGAAAGTATATTTTCTTCTAGAAATTACTTATCCATCGAGCAACAAGAATGCCGTAGAGGCGTGGTTCACCTCGGTTCTAAAGGAACGAATTTTCTCGTGTCTGACGGATAATGTAGTTAAAATTTTAAATAACTGCTACGCGTGCGAAAAGCGCTTGAAAGAGTGGGTTGAGCAGGATTCAGAATCTGATTAGCTGGCCTGATTCCCAACGATCTGGCACTATAATATAAAGACTTAAGTGTGTGTTGAAGTCAATTGAAAGAAAAGTTGTTGTGAAGACAATGTCACATGAGAGTCTTTAGTTCTTAATCCTAAGGATTGCATAATAATAAGTAATTGTATTAGATATTATGTAATCAATTTAGGTATAATATAACCTAATTAAGTTAATTATGGTATAGCAATGAAAAGAAAATTAATTGGTTTCATTTTCTCAGTATTTTTGTTAATTTGTCCGCTAAGCGCTCAAATAGTTTTTGAGGAAAAACCAGAAAATTTCAAGCCTAAATTAGAAGTCGCGGCCTGCTTTATCCAAGTTGAGGATCAAGTCCTATTCGTAAAACGCCTCCCTAATAAGCCCCAACCTAACACCTGGGGAATCCCCGGAGGGAAATTTGATGAAGGTGAGACTGCAACTGAGACTGTTATACGAGAAATCCAAGAGGAGACTGGTATCGAAATTCCTGAGGAGTCCATGGACTATTATGGGGAGGTCTATATCCGCTATCCTGAGATGGACTATACCTTCCACATGTTTGTCTATAAGCCTGAAGAATTTCCCAAAGTCACAATTAACCCTAAAGAACATGCCGACTATACTTGGGTCTCATTGGAAGAAGCGCTCAAAATGCCCCTCATCCCCGGTGAGGAGGAGTGCATCAGCCTTGTTTACGGGAATGTTGTCCCCTCAAATATCGAACATACATCTTAATAGACTTGCAATAATTGCGTGTTAACTAGTGCTTTGTAAACAAAGTAGTATACACTCTCCAATAGACTTGCCATAATTGCGCATGAACAAGAGGTATTATACGACTCATTAATGTGGAAGCAGTGACAATAGAGGTTTCACAAAATTTCTAAACCTAACCTAATTCCTCCTCGAGTACTATCGTAGATTGTGGAGGGAGTGGCATTCTCAGATGAGTTGGTTGTGGGTTTTGAGCGCTGGAGATTATGCTAGGAGCGGTGTTTTCATACTTTCCGGAACCGCCGTATTTAAAATGGTCTGTGCTGAAAATCTGGCTGACTTTTCGGATCCGTCCGATGGCTGGATCATTCCGAGGCAGTGGAAGGTCGTAAGTAGTATAGCCGCGATCGGAAAAATTATGGACAATGGCGATCCTCTTATTGCCTTGAGTTCCCCGATGGTAAGCAACGACGGCGTTCGGTCCGTACTCTGCAATGAGCTTGAAACCATTTTCCCCTTTTTCCCACAGCTGGGGTTTATTTAAATATAGGGCATTGAGATCACTAATGCAGTTTTGCATATTGAGGTTTTGAGGACTTTTCGCTGGGAGCTGCCAGTCAACGCTGGGAAGGTTTTTACGGAACCTTTGGTACCATGAGTCGCTTTGAACCAACTCATCTCCCATATGGATCATATGCCCCCAACTGGGAGCGAGTGTTTGCAAGGAGAAAAAGTTCCTTAAATTTGCAAACTTTCCTTCTAGATTTTGTTCATGGTCAATGCACTGTATCAGCACATTGCTATTGCTATTCTCTCCAGTGTCTGTATCATCGTGTGAATGGGTGAGAATAGTTTTTTCACCGTGCATAGCTCCATTTAAATAATTAATCACTTTGTGTTGCCAGTGCTTCTGTCTTTCATGGTAAGGCGTGCGCATGAAATTGCGAGAATCATGGCTCCAGCCGATATTCCATTTCAGGTCGAATCCAAGCCCTCCCAGCTTTGTTGGCTTGGTAACATTGGGAAATCCTTCTGTTTCTTCAGCAATCGTTAGTACTCCTGGATAAGAGGTGCGAATCGTATCGTTGAGTTGTTGGAGGAAGGAGATCCCGTCTGGATAGTCTTTGCCGTTGCGATGCACCATTTGACTGATTGCATCATAGCGAATCCCATCGATATGTAGCTGATCGATGAAGTAAAGCGCGCTAGCAGACATCAGACGCCGAGTCTCTTCTTTGCTATAATCTAAATACATCGTTCCCCAGATTGATAGTTCAGCTGCATAGAGATTGGTGCCATCGAATTCATGCATAGAGACGGAATAAGCGCTATTTTGATGGTAGTGTTGAAAATGGGTAGGAATCCAATCGATGATGACTCCAATTCCATTTTGATGCAGCTGGTCGACGAAATATTTAAAGTCATCGCAGTTTCCACAACCGCGGTAAGGAGCGAAGAAATTGGCTACCTGATATCCGCGTGCCTCTTTATAAAAGTGATCGAGAATTCCATAGATTTCGACATGCGTAAATCCCATCGATTTGCAATAACTGATCAATGGGGGAGCTATTTCTCTGTAGTTAAGAGGTTGGTTGAATCCACTCTTCCATGATTTCAACTGAAGTTCATAAATGGAAAGGGGAGCTTGCAAAGGGTCTATCTCTGCTCTTTTATTCATCCAAGATTGATCCTTCCATACATATTTGGAAGAGTCTGTCACCACCGACTGTATTTGGCCCGCTTCGGGAACGTCGACTGTAGAAAAGCTAAAGGGATCTGTGCGCAACATCTGTTTGCCCTGACAGTCTTCGACCAGATAAAGATAGGTTTTTCCAGGGAGAGCATGCTTAGTTTTGGTTTCCCAGACACCATCTGCATTTTTTTGCATTGGAATCCGGCTATTTTCTCTGCCGAATGTGGTTAGAACCACGGAAATGCTTCGCGCATGAGGAGCAAATACCTCAAAGCTTGTGACTCCGTTGCAGTAATGCGCTCCACGAGTTTCGTAAAGTTTGGGGTGGCTTGGCTTTTGGATTTGAAGAGCAGGAAGAGGAGCGTTCGGAGTGGGTTTTGCTAGTGAGGAGATCCACTCGCGCACTCGAGGAGAAAGCCATTTTTCGAGAATTTCTTTTTGTTTAGGATCATGTGATAAGGCAAAAAGAAGAGCTGTTTTTTCAAAATCATTAACGTCGGCAGCTAGATTGCAGCAGTTTAAGAGCTCGGTTTGCTCGTGCAAGTGATGGTTCAGCAGTGTTTTGCCGGTCTGCGGATGTTTTAGTTGCAAGACAACAGAGGGATCTTTGTAGAGTTTTCGTTTGCCCCACTCAAAACCCAGGTGTTTAGCTTTTGACAGGTTCTGGATATCCTCATGGATTTTCCATTGAAGCGGTATAGGCAAAGTTTCTATTTTTTGTAGGAGGTCCGCAGGATTGGATTTAGAAATCTCGCTGAGGATTTGCACAATTTCTTCTTGGCGCTCCACGCACAATTTCTCTTCGATAGAAAGCAGCAATTGGTCAACTAAGTTGTGGCCACTGAGATAAATCACTTTGTCATTTTCTCTTAGGGTAAAAATATCGCGCTCTAGTTCCTCTGTTCCATAATTGCAATGGTGGATTCTCGACGTGTTTTTATTCTTCAGCCAATCGTTAAACCATATTGCCCATCTGAGGTAGCTTTTAGTTTCATCAGGCAGCTGATGAAAGGCTTCTTTTATTGCATTTGAGTTCCCTTTTTCCAACTCTTCTTTCAACTTTTGTACTCCGCCACGCCGATTTTCAAGGGCTTGAAGTTTGGAAGTAGTATTTGTTTTAAGGGAAAAGACTTTTGAAAAAATCTTTTGAGAAGTTTGCTCTACTGCACTCATATAAAGAGCGCGTTTTTCTGCATAGTGGTACTGAGTCAAAATCGATTCAATGGATTCGTATTTTTCAATTGCTAGAGGGAGCTCATTTCCCAGGACTTGACGGCGCGCTTGCTGGAATGATTGTAAACTAGGTATCATGATCATCCTTATAATTTATTACTAAATCCTATTATCAAATATGATTAATTTCGAGTTAAATTATTATTTGCGTTTAAATAATTTAAAGATAATTTTATTTAGTTTTAAGATTATTTAGTTATCCTCAAGGGGACTGAAAATTTGGATTTAAGACCGAAGCCAAAGCCCGGGGATTGGATGATCGATCTAGTCCCTATCTAATAGTGGTGACGATTCGATCGCGGCAATCGCGGGAGCTTTCGCTTCTGTCTTAAATCCAAATTTTCAGTCGCGTTGCGTTATATAGAGATTTAAATCATCCTTTGAATTCTCACAGAACAAAACACAATAGTCTTGAGTGGTATGAGTAGAGATTGATAATTCAAACACTCACAATGGACCTTATCGATTGAGAAAATTATGACCAATCTGCGATAACCAGTCATCGCATTTGTGCCTTTCTTGAGATCCTAGAAAACGAAGCGGAGAGTTTGATGATTAAGCAATTGTTTACTGTATTCAGTCTATTGGCTGCTGCAGATGAATCATTTAAAATGTTTCTGAGTCTTTACGTCCTCAGGAGCCAAAAAGCGCTATTTCTTACGATATAGAAGAGGTTAGGTACTCTAGCCTGACTGCAGATGCAACTTTGGCTGGTACTTTAACCCTTCCCAGGTCCGAAAAACCATCTCCTGCTGTTTTACTCATCGCGGGCTCTGGCCGAGTTGATCGTGATGAAACCGTGTTTGGACACAAGCCTTTTTTGGTCTTAGCTGACCATCTTACAAAACAAGGTTTTGCAGTATTACGCGTAGATAAGCGTGGGGTGGGGCAATCCACGGGAAATTATGACATTGCAACTACTGAAGATTTTGCAGCTGATGCATTGGCTGGTGTTGAATATTTGAAAACCCGGAAGGAGGTGGATGCAGAACGAATAGGTTTGATTGGTCATAGTGAAGGAGGGCTAATTGCCCCAATGGTGGCGGTTAAATCAACTGATGTCGCTTTTATCGTGTTGATGGCAGGCCCCTGCGTAACTGGTGAAGCAATCCTTTATGCGCAAGAAGCTCTAATTTCTCGCGCTATGGGAGTTGCAGAAGAACAGATAAGGCATCAACTTGAGTTTCAGAAACAAGTTTTGTCTATAATCAAAAATGAACCTGATCTTGAGAAAGCTAGGGAGTTGCTAGGGCTAATCGTTGCGAAACAGTTAGCCAATTTACCTAAAGAAGAACAGCAAGCAAGTGCTGAGGCCATGGAAGCACAGATGCAGCGTTGCAACTCAAGATGGCTTAGATATTATTTGACCTACGATCCGGCAATCTCCTTAAAGCTCCTTAAGATTCCTGTTTTGGCCATCAATGGCGAGCTTGATACACAAGTTTCTCCCAAACAAAATCTTCCTATCATTGCCAAAATTCTTGAAGAATCTGGGAATCAAAATCATAGGATTATCGAATTTCCAAAATTGAATCACTTCTTTCAAACATGTGAAACTGGATCCATTTTAGAGTACGGGCAAATTGAAGAAACGATTGCGCCTGCAGTTTTGGATATCCTATCTGACTGGATCCTGGAAACCACTGCTAACTTTTGAAAAGTATCCGTATCTGCGTGCTGCGACAGGCGATCCACTACGCTGTACTCCTTCCACCCGTCTAAAGGCATGTGGTTCGTCGCAAATCTTAAATATTATCTATCTCGCGGCGCGCCTGAGGGAGGGTAGGGGACAAGTTGGGTTAGTAGGAAGGTTTCTGTTTGGAAAAGTGTTATGCCTTGTTCTTTCAGAGCACCTTCACAACAATTCATCTTGAAGGAAGTGCTTTCCACCATTTTAGGAATGAATCGTCATCGATCTCTTGAGGTGCATATTCCTGTCCTCGATTATAATCGAGTCCGATAAACCCAATATTCGGGTTGAAGGCTTTCAATGCGGCTTCCATCTCTTCCACATTTACTTTTTTATTGTCGATTAGAACGACAATCTTGGGGTGATATCCTGTTAGCTTAAGGAAGGAAATTAAGACAGCCCCTTTATCCGATTTATTAGTGAGCACAACCCCTTCGTCGTATATGGGCCGGCTATTGCAATACAATGGAAAATCATTAAAAATAAAAGGCTTAATATTTGGAAAACTTGATGCAAAATCCATCCTGAATGACTTTAATGTGGTATTAAACCATTCTTTAGAATTAAGCCCATACAGATCACCAGAGAGCGCAGCTGAAAAGGCGAGAACCTTGATTCCCCTTTTCTGGAGACTCTGTATAACATCTGCAGTGCACTCTTCAACTGCTCTTTGTGGTTCAGCTTTTGTTGCAAGCCCAATTAAAATATTTTGCTGTTCTTTCGAAAGATCGCTCATCACGATCTGCATCTCTTTTGCATGTTTTTTTATATTCGGAATAAACATCGCCGGATGATCTACAAAAAGTAAGGTATAGTTTACATCAAACAGGACTAAAATATCCTCGGGGGGATACCGGTTTAAAATAGGGGCAATCTTGCCATCAATTTCTTTAAAAGAGTTGAGTATGCGTCCTTGTAGAGGCGCAATATTGGTCAAAGCCACCATAAATACAGCAAGTATTGTGAAACTATTCATTTTTTTTCATATTTTAAGCCTATGCCAATTGATTATAGTCGATGCAATTTATATAACGGAAGGTTTTGTTTAGAAATTCATTTTTTTATATAAAACACAACTTTGTTGCATAAATGTTTGAATTTTACCACAGAGATGGGAAACCACTCAGAAAAATTCCTTAAATTCAGGTCATTTGCGAAAAAGTGCAGAAAATCTAGAAAGCTTTTGCCTTTATAAATTTGTTATACAGCCATGCCAGGAGAAATAAGCCGATAAATCCATCTAGGAAGCCGAAGATTAGCCCCAATATGGAGCCCCAACCTGAAATGGAATAGCCAATATAAATATCTCCCATGAGGACAAGAAAAGTTTTAGCGTAGCCGGTGTCGATGGAAATGATGGTGGTGAGAAACATGCATAGTCCCCAGATAATTCCACCGGCGAGCCCTAATTTTACTGGATGTAACATAAATTTTTTTGTGTTAAAGCACTCTTAAATTATCAAATAGATTATTTGTTTTTATTATCTGTTCATTCTCCTGTTTGTTTTTTTTAGGTGAACAGCAGGTCTGATGAGATGTGTTGTCATGCATAGGCAATCACTATGCCATGAGCGTGCCACAGAGGTCAACTTGTTAGTGAATTTTTTTAGTTCACTTGAGACTAAAGCAATTGCATTGCAGCATGTTAAGAAAGTGGGGTAAGCAGGACTTGAACCTGCGATCAACGGCTTATAAGTCCTATTCCCTGTAAAACTCTGAACGACATAGAGTAAACCAGAATCATTTCTTCCTCTCAAGTAGATGAGTGAAGAAAATTCAGAAAAGTGCAGGTCATTTGCGTAAAAAATGCGGAAAATGTCATGAAAAAAACGAGAAATCTTTAGAATAAAGTCCCAAAACGAATAGGATCGGGTTTTAAAGCCAAAATTAGGAAGGGGATTATGGATTTAAGCGAAAAGGCCCTTGATTATCTTGAAGAGCACATTCCAGAGCTTGCTGAAGTGGCATTCAAACAAGCTTATTGGGCAGCCCTTGCATCTGGCAGTAGTGTCCTTGTGAGTGAAAACGGAAGCCTTGTGGAGGTATTTCCTGATGGGAGGCGTAAGTTTATAAAGAAACTACCCTCTTGGACACCCGTGAAGCGTGGACAAAAGTTGGATATCCGATGAATGCAAGTCTTCCGCGCCTTCGTATGTTCGCAGGGCCAAATGGATCGGGCAAGAGTACATTCAAAACCATGATCCGCCGGGAATTGCTAGGTATTTATATCAATCCAGATGAGATTGAAAAGGAGATAGCTGACTTCGGATTTCTCGATCTTGATGCTTATCATGTGACAACTTCAAAGGAAGAGATTCTCAACTTCTTTAACCAATCGCTTCTCTTAAAGCAGGCAGAATGCCTTGATGAGACGGGTTCATTGCGGTTTAATGACAATAAATTGAGTTTTCATGAAGTCATGGTCAATGCTTATTTTGCTTCCGTTGCTGCTGACTTTATTCGTCAGAAGTTAATCGAATGCTCAAAGTCTTTTACTTTTGAAACCGTCATGTCCTTTCCTGACAAAATAGAGCTTCTTCGAAAAGCTCAATCTAGAGGGTACCGTACTTATGTAGCAACCGAAAACCCTAATATCAATATCTCAGGTGTGCGTTATAGAATGAGCCGAGGAGGACATCCCGTACCAGAAGATAAAGTTGTAACGCGCTACCACCGCTCATTGGACCTATTGATGCAGGCTGTCCAATCGACCCACCGCGCATACATTTTCGATAATTCAACCCATGAGCACATCTGGCTTGCAGAAATCACCAATGGGTATTCTCTCGAAATGAAAACAGATCAAATGCCCGCTTGGTTTAAGCAGTCTTTATGGGACAAGTTTCAAAGCGTCGCTCCATGATTGTCTAAGCAGCAGAAAGTTTTCTAGTATGCAAACCATGTTTTTATAGCTTAAAGCATAAAAGTCTTGCTCGAGTATTTCCCGAGGAGTTTGGACATATTTATCTGACGTAAAATCTTCAGCACAGTTCTCGATCAGCTCTTGGGCGCCTTGTAGGGTCATTTCAGGATGGCATTGGAAGCCATATGCATAGGGTAGATAACGAACGATTTGACGGGGACATCCTTCACTTTTGGCTAAGACTACCGCTTCCTTTGTTAAACCAGGCATGTCGCTATGCCAGTGAAAAACCGCAAGTTCTTGTGGTAAGTTAGCTAAGAGAGGGTCTTGCATACCTTTTTCCGTAAGCAAGATTGGGAAAATTCCTATTTCCTTATGGAGACTGCGCTCCGCGTGTGCTCCCAATGCTTCGCCTAAGAGTTGTGCGCCCAGACAAAAACCAAAGACAGGAATCTTTGCTTTTAATGCGCTACGTAATAGCTCAACCTCATCTTTTAAATAAGGGTATTTATTGAGATCTGAGGCAGCGCTCTGTGGTCCACCCAAGAAGAGCGATTTTAGGGTGAATCAGAAAATTTTTTAAGCTAGGGCTTAAGAATCAGGGATCAGTTCTCGTTTGGAAATAATCTGTTCTTCCTCCTCTTTCGAGGTCTTATGAGGACACCGATGAGGAGAACGGCTTTTGTTTTTCAGAGCCCGAAGTTCCTCCGTCCTTGAAGCGTTTTTTCCATTTACGAACAGGTCTGACATCGCAGCCATACAATGATCGCTTCTAAAAGGATTTTTTCTCGATTTGTTCTAGCTTAAAAATTAAGTCAGGAATGACAACTTCCAAAGACTTTAATGCAAAAATAAGCCTTGTATTATCCTCAAGTCGCAAATCCTGTCTGAATAAAAAGAGGATTTTCGAAATTTCTTTTCCATTTTATCCCTTTGCGATGCGTTTTGCTAATTGGCTAAAAATAAGAGCGTGAAACGGGTAAAGACTATACCAATAAAACCTACCCCAGACTCCATTGGGACGAAATGATGCTGTTTGTTTCAGAGCTCCTCCCGTTTCATGAGGGATGATCTCAAATTCAAGCCATGCTTCACCTGGCAATTTCATTTCAGCATAGAGAAGTAAGCGTCGATTTTTCTCATCCGCTAATAAAACGCGCCAGAAATCGAGAGCGTCTCCTACTTTTAGCCGCGTTGGATGAGTCCTGCCTCGACGCAGCCCAATTCCTCCCACCAATTTATCCAAAAAACCCCTAAGTTTCCAAGCCCAATTCATCGCAAGCCAACCTCGATCTCCTCCTAGAGACCAAATCCGCTTTTGCACTTGTTCTATAGGACAACAAAAGGGAATTCTGCGTTTATCGCTCAAGATGCCAAATCGAGGAACCTGGACGTAAATGGAAAGATCTGGATTTAAAGTGGTCCCGCTTAAAGTATCTTTCCAGCTTGAAGGCACCCAATCTTCTTCAATGCGGGTGAAAGCAAGTTTAACAGCCTCTTCGTAACTGAGAAGTTTTCTCGGGAAAAGTGATGTGATTCGATTTTCTTTGCATATGACATTATTCATTAAGCTTTCGACAAGGAAACGGGCAAGTGAAAAGCTCGTACTCGTTACAAAAAATAGCCAATAGGAAGAAAGGCGTGGGGTAAGGACAGGAACAGGGTAGATTTTTCTCTTTAACCCTCTGATTTTCGCGAGCTTCAGCAAAAGGTCTTTGTAACTCATGACATCGGGCCCTCCAATTTCAAAAGATTGGTTAAAACAAGCTGAGTTACCAAGGATCAGAGTCAAATAAGTTAAAACATCTCGTACAGCGATGGGTTGAGTTAATTTGTTAAGCCATTTAGGAGCAATCATAACAGGCAGTTTTTCAACCAAATCTCGAATGATTTCAAATGAAGCGCTTCCGGATCCAATGATAATGCCCGCCATTAGGATGGTCACAGGAACTTTTCCCATCTTGAGAATTTCTCCTACCTTTTTTCTCGAGGTTAAATGACGGGAAAGATGGGCTTCATTTGAGAGACCGCTTAAGTAGATGATTTGTTTCGCTTGCGTGTTTTCCAAACGGCTTACAAAATTTTTTGCAGATCTTGCTTCTAATTCAGAAAATTTTTGCGAATAACTCATTGAATGGACTAGATAGTAAGCTGCAGCGATATCATCCGGAATCTTTAGCAAAGAGGAAGGATTCAGCAGATCCGCTTCAATGATATGAAGCTGGGATTGAAATTTCTTAGGAGTTTCAATTCGGTAGCGGCTTCTTACCAGCGCATAGACCTCGTGCCCTTCTTCTATCAAACGGGGAAGAAGGCGCGTTCCAATATACCCATTAGCTCCAGTAAGTAAGATTTTCATAACCCTCTCTTTAAAATATCTATAAGCTAATAGTCCACAAGTAATCTATGAAATTGCAGGAATATCTCTCCAACGCGTAACTATTCCGAATTTTTTTGATGAGGCGTCCAATTCACATAAATCATTAATAATAAAACCATTTCAACGACCAACCTCTTAATCTCTCCTAATTGTTCACTATTTTTGTCTGTTCAATATATAGTGCATCAAAAATGCTCAAAGATCTCTATGGGATCTGGTAGGTAACTACGCAGTTAGAGGATTTTTCCGAACAAGCGCTTGCTGAATTTGCTTTCCTCTCAGCAGCTTCCGAAATTGCTGCAGATATTTCAGAAACAGTTGTCAAATTGGATGAATCAGGCTTCTCTCGCTGATTGGTCTAAATTAGAAGCTCAAGATCCGGCGGGTAAATTGAGGAAGCTTGGTTTTGAAAAGATGGTTGCTACGAGAGATTGGAAAAAGCATTAGGACTTAGAGACTTATACCCAAATGCATTCAAGAGTTGGTTTTTGGCTGTGTCGGCTTCGCGGTAAATTTTTGGTCTTCATTGGTGCCTTGCATCCTCCGGCAATGGTCACTCACTCCAAACACAAAAATTTGCGCGGCCTTCTTGCCAAATTCCCAACTTTTGAATGCATTTGGGTATATTCCTTTGCAAAACAATTCTATTGTTTCTTTACTTTTTATCGAGAAGAAACTTCCTTTTTTTTCTCGATGAAACATCGAGTGTCGTAAATGAGATCAATTTTTGAGATAAGACCATCCTGAAAGCTTAGGTGTGATGCAGCGCGCAAAGGCTCGGCGAAGCTCGGAATTTCTACATCATAAATGATCACGGCTTCATTTTCTGAGCCAAATTTCGCTCGAATTGTTAAAGACTTAAAGATGGCGGAGAAGCCTGTGGCAGCTTTAAGGACTGTCTCTTTGCCTATTACCTGCTCTTGGGGATCGGTAAAATGAATATTAGGATGTAGGTATCGTTTTAATTCTTCAAGATTTTTCTTTCCGAGTGCCATATAATAGGCTACTGCTATGGCTGTTGTGTCTTTCATCGATTTTCTCCTTTTGGCTTTGACATTTTGAATTGATTATAGTAAACTATATCTAATATGTCAAAACCTAAAAAAAGACCCTACCGGTCTACATCAAGAAATGCACAAGCTGCGCAGACAAGAAAGCGTATCCTCGAGGCCGCCAAAAATCTTTTTGAGTCAGAGGGATTCGAATACGCAACAATTGAAAAAATAGCCCAAGTAGCGAATGTGGCGATTCCTACTGTTTACTCCCTTTTTCAATCTAAACGAGGCGTTCTTCGGGCCTTAATGGATGAAGTTTTTCCCAAAGATCAATTTGAAGCTCTTGTTGAAAAAAGTAAAAAAGCCACGTCTCCAGAAGAGAGACTTCTTTATTCTGCTAGAATTGCGCGTCAAATGTACGATGCGGAACGGGCTCAAATGGAAGTGTTTCGAGGAGCTTCCGTATTATCCCCTGAATTCAAAGAGCTTGAAAGAGAAAGAGAGAGGCGGAGGCATGAACGGCAAGAAGTGACTATAAATGCAATGGCAGAAGAACACTCTCTTGCCAAAGATATGAGCATGAATAGAGCGCGTGACATTCTGTGGCTCTTCACTGGGCGTGATACATATCGCATGTTAGTGATTGAGCAAGGATGGACATCTGAAGAATATGAAAAATGGTTGGCTGACCTACTTGCCAATACCTTGATCATTGGAAGAAATCAGCCATTCTGAATATTAGTTCTTATGCTCGTGATCTGCGAGCAGTTCATCAATAATACGCCGACATTGTGAAGATTCGGTGTTATTTGGATTGGTAAAGCCAGCTGCAACCACCAAAGCTTTCCACAAAGCCCAACCGCGTGCACGAGTCCACGTGTCTTTATCCAAAGAAAGGATTCTTTGAAAAGTTTCCCTGCTTTTACCATGAAACAACGTCCAGTTGATTGCAAGATCACATGCAGGGTCGCCTACGGCTAATTGTCCAAAGTCGATGACAGCACATAAGTTGCCTGCTTTTACTAGAAGATTACCAGTACTGATATCACCGTGTACCCATACGGGAGGATTCTTCCAAGAAGTGGAAAGAGCTATTTCCCAAACAGCAGTGGCAGCAGAAGTATCAATTTGGCCTTCCATGGAAGCGATAGCTTGACGCGTTTCAGCATCATAAACTGATAGCGATCCAGCTCGGTAGAAGCAATGCGCTCCAGGCTTTGGTCCTCCTGTTGTATCGATTCTATATAAGGCTATCAAAAAGTTGGCAAGATCAGCCGCGAATACGGTTAGATCGCTTATTGGTGCTGAATGAGCACTTTTCCCTTCAAGCCATCTGTAAATAGACCATTTCCAAGGATATCCGTGCTCAGGCTTACCCATTGCTAAAGGAACAGGAATAGGCAATGGAAGGTTTGGAGCTAATTTTGACAACCATTGGTGCTCCTTTTCTATCTGTAATTCATAATCAGCAGCACTTGGCAAGCGAACAGACATATCCTTACCCAGATGAAAAGTTCGATTATCCCAGCCACTCATTGCCACGGGTTCAATATGTAGACCTTTTCATTGAGGAAATTGAGAAGCAATCAAACGATGTATAAGGAAGGTGTCTATAACTACATTCAGGTCGCTCATTTGTCTCACTTCCACAAAGAAAATTTTCTTGTTAATTCAGATACTTTTGTCCAATCACCAAATAGGACAATCCCATAATAGACAAGGTCAGCTTCTTTAGTTTGTTTTGTTCTCTCTATCTGCTCTAAGTAAGTCCCGACAGTCATTGTGTCGGTGAAATCTACGCATTGAATCCCTGCTTGTTGAGCTGCTAGCCTTAATGCTCTTATTTTATTTGAATTGGCTTTCAAAATCATGAAAGGCATTTCTGATATATTAGGATGGCTGCCTTCATCGGCGTCGACATAATTGGTTAGGTGCAAAGGCTCTTTCCCAATATCAGACCCAAAGCCGATACACATGTGCGCAAGCGCATTCATGATAACACCAGGCTCAATTTTTTCATTCATGACGGCGACTAATTTGTTTGCGAACATATGGGTCTCCTAAAGTTCAAAGCGGTTAAAACTGTTTTTCCAATTATGCTCGATAGCTTCCATGGCTAGAGGGAGGTCTTTACGTATCAAAGCGTCGATGATTTGCATGTGCTCGTCGTAGGAAAGAATTGCGTTTTTTATTTTTTCAAAGTAATAAAGATCAAGTCTTTGTAGTTTCGTTTTTAATTCAGATATGATTTTTTCTAATTCTTGATTGTTTGAAAGTTTTAGATATATCGAGTGAAATTCGTAGTCAGCTTCCAGGGCAGAAAGACGATCTTTCGCTTTCATTTTCTCCAAAAATCGCTCGTTCGCTTCTGCCATATTTTGGATGTGCTTTTCTGTGATTGATCCAAAAGCTTGACTTAACGCCAAGCGTTCCAATGTCCAAACAATGGAATAAAGATGAAAAGCATCGTGAAAATCGATCGAACTTACAAGGGTAGAGCTGTTTGGCTTTGTCTTGACTAATCCCTCATCTTCAAGACGTAGTAGAGCTTCTCGAACAGGAGTACGACTGACACCTAACTGAGCTGCCAATTCCTTGTCTTTCAGTTGTGATCCTGGTGCAAGGGTCCCATCTAAAATCCAATTACGAAGCCTTGCATACGCTTCTTGGCGTACAAACGTGCGCTGGATTTTGTTTTCCATATGAGCCGTCCGTTAATGTTTGATATGTAATATATCAGATGAGCAGTCTTTTGAGAAAGATGCAAAATTTTTTTGCGTTCAAAGTGTTATACTCTAGTGAGGTATCTGATCTTTGAGACGTCGAGGATGCTTGTTAAGATGAAGGCGAAGATCTTGGTCAACGAGATCGTTGAGAGTCAACTTGCGTGCTTTATTATCTGGAACCGGCTAAGCATTGAGGATGGCAGTTTTGGTTTCTCTGACCCAGTTTTTTGCTTCATTGAGAATGCGGCATTTTTTTCTGATTGGTTTGGCGTTTTTGCGACGTACTTCGGCGTGATAGGTAATAGACCCATCTTTCTTGCTATATTCACTGCTTCTTTAAATGTTTTTCTTCATGATATCACCTGAATGATGAATCTAGAACATTTTGGGAATCAGATGAGCAATACGTTGCTCCCGGTGGTTCTTGTCGTTGCTAATCAGTTTTCTTTGATCTTGCAGAATGCGAATTTACGCAATTTTTCCGCATTTGAGGAAAAAATTGACGCAGTTTTTGAGGGATGTTTTGAAAAGCGAATGATTCTTGTTGGTTCCAGTGATTTGCGTAAAAAGTGCGGAAAAGCCGAGTTTTAATGAAAGTCTGCATGAGTACCTCAGGTTAATGTTTCTTGTACCAGAGTTACTTAAGAAAGTGGGGCAAGCTGGACTTGAACCAGCGACCAGCGGGTTATGAGTCCGCTGCTCTAACCAACTGAGCTATTGCCCCTCATGAGGAGAGATGATAGCGGAGGGCGGAAAGAATTTCCAGTGAGAAGTTTAGGGGAAAAATATTTTTGCATATAACTCGAGTGTGATTTATAGATGGCATTTGGGCTGTTTGTAAACTTAAGGTTATTTTGAGCAAGTATTTGACGGTGGTTGCATCTCTGGTGTGTTTTTCTCTTTGCGCAGAGGAAGATAGACTCCTTTCTAGGATTGGGTCTGAGGTGTTGACGAGAGCGGATAATTTGCCGATCGATAGTTTTGCGGATGCGACGGATCCTTATCTCGAAGGTTACATTCAGGCGTTGATCGATGTTAACTACTACGAATATCTTGTTGTGGTCATTGTTAAGAACCACAAGGTCTTTTTAGCGAATCTTCCTAATAACGATTTGCTTGCTAAATCGATTATTTCTTTCGTGAAGGATTTGCCTGGGGTGAAATCGGTTGAGACGACGGATGTCACTAAGCAGGAATTGGAAGCGCGAAAGCAGTATGTTGAGCAGCCGAGAGTGGGGGGTGTTTGGTTCCCTCAGTCGACTGTTTTATTTGCCCCGCTCGTTGCGGATCCAAGACAACCTGTTAACTCTGCGGCCCTTAGGGTGGGAGACAAGGTTTGCGGTGATGTTTGCGCTGCGGTGTCTTTGGGGGATGACTTTCCTGTTTTCCGTTGGATCGATATCATGCGCTGGCATGGGGATTTACAAATCGGAATTGAAGCGGGAATTTGGTCTGTTTTTAATTATTCTAATATTCCTCACAAGCCACGGCATGAGACGTGTGAGCTTGTGAATACGGATTTTTTAGTGGGGATTCCTCTGACGTATGCGTTTGATCAATGGTCTTTTCGTTTGAGGATTTATCACATTTCTTCTCATTTGGGCGATGAGTTTCTTTGCAATCATCGCAGGGAGTTGAAAAAGCGCAAAAATCCAAGTATGGAAGCGATCGACTTTTTCTCTTCTTATCAATTTTCAAGCGGCTTGAGGGGCTATTTTGGCCCTGGTGTTGTTTTTCATAGTGATCAATCGTTTAAGATTAAGCCGTTGTATGTTGAATATGGGGTTGAGTTGAGAATTTTGGGCAGCAGGTTTAATTACCATAGACTTTATGGGACGCCGTTTTTTGCGATCCATTTGGAAAACTGGCAGCAACGGCATTGGGATTTGGATATGACGTTTAAGTTGGGTTATGAGGTGAGTAAGCTGCAAGGTGTTGGGCGTAAAATGCGGCTTTATATCGACTACCATCACGGTTTCTCTTACGAAGGTCAATTCTTTAATAGGCGAACTCAGTACGGTGAACTGGGCTTTTCTTGGGGATTTTAAAGTTATTTTCTTTTAGTTATTTAATCTTATTTTTTAGTATAATAAATACAAATTAATGAAATTAGAGTTGTTTTTTTACTCTATTAATATTTTAAATTTGGAGTTATTATGTCTATAAATGTTAATGATTTAAGTTCTGCTGTTTTGTTGTTGGAAAGCGATTTCAGGTATATAAGAAGTAAATTAAAGGATCTTGATTTAATTAATTTTAATAAGCAGCTAAACGAATGTTGTTCACGGGTTTTTGATGATTGTCTGATTTCAAATAAAAATTCTATAGATTCGAGTGAAATGAAAGAAAGATTAGAGGTTATTAAGAAAAATCTTGAGTCTTGTAAAAAGGTGGGACAGATTCAGGGGGGTGAGAGCAGGCTAGATTTTGTGGGTGAGAGAATTTCGGAGGTGAATGTTTTAGTCGGGGAAAAACTTTCTCAATTAGGAGAGAAAGTTTGTAAATTTGATCGCAATTTATCGTTTTTAAGTAATCTCATCGATTCGCATATTGAGTTTCGAGAAATCAACAAACAACTGTCTGAAATGCTTGCTAGTGACACGGAACCTGCTCAATTCAGTGGGGATGTAGTGCTGCTTGAAGCTAGATTCAATGAGTTAACTAACGACAAATCTTTGAAAAAACACTTCGATATGCACCATAAAACGGATAATGAGGGTTTTCTTAAAGGGATTTCGGAAATGAAGTTGCGCGCACAATCTGAGCTATTGCTTAAGGGGATTGTTTTCATTCTGGAAGGATTAAAAGCGGGAACTTCTGAGACAAGTGCATTTGAGCAAGTTTTTGCGCAATTTCCGCCGAAATTGCAGTGGGCAGTCTTTAAAAACGCAGGGATTGTTGCAGAGGAGTTTCCTTTAAATTTGGAGATTGTTCAGCCGAAATTTATGGCTCATCATTCGCTTAAACCGATGCAGGGTGCTCTCGATAGAAGAAATGCACAGGTGGGAGGAATTTTATTTAGACATGCGTGCAATCTATTCCTCGACCCAGAAAAGGCTTTTGTTGCGTGTGTGATGGCTTTAGAGGGGTATGAAGATGCTCTTATTGGACAAAGTGTTGCAGAAGGTTTAAGAACGAAATATTTGAGCGATGCGCAAGCTATTGAAAAAAAGCGAATAGATTCTAGTCTAACAGATCCTTTTGAAGGACTGAAAGGGATCATTGGGTTGAATTCGAAATCAGAAATGGATGAAAGCTCGCGTAGAGAAAGGATACAACAGCTGTTATTGGATGCAGAAAAGCGCGGTCTTCGCCTTCATGGGCCGAAAGGGGTTTATTTTTGGGTATGGTTCCTAGCACATCAGAAAGATCCTTCAGTAGGTGGGTTGACTTTCGGCCAGGATAATGCTCACAAAAATTCGGATCGATTGATTCAAGCCATTGATGAGGCAACGTCGACACCTTCGCAGCTTTTGCAGCGTTACGAATCAATCGAGATCCGCTCGATGAGAGCACTCAAGACAGAGCTTGAAAAGGTCAAGGCGCATTCTTTGAATTCCGAGACCCAACAAGATATTGTTCATGCGATTCTTCTCGCTGCTCTGAATGGAGGAGTTGTCCTCAATGAGCCTCGAGGGGTTTATTACCATGTCTGGGCAATTGCGAATAAAATGGACAAACGGGCTCGTGGAGATAATTGGGGAAGAGACAACGCTTCCAAAAATATAGACAGGCTTCTTCAGGCAATTGATCTATCTCAGAAGGTGTCTACAATGTAACGTTCTGTCGATTTTCGGGCTCTTTTGAGCGAATAATTTCGAAAATCGACGAACTCTGACTTTGCAGATACTCTTTTAGTAGAATCACTGGATGATCGCGAACCCTTCTGAATAAGGAGGGTAGTTGGGGCCGATGGAAAGCGTGTTAGAGAAAAAATGGCGATAGACTTTAAGTCCTTGCTCGGCATTGCTAACACAATAGAAGCAGTTGCTCACCCATTCTGAGCCTGCAATCGTCTTGGATTCCTGATTGCAGCGAAACCGGGAATTGATTTTGGCGCGCCAGTAATCAGGATGACCGAAAAGAAGGACGGGGGTGGGAGCGACGGAGCCTACTTTGCGCCGCACTTCTTCCAGGCATTGCTCGAAATCCGTGCCGTAGCCTCCTGTAAGGATAATGGGGAAATCGAGATTAAATTCTGATTGCCGTTCGACGAGTTTGTCGAGGCGGTAGGTCATCTTGGCTTCAATATAAGGATTTTGTTTCTGTTCCTGGATATTGAGGTTGCTACTGTTGCGGAAGTCGACGATGTTTGCGCAGGAGAGAATGCCCACGCGTTTGGCGGCGCGGTTTCCTACTTCCATAAGGCCAGGACCGCCTCCCGTGACGAGAGCGATCGGCGTTTCGGAATTGAGTAGGGGATGGTTGAACTCTGAGCGCATATCGATGATGCCGCGTAGCATGGCGATCAACTCATCCTCAAAATTTCCATGCAATAGTGTTGACCCATAAATTCCGAAGGCTGTGGATTTGATGAAGGTGTCAATCTTGTCTTCCGGTACAAACATCCCCGCGTCTTTTCCTGGCTTGGGAACATATTGCAGAATATTGCCGGAATTTTCATCGACCCAATAGACGGGAATGCCGAATTTTGCGAGATCAAGGAGCATCGATCTGTCTTCGTGCGAGAAGAAATTTCCATAGGCGAGTGAAGGATATTTGAAATAAATGCCTTTGAGGCATTTTTGTACAAGATCGCTAAGTAAATGTCGCTTCATGAGGGGGGAAGGAAAGTAGCGTGAGAGGAGAATGCCTTGCGATGTGATGAGGCCGTCTTCAATGCTTTTGAGGAAGGGGTAGTCTGCTTGTTGTTCGATATAGTGTTGCACGAGGAGGGCTTGCTGAGCGGGATAAAACAGTCCTGGAAATTCCGTCTTATGCGTTTTCCTCGCAATCCAATCTTCTGGTTTGAGGGAAAGCATCTGCTCTCCTTTGACGACAAAGACAGCTGCTCGAGAAGCGAGGGGAAGTGGAGCTGTTTCAAAAGCTGTGAAAAGTGAGGAGGGATTTTCAAGACAGGTTTGCAGTTGGTCACGGTCGGTGAAAAAAACGTGCTCGCGATGCGCTTCCAATGTATAAAATTCGATAGGAATCGTCGTGATCTCTTGGTTAGATGCGCCATAGAGTTCATAGACATCGCCTGAAGCTGTCGTGTCGGGCTCAAGAACGTTGGAGCTTGTGTGACTAACTCCCGCGGGAAGAAGGGAATCTACGACTTTACCAAAGGCCGTGCGAATATGAAGCGGGGCTGTGCGCACGAGGAGAATTTCATCTTTGATAACTTTTCGTTGAGCCATGAGCAGCCAACTTTGATCAAGCTGGACGAGAGTGCGTAAACGGAAGGTGGGGTGGGTGAGTGCTTTGCCGATCGTGGGGAGTAAGCCGTAAATTGCTGTTTGATCATACGAAAGAATACCTTCTTGCAACTGCAGAAAAGCGATGGTTCTGCCATCAATTTTTTCAAGGAGCAGCTCATCTTTGCCTTTAGGGCCACCAAGAGAGAGAAGGGGCCTTCCTTGTCTGTCTGCTCTTCCAAACATCCGCATGAGATAATCCGGGTTGCGAACAATGCGCTTTGGGTCTGCTGCAAAGAGTTTTCCGATATAGGAACCTTCAAAAAGATGATCAAGCATTGTTCTTGCAATTTTTCCATAAGCTTTAAGGAGGATGCTCACTTCTGCACATAAATTGGGGCGATCGAGTTCAAAATCAAGAGTAATCCCGTGAAGTCCCAATTGTCCCAGCGCGCTTTTTAGATTGAAGGAAACATATTCTTTGTCAATGCTGAAACCCACAAATGCTGGGGAAATATTCTGGATAAAAAGTTTGACTTGCATCTGGTCGGGCGCTTGGCGATCGGTGGACGTGAGATGGCCATCGGGCGTGACGAGATCGTAATGGGCGGGGAAAAGATAGCTTTCCATGGGGCTCCGTGCCAGATTGTTTTTTTTCATCTTATAGCATTTCTAAAAAATAAAAGGGGAGTGCTCCGAGTATCAGTTGGAGAAACTGGCTCAAGAAATTATTTTTTCGCGTACATAAGTTTTGCAACTGCATCTTGAGCATTATTTTTTTCAGGCGTACAATGAATCTTTGCGGAGGTAAGTGAGAATGATTGATCGCAGCATTGGAACTCATGATGGCTCTTTTCATGCGGATGAAGTGACCGCATGTGCTTTATTGTTGACGTTTGGACTTGCCGATGAAAATAAAATCATTCGCTCGCGCGACCCAATGGCACTAAGTGGTTGCGAGTACGTATGCGATGTTGGCGGCATTTATGACCCATCCAAAAAGCGCTTTGATCATCATCAAGCGGGATATAGAGGTGATTTGAGTAGTGCAGGCATGATCCTACAGTACTTGAAGGAACAGAAAGTGATCGATACGGCAACCTATGATTTTCTCAATGATTCTGTGGTTTCGGGAGTCGATGCGCACGATAATGGCAAAGTTACTTCAGAACCTGGCACATGCACTTTTTCTCAAGTGGTGAGCAATTTTGTCCCTGCAGTTTACGATCCTCCTAGCGATGTACAAAATAAAGCTTTTTTTGAGGCTTTGGACTTTGCTGTCGGCCATTTCAAACGCCTTCTAGAAAGATACAGCTATATTGGATCTTGTCGCGAAAAAGTGGCGGAAAGTATGAAAAGCAAGGAGAAGTTTCTTTATTTTGATGAAGCGATGCCCTGGATGGATAGCTTTTTTGAAATGGAGGGGGAAAATCATCCCGCTTTATTTGTGATCATGCCATCAGGAACGCATTGGAAACTTCGGGGAATTCCTCCGACGATGGATGAAAAGATGAAGGTACGCGTGCCATTGCCAACAGAATGGGCAGGACTTCTCGATCAGGATTTAAAAAAGGCTTCTGGCATTGAGGGGGCGATTTTCTGCCATAAAGGACGCTTTATTTCTGTATGGGAAACTAAAGAAGACGCTTTCAAAGCGCTTGAGCACATCTTATCCCCAACCTGATTAAATCTGGTTTGAGACTGAGCCCTTGCTTATACCCAACGCGATTGAAAATTTGGCTTTGGTCCTAAACCAAATTTTCAGTTGCGTTGGGTATAATTCAACACGGATTAGAGCGATTCTTGAATCCTTTTGATAGATAGGAAATCACATGACAACGGTATTTAGTAAGATCATTGCGGGAAAATTGCCTTGCAAAAAAGTTTTTGAGAATGAAAGAATTTTAGCCATTGAGGACATCGCACCTGTAGCGCCTGTGCATATCCTTATCATGCCTAAGAAAGAAATCCCTAATTTGCAATCGGCGGAGCCGGAAGACATGCCGCTGATCCTTGAAATTGTGGAAGTGGCAAAAATGCTTGCAGATGAGTTCAATATCGAAGAGGGCTATCGTTTGCTGACGAATAATGGGCCGGATGGTGGGCAGGTGGTCTTTCATTTGCATTTTCATTTGATCGGCGGACGTAAACTTTCACATATAGGGTGACCGGATGTCGCAATGGAAATGCGTATTCCTTTCTTTCTTATCATTTTCAGCAATTCATGCATATGCAGAGGAAAAGAAGGCTTTAAATGCACACGAGTATCAAAGAAGAATCTACGCTCATCTCTTATTGGCAGATAAAAATTCAGCGGTTTCTGAAGCAGCTGA
Source organism: Chlamydiia bacterium (assembly GCA_021324995.1). Classification (GTDB taxonomy): domain Bacteria; phylum Chlamydiota; class Chlamydiia; order Chlamydiales; family Rhabdochlamydiaceae; genus CAJCIW01. The sequence goes on along the minus strand of JAJPIB010000038.1, from coordinate 2,911 downwards.
AGCTTTGAAGCTCTTTCCTGAGTCGAAACCCCTGCAGCTTTCGTACATTCGCGCTTTAAGCGAAAAAGGGGATGAGACGGAGGCTCTCGAACAATGGACAGAGACAACAATCAAGTTCAAAGACGAGAAGCTCGATAGGCGCATGTTGGAAGTGTTGTCATGGGGCGTCTTGAGCAAGGGAGAGTCTTCTTCGCAGCTGAATATCCGCTTCAATGCCATGCTGGGCGCTGCATTTACAAGAGATGCTAAAGCGATTCCTATGCTCATCGAGCAAATGCGTTCCTCCAATGCGATGCTCCGATCGATTGCCATCAAGTTAGCAACTTCTTTCGCTGATGCGCCTTTGAAGGATGAAATTGTGCGGCTACTCAAAGAGGAAAGGGTGTGGTATGTACGGCTCGATGTGATTCAAGCAGCAGGCATGCTACGCCTATGTGAGGTAAAGACGGATTTGAAAGAAATCATCGGCAACCCACGCACATTAGCCGAAGAAAAGGCTGCGGCGATCGTGGCCTTAGTTAGCATGTACGACAGTATTGATCGTGATGAGCTGCTTTGTTTGGTGAAGAGCGACCGCGCGGGTCTACGCCATCTTGCTTCTGAGGTCATTGTGCATTTGGATTTAAAACAGGAGCTTGACCTTTTGTTGCCTTTGTTATGCGATTCTTCATCCGATGTCCGTATTTCTGCGCTGAATGCACTTGCCTTATTGCGCGTAGAGAAAGTGGACAATGTTGCGGTTCCAGCATTGGTTCAGGAGGCCTTAAGCGATCCTATGCCGGAAGTAGCAATCACAGCTGGGTATGTTCTTCAGCTTTTCGGTATTTCAGAAGGAAGTAAGTGCTTGGCTAAATGGTTGAGGTCTGAAAATGCGGAGTATCGCCGTTTGGCTTCCGCCGCGCTTGGTGCAAGCGGGAAGTATGGCTTAAAGCTCGCGCTTAAAGAAATTCGAGAATCGGCAGATCCTTATGTGAAAGTTAACTTAGCTTTAGGCCTCATTGGACAGAGAATTCAAGTAAGTATGGCTTGCGATGCGATTTACAGAGTTTTTCAAGAAGAAAAAGATATTTTATGGATGTGGGATACCCATAGTAATCCCTTATTTCGCTCTCTTGCGCCGAGCCGGGTAAAGCATATCGAGCATATTCCTCATTATCCAGCAGTTGTCGATCAGCTCGTTCGACTCGATCTTTTGTCTGTCTTGAGCATTTTGCGCTATCCGAAGGCTCAGGCTGCAGTAAAAGAATTTCTGCAAATGCGGACGTGGGGTGTGACTGGAGCCGCAGCAGCGACCCTGCTTCAAGAAGGAGATGAAGGAGGACTTGCTGCTGTGCGCGATCTTCTCAATGATCCCGACGAGAAAATTCAAATCCAAGCTGCTATGATCCTCGCAATGGTAGGTAGCGATCCTTCTGCGGTAAAAGTGCTGCAAGGAGCCTATCCGCTTGTAGATCGCGAAATGAAAGTGCATATTCTTGAAGCTCTTGCGCATATCGGAGATCCAAATTCTATCCCCTTTCTTCTCGATATTCTCAAAGAACCCTTCCAGGTCTTGCGCGTTGTTGCTGCATCTGCTTTAATCCAGTGTTTATATCACTAACTCTGTAATGAGGAAAAAATGGATTGGCGTATTCGAATTCAAGATGTCCAAAAGCATTTGCAGAAGGAAAAAATCGACGGTTGGTTGATCTATGATTTCCATCGAATTAATCCTTTCGCAGGCGATTTTCTTGGCATCGACCCCGATCTTTTAGTCACTCGTCGTTTTTTTTATTGGATTCCTGCTACAGGCGAACCCATTAAAATTTTGCATGTGATTGAGCCTCATGTTCTCGGAAAAGTGCCAGGAAGAACGGAATCCTATTTTAAGTGGCAGGAACTTGAAGCAAAGCTTGGAAAAGTGCTTCTAGGTTCAAAAAGCGTCGCCATGGAATATTCTCCCCGAAATGCTATCCCCTACCTATCCAAAGTGGATGCGGGGATCGTCGATCTCGTCAGAAGCTTTGGTGTAGAGGTAGTTTCTTCAGCTTCTTTTCTTCAATACTATACTTGCGTCCTTGATGAGCAGCAGCTCCAGTTCCATCTCGAAGCAACTACCTTTTTAGATAAGGTAGTGGGAGATGCTTGGGACAAGATTGCAGAATCGCTGCGCAGAGGAGAGAAGATAAACGAGTATCAGGTGCGCATGTTCATCGCAGATCAAATGACGGCGCAGGGGTTTATAGCAGAAGGCTTGCCTATTTGTGCAGTCAATGCGCATAGCGCAGACCCGCATTTCGAGCCGCAAAGGGAAGGATCCAGTGAAATTAAGCGAGGTGACTTTGTGCTTATTGACTTGTGGTGCAAAAAAAAGCATCCTCGCGCTGTCTATGGGGATATCACGCGTGTTGCCGTGGCCGACGAAATAGCTACAGAGCGTCAAAGAGAGGTTTTTTCGATCGTTCGCGCTGCGCAAAAGAAAGCTACTGATTTAGTGATCACTAAATATGCGCGAGGCGAGAGCATTAAAGGCTATGAAGTCGATGCTGCGTGCAGACAAGTCATCGATGAAAAAGGCTATGGCAGTTACTTTACCCACCGCACAGGTCATAATATCTATACAAAAGATCATGGCCCTGGGGCCCATATAGACAGTCTGGAAACGCAGGACTTGAGGGAATTGATCCCGCATACATGCTTTTCCATTGAACCCGGGATTTATATTCCCGGAGAGTTCGGCGTCCGATTGGAATATGATATCTATTTAGGTGACGATGGAAAGGCTCAGGTGACAGGCGGTGTTGAGGATGCTCTTCTTACGCTTTTAACCTGAGTTTTGGGTTCCTTTCATAGAGACTTACTGCATCTTTCGGACAAATTTTGCACATTTTGGCACGTCCATAGTGCTTTCAGCTATTGAACGTGCCAAAAT
>JAJPIB010000073.1 GCA_021324995.1 Chlamydiia bacterium | reverse complement strand
TATTTCTAATAGGGGCGACGATTCGATCGCGCCAATCGCGGGAGCTTTCGCTTCGGTCCTAAACCAAATTTTCAGTCACGTTGGGTATACCCCTATTTCTAATAGGGGCGACGATTCGATCGCGCCAATCGCGGGAGCTTTCGCTTCGGTCCTAAACCAAATTTTCAATCACGTTGGGTATAGTCAAATGTCGATAGGTTTCGAGGATCTGATTCGATTAAATCGCAGAGGAATTTTTTTGGGTCCTGCAGAGTCGGAAATTGATTTCTTCCTGCGGGCTCAAAGTTCGATTGTTACGGGCGCTGCATTTCCGCTAATCGAGCAACAGTTTGGATCCGTTCCTGACTGGATCGAGGTACGTACAGAGTCAAAGGGACTTTGTTTTTGGGAAGGAGCAGCGACATGGATTGAAGAAAATTCTGAGGGTAGAAAGAAGTGCTGGATCCAGCTGAAAGATTCTTTTTTGACGAAGTTCTATCCGAAAGATGAAGTTATCGCTCACGAAACCGTGCATGCCATGCGTTTTTTATTCGAGGAAAGTCGCTTCGAAGAGATTTTAGCCTATCAAACCAGTCATCAACGGTTCAGGCGGTATTTTGGACCTTTATTCACCAACCCTAATGAATCTAAGTTGTTTATTGCAACGCTGGGAGCTTCTTGGTTTGTTTTTTGGTTTAACCTTCTTGGAACATATATTCTATTCGTCCCTTTTCTTCTCATCGCTTATGCCATTTTTCGGTTGAAATGCTCTCAGAAAATTTTTTCCGCAGCTCTATGCAATCTCAAAAAAGCAACTTGCCAAGAACCTCTTCCCATCGCTTTGAGGCTTACTGATGAAGAGATCGAAGCATTTGCTGAAAGCACTCCGGAGAAAATTCGAGCGTTTGCAAAGAGCGAAGAAAGAAAAAGCCTGCGTTGGAAACAGCTTTATCTCTCTTATTTTTAAGTCCAGCGCTTGCGTTTGCAGGCAGGAGAAATTTTCAAAGAGGAGCGATACTTAGCGATTGTTCTCCTTGCGCAAGGAATCCCTCGCTTTCGGAAATGCAGCGCTAGATCTTCATCGGACAAGGGTTTGTTCTTATCTTCCTTTTCAATCGTGTTGGCAAGCATTTCACGTAAAGTTCGGTTTGAGATTTTTTCCCCATTTTGCTTTTGAATTCCTTGCTTGAAGAAAGAGCGAAGTGAGAAGATTCCTTGCGGACAAGCGACATATTTATTTGAAACAGCTCTTGCGATCGTAGACTCATTCAGTCCGAGATCTTCCGCGATTTCTTTCATCGTCATCGGAATCAAAATGCCGGTCTCTGCATTAAAAAAGGGCATTTGTTTTTTTAATATTTCTGCACCGATTTGATAAAGCGTGTGGTTCCTTTTGTGCACAATTTTTTTTAGCCAACGGCCACTAGAGAATTGGCGTCGCAGATAATCGCATTCTTCACTTTCAAGAGCATTGTCCTTCAAGGCTTTCAAATAGATCGGCACGATGTGGAAGTCAGGAAGCATTGAGGTGTTCACTTGAATTTCCCATTTGCCCTCAATAGCCGAAAAGAAAAGATCAGGAATGATCGCTGCGATGGACCGAGTGCAAAATTTAGAGCCGGGATTCAGATCAAGAGGGGCGATCTCTTTTTCAACAATTTGTGTCAACGCGCTTATCGAGATATTTAGTTTTTGGGAAAGGAGCGGCATACGATTGAGAATCAGATCATCCAGGTGCTTTGCAATCAGCTTTGCTGCAAGGGAATTTTCCTTACCTTTGAGAATAAGCTGCAAAGCCAAACATTCTTGCAGATTTCTTGCGCCCACCCCTGGAGGATCAAAAGTTTGAATCATCTTTAGGATTTTTTCCAACGTTTCCAAAGGAACAGTAGGTGCGACTTCCTGCAGGGGCACATCTAAAAATCCTTTTTCGTTTAAGTTGCCAATGATGAGCTCCGCTAGATTGAGATCTCTACGATCCTCTAACGCAAGAGGCGCTTGCTTCATTAAGTGCTCGTAAAGGGAAATAGAGGCTGCTAGAGCGCTTTCCTGCTGTTCTTTGTGGCCTTTTTCTAGGGCTTCCTGTGATTTATTTCTCTTGATGCGACTTTCAGCTGTTGGATCGTTTAAGCTCTCCTTCAAGGTTTCTTTGGTGAGATCGATTTCTAGCACGGGATTGCTTTCGATCTCGCCATTCAACCATTCTGCGAGTTCAAGGAGAGGCAATTGCATGACGTGAAATGCCTGCGTCATTGCCAAATTAATCAGCAATTGCTGTTGTTGTTTTAATGATGTCCGATTTTCTTGTATTATTGAAACGCTGTGCATTGTTTGTTTCTTTTTTATAAACTATCAAATACAATAATTTTATTAAATTGTCTATACCCAACGTGATTGAAATTTGGCATAGTTTGAAAAAGTTCCAATGATTATACTCTCATCATACAATAGGGGAAGCATATGCAGCATTGTGCTGTTTTTAGCTGTCAGGGAATGGGCGACGGCCTGATTGCGCTTGTCTTATCCAATAATCTTTACCTTAACGGAGCTGAAGCGACGACTTTTCACCCTTTTTTGGATGGGCTCAGTCCTTGGTTTCCCCATTTGCCCATTTCCAAATTTCCCTCTACGGAAGAACTGGAATTGGTGCTTGAAAAGTTTGACCGTTTCTTTATCATTTTCGAAAAATCTTCCTGGATGCAGGCTATTTTGCAGTTTTGCCTTAAACGCCATCGCGACAAGACGACTGTTCTCAACCCCATTGCGTCGGCGCGGTGCGACTACCCTTATTGGGAAGAAGGGCGCTTTAACGGCAACCGCTCTTTTGTCGAAAATATCTACACTTACTGCAAAGACATCTTGAAGTTCACTGTTGTTACCAAGTCGAATGGCATTGCAGTTCCCAAAGGAGTCTCGCCGAGAAAATTCGAAAAAAGGATTGTGATCCATCCCACCAGCTCTCGGGAGGGAAAGAACTGGCCTTCGGAAAAGTATCTTGAACTCTCTGGCAAGCTCAAGGCGGAAGGATATGCCCTCTCTATGATCTTAACTCAGGAAGAGAGAGAAGGCTGGGATTTGCGAGGCATTGAAGCCCCTATATTTATCGATCTTTTTGAAATGGCTGCATATGTCGCCGAATCGGGATACATGATTGGAAACGATTCGGGCATCGGCCATCTCGCCTCCTGCCTGGGTGTTCCCACACTCACAGTTTGCCGTAGCGCACAAGCTTCCAAGTTTTGGCGTCCCTCCTGGGCACGAGGAATGATAGTCACGCCCTCCTCTTGGGTGCCCAATCTCAAAGGTCTTCGCCTAAGAGATAAGCATTGGAAAAAATGGATCTCTGTCGAAAAAGTCATCAAGAGTTTCAGACTTTTAACGCCTTAATTTACCAGAAATGCTATTGGTGAATTAACCGCTTTCTTTGGAACCCTTATGTTCGGCCCCATACCCTCTTTTACACAACGAAATCCCCGCCAGATCGATGTTGGAGGGGGCTTCAAGTCAAGCCGAGACATTGTCATAGGGATAAAAATCAAGACAAGCGACGGTCGCGAGATCTACATACGTGCAAAGCCCTATCTACAGACCTTTGATCAGCCAAGTCGTTATATGTTTCAAGACATAACCAATCTCATCCAGAAACAAATGGCGAGTATGCAAGAGACTCAAACTCTGCGGCGGCCTCCCGAGCCCCAGAAACAAGAGTCTTCTTCCCAAAGAGCCTCTGAGCCCCAAAGGCCATCTCCTCCATCAGAAAATATTCCCAGGCAAGCAAAGCCGCAGAGACCCTCTTCACTCTCCCCGGAAGCTCCGCAAGGATCGAATGCGCCCGCAGGCCCATCCGGTGATAGAGAAACGGTTCAGCCTTCGCCACCTAAAGCAGACCAAAAACCTCCCTCTTCGCCATCCCACCCCTCTCCTTCTTCTCCTTCTGCGGCTAAGGACGCTCCGCCATCCTCTTCCGGTCAAGGCCTTTCAGCAGAGAAGAAATCCTTGATGTACCAGCAAGTTCTTCTCACTTCTAAGTTTTTCTCTTCGGAAAAAAGAGAAGGTGTTTCTCTTTCTGCTTCCCGTATTTTTCTTTTTGTCGAACAGTTCAAATCTCTGAGTCAAGACTGTGCAAAGTTAGAAGCGCTTATTCGTCAAATGGCAGTGCAAAACAAGGGGATGTCTCCAGAGCAAAATAAACAACTCAATTCAGCTTTACAAGTTTTTTTAAAAGAATTTCAGGGATTGCAAAAACAGGCGCAAGGAGCCCTGCCTCAATTTCAAAAAATTTCCCGTGAGCAGGCTTTGCCTGACGATCTTAAGCAAGCGATCGCTATGCTCAAAGAAAGATGCGAAAAAAGTGCTTCCCAAATGCAAAATCAGCTGGATGCAAAACTCACAAAGCTGGCCACCGAGCCTTCCAAACCCTCTCTTCCCCTTCCTCTCAACAAGGAAACCCCTGCAAAACCCGGACAAAAACTTCCCTTAGAGCCGGGGTCTTCCGGGACATCGGCAACTGCTGCTTCCACGGAAAAAGGAGCGAGGCCAGGAATGGTTTTTACTCCTTCTCTTCCCTCTTCAGAAGCTCTTGCGCAGGGGGCGTCTGAAGCAAGATCTCTAGCCTCTAAACCTTCTACACAACCTCCTCAACTCATTCAATCTTCCTCTGACCTTAACCTCTTTAACGATAAGCTGCAGAAAAGGGAATTGCATGCTCCTTTGAATGTCTCCGTCCTTTATCCGTTCAACACAAAAGACCAAAGTCCATCCTCAATTGAAGGTAAAAAACGTGCTGAAAGAGGTCAAAGAGAACAATCTTCCGGAACTGGTGGCGGTGGAGGAGCGCATGCTCAGGAAATGGTCCTAATTTCTGCTGGTTCTTCCTTACTGGAAGGTCCTTTTTCCAATGAGGAAGAGATAGTCTCTCAAATCGTCGAATTGGATGCTTTTTTACTCGCTGCTTTCCCAGTGACAAATGAGCAATATGCAGACTGGCTCAATGAAGCCCTAGTCGAAGGAAAGATCAAACCCGATGAAAAAGGGGTGATTCGCGATTTCCATCGCAATATCTTATGTAAAACCCATTGGGCGGCTCCATCAAGCCAAATTGAAATGGCAGTTTCTCAGGGTCAGCTGCTTTTTAAGCCATTAAAAGGAACCCAGCGCCATCCCGTAACTCAAGTCAGCTGGTTTGGCGCGTTGGCTTACTGTAAGGACAACAGTTTCCGCCTTCCCACCGAAGCTGAGTGGGAAAAAGCAGCGGGGATGGTTCCTGATCAGCTGAAGAAATTCCGCTATGGCTTTGGAAAAGATGAAATCGATTTGTCCTGGGCGAACTATCGGGACGAACTCAAACCATACGAAGACAATCGCACATCCCCCGTGGGTTTTTACAATGGGGGAACTGTCTTCACCAAAGGCGGCAAAAACTATCAGAGCCAGCATGCCATTAGCCCTTTTGGATGTTATGACATGAGTGGGAATGTCCGCCAATGGTTGGATGAAGAAGTCGCACATCAAAAAGTCGCTAAAGGAGGCTCGTACAATAGTCCCCCCTCAGAATTATCTGTGTCCGCTCGAGCTCTTTTCAATCCTGAAGACTGTCAGTCTGACACCGGCTTCCGCGTCGCATTAAGCCTGTAGATTTGTGCTCATCTGCTTTAAGAAAATTCATCTCCAAGCTGCGCGAAAAACTTAATTCGACAACAGTCTCTAAGTAGCGGAGGTCAATCTTGCGAATTTGGCGACGAGGGAGCGGATGGTGTTGGACTGCGGAAAGTGCACGTCGTAGGTGAGGCCTAGGGAAGTGTTGTAGACTTTTTTGACGGTTCCTGTGCCGAAATCTTTATGGAAAACGCGGTCCCCTACTTCGAAAGCGCTTTCTTCTTCGTCGTAGGTAATGTCGTCTCTTTGTCTTTTTTGAACAAACGAGGGTGAACTGTGATAAGACTGCAAGAACTCTTCGGGGATCTCTTTGAGAAAGCGGCTGGGGCGCATCATACGGGGCATGCCCCAAAGGTAGCGATAGCGGGATGCTGAGAGAAATAAATACTCTTTTGCACGGGTCATCCCGACATAGCATAAACGGCGCTCTTCTTCGAGGGCTTCGTCATTTTCTAAGGAATTGGCGTGAGGGAAAAGCTCTTCTTCCATTCCGACGAGAAAAACGCCTGTGAATTCGAGTCCTTTGCCGTTGTGAAGAGTCATCATGCGCACATGATCTTGGGACATGTCTTTGTCGTCAGCAATGGATTTGAGGGTCAGCTCTTCTAGAAATGCGGCCAGAGAAGGATGTTCGACTTCGGTTTCCCATTCGGATGCTTTGGTCACAAGTTCTTCAATGTTGCCGCGGCGCTCTTCATAGCTTTCGGGATCTTCTCTCAGGAAAGCGAGGTAGCGCGATCTTTCGAGTGCTTCCGTGAGGACCTCGTGGATCGGGCGGTTTTGTTTCACCATTTCTCGTAAGCGAGAAATGATATGGACGTATTCTTTAATTCCTTCAAGTTGGCGTTGAGAAAGCTTGAAGATGGCTGTACCATCGACGATGTGCGCACAGGTATCAAAAATGTTAGTTCCTCGCGAGGAGGAGAAATCGCGCAGCTTTTCAAGAGTTGCTTCGCCAAGGCCACGTTTGGGCAGATTGATGGTGCGGGCAAAAGCAAGAAAGTCGGTTCCCGCTAAGACGATTCTGAGCCAAGCGAGCATGTCTTTGATCTCTCTGCGTTGATAGAAAGAAACCCCTCCGACGATAATGTAAGGCACCCTTTCTTTAAGAAGATGATCTTCAAAGATGCGCGACTGGAAGTTTGTGCGATAAAAGATCGCGCATTCACTGAGGGGAACTCCTTTTTCGCGATGCATTTTATAGAGATGCTTAACGACAAAATCGGCTTCGGCGTGATCGTTTTCAGCGATGTAAAGCCCAATTTTTTGCCCCTCACCCTTATTGCTCCACAGATTTTTTTCATAACGGCTTTTGTTATGGCGGATCAAAGCATTGGCAGCTTCTAGGATGTTGCTGCGGCTGCGGTAGTTTTGTTCAAGGGGAATGACTTTGGCGCCGGGAAAATCTTTTTCGAAATTGAGAATATTGTGGATGTTAGCGCCGCGCCAGGAGTAGATCGACTGATCGGGATCTCCGACGGCAAAAACATTTTTATGCTGTGCGGCGAGCAGTCTGGCGATGTTGTACTGCGCTTCGTTAGTATCTTGATATTCATCGATGAGAATGAAAGACCACCGTTTTTGGTAGAGTTCCAAAATTTCAGGCGATTGCTTAAAAAGTTTTACTGTCAAGAAAAGAAGGTCGTCAAAGTCGAGAGCGTGGTATTCCTTCAGTTTTCTTTGGTAGAGGTCGTAGATTTCGTATAAAACTTTTTCATCCTTGTCTAGCCCCGAAGGTTCGATGAGCGCATTTTTAGCCTGCGAGATTTGGGCGCGTGTGCTACGCAGTTGTCCTTTTTCCTCTTTGATATTGAGTGCAGCAAAGCACTCTTTTAGCACTTTCTCACTATCTTCTTCGTCATAAATGACAAAATCGCGCGAGTAACCCAGCGTTGGAATCGATTCTCGCAGGATCCTGCAGCATAAGCTATGAAACGTACAGGTTAAGACGGATTTGTGTGTCAGCTGTAATATGCGGTGGCGCATTTCTTCGGCTGCTTTATTGGTAAACGTGACAGCGAGGATTTCACTAGAGGGAACGCCCAGCTGTAAAAGATGGGCAACGCGAAAAGTGACAATACGCGTTTTCCCTGATCCAGCTCCGGCCAAAACAAGGAGAGGCCCTTCGACATGCTCGACGGCGATTTGCTGCTCGGGATTGAGTTTGTCCATAACTTCTAAGGTTGTCATTTTTTGAAATGATACGGGATTTGCTGTTTATACCCAAATGCATTCAAGAGTTGGTTTTTGACCGCGTCGGCTTCGCAGCAAATTTTTGGTCTTCATTCGCGCCTTGCCTCTTCGGCAATGGTCACTCACTCCAGACGCAAAAATTTGCGCGGCCTTCTTGCCAAATTCCCAACTTTTGAATGCATTTGGGTATAAGCGATACTTTCTTAGAGCATGATTAAAGGCGTACTTTGTATTTCTACCATCCATACAGTTCGCGAGGGGTTCTATTCATGAAAAATTCTTGAAGGGGAGTGCAAGAAAAATATAAATTAATTTATGAAAAACATCTACCCAGGAACATTAAGATGATCAGATTATTATATTTGAGCCTCTGTCTATTTTTTTCTCTTGCTGGGCAAGCCAATGAGAAAATGCCGCTCTTGGATAGCACGCAGATGAGTGCTATTAGAAACGCTGCTGAAGAAGGAGATGCTAATTGTCAACTTATCCTAGGTCTTATATGGGAGTTAGGGGCAGAAACCTATCTCGATTTAAAGAAAGCTACGGAATGGTATTGGCTATCCGCCAAACAAGGGAACGCCCGTGCAGAGAGGCGCTTAATGTTGTTAATGGAAAATATTCAACAGCATGTTCAGTTAGGTTGTCGACATGGACATGAAAATGACGAGAGTAACCATTGCTCTAACAAGGAATTTGAAGAAGAGTCGATAAAGTGCATTTCGGACCGACCCGACCCTGCTGATGCGAACGAGCGTGTGTATGGTCCAGGAACAGGAGACTGGAATACCGGCATTCTTAAGTCAGACTATGAAAAAATGGAGAAAGCTCATACTGAGCTCATGGCTAAATTGAATGAATTGAAAATCCAAACTGAATCTAAAAAATTGGATTCAATAAAAGAGCAAATAGAAAAACTCGATCATAAGAGCAAGGAATTATGTCAAGAAGCATGGAACGAGCTAGTGCGCGCTGTTTTAGAGGCTATGGGCGCGGGAATATCAATAGAAGTTCCTGTGTTTTCTCTTTTAACGGCTTATCAATCTGTGCAAGATTTTAAAAGAGCGGCAGAGCATTATTATCAGTCTATTGACGTCGAAAAGGAAGTTCGTGACCTTTTAAAAATGGAAAAATCTTTGGAGCGTGATCGCGAAAGAAATGGGAGGGAGCGATGAACGACCGAGTACTTCTGATTTTAACTATCGTAGGTTTTGTTTGGGGGTTGTATAAGTGCTTTAAAGAAAAAAATGAGAGATTGTTTTATTCTCTATTGCTCGTCGCTGGTTTGCTGATTCCCAGATATACTTCAAATTGGCCAATTGAATTAAGTTTGGCGATTTGGGCATTCCTTGGTTTTTTTGTGATAGGATACAAAATCTTATATAAAAAATTGGATAAGAGTCTGCTTGTATTTGCAATTGTGTTTTTAACTTTTGCAATCATTTTTCTTCTGCAAGGGTTATGGCCGAAGTTATGGCCGTTTTTGATAAGTTTAAAGTCCTCTTGTTGATCTGCTTATCAATCTGTTCAGGATTTTATACATACTGTAATCGCGCTTTCGCTTAAGGCCCCTTAGGCGAGATGAAAAGCGGTTGCTCCTAAAAACGGAGTAGTTAAAACTCTCCAATAAAAGCGAGGC
>JAJPIB010000035.1 GCA_021324995.1 Chlamydiia bacterium | reverse complement strand
CTTTATTTTGCTTGCACGTCACTTCACTTCTGATGTTAAGAGAATCTTAAGTCAATCTCGTTGACTTTCTTCCTCTTGAGTTTCTTTAGTCTGTTTCTCAAAAGGAAGTAAGAACATACATAATTTGCTGAATTTTCCGCAAACAGATTTCAGAAAAAAAACTCATTTTCTCTATGAGAAAATGTTTTTCAAGCGATCAAAAACCCATCGTTTTTCACATCTCAAACGATGAATTTCTCCCATTTTCCATATCTCTCTGCGATGTCGCCCTTTCGAAATCCAAGAAAGATAGTGAGAACCCCTACGATCAGGCTATTTGTAAGTCCCACCCCGCTGGCGTTTTTTGTCGCCCAAGGAGCGAGAAGCAAAACAAGTCCAAATAAAATGTTTATAAAACGAATTGTCCTAAAGACTTCGCTAAAGGCAATAAATGAGAACACAACAATTAGGGGTCCCATAATGTAATTTGCAATGGAGAGCCCGTCCTCGATCCCAAGAATCGAGTGGCTTAACATCAACCAGATTCCCAGAGCTAACGAAAGGACGAGATTCCATGGAGCTCCTACCCCCCATGCCATTGCATTCTTATTTCTATGAAGGGGCTTAAGCGAAGGCCCCCTGTTGGGTATTCGCGTTCCCTTCCAAAACACTTTCCAGGCAGATTCCCCCCGAGCCTTGGAGGAACTGACACATTGAAGCGCTGCTGCCAGTTCCCCTCCGGTGAGAACAATCATCACTAACATGCTTGCAGCAGTGGCGAGACACCACGAGCACCAAGCTCCGACAACAACGGGCTGTAAAATAATTAATATTACACTTACCATTCCCACTGGAACCACAAGAAATGCAAAGGCGATTACAAGCCAAGGCATGCATGCCCAGCGCCGCGTTCCTCCTTGCCATCCCAGTAGCATTTCAAGAGTATAGCATACAGCCCCCATTCCAGCATCCGAGACAGGGAAATCTTTTGAGATCTTTGATGTAATAACGCGCAAAGTTCCCTCTTTGAAAAATGGATCCCATATCGCATCGATGTACCCAAGCTGATAAGCAGCCATGTAGCGGGAGAAAAACCAGCAGAGGGTCGCCAGCCCTACAGTCGGAATGCGGTGTAGCCATGCAGAAGGGTTATAAGACCATCCTGATGGTATAAAAGGAACGCTCTCCGATTCGCTTTTCTTAGTGAGCAGAAAAGAAAATGCAATTGCAAGTGCCCCGATAAGGGTATCGTTAATATACATCGCAGCAGTAGGCGCCCAAAACACCAAAGGGGCTAATTGCAACCAGATTCCTACGAGCCCAAGAACCCACCCAGACCAAACGCGACGTGGCGCTAAACAGAGAAGTCCCAAAATAAGAGAAAGAAAGCCAGAAATCATGTCGCTGCGAGCTATAGCATGCCCTTTATAGCCAAAAGTTAAAGGAACGGCGATTAGCCAAAAGCCTAAAGCAACCGTCAGTAAAGCGATCTGATTTTTCTTCATCTTATTTTAGCTCAGTTTTTTTCTTTCGGCATTTTCTAGTCACTCTTAACTTATTCTCATCATACCAGGTAAGAGGGTCTCTGCGCAGCTCGTCGACCCACTTAGGGATAATTCTGGCCAAGCTATTTTTAGGTCGCCAGCCGAGAGCGGATCTAGCACGGGAAATATCAAGCTCGTAGTGATCTTCCGCATAATCGATCATCCAGGGTTTGATAAAACTTTTGTGCATGAAGGGAAGATGCTCCTTTGCCCAAGCCCCAATTTTTGCGATAAATTTGGGGATTTTGTAAGTTTTCCACTCTTTTCCATAGAGAAGTTGCTGCATCATTCTCTGAATTTCGTCATAGCTCAGGGTCGTATCTTCCCCAATGAGCAACGTCAGTTCTGCGGGCAGAGTTTTGCGCTTCTCGACACAAAGTGCAATGGCATTCACTAGGTCATCCATATGCACAAAAGAAGCGCCGTGCGTCACATCTCCAGGAAAGAAATGGGATTCCAATTGATTTTCATAAATGCGTTGGAGCTGGTTTGAAAGAGGAATCGAGTGACACTGGTCATCATAGACTCCAGCAATGCGGAGACTGACGACGGGAATTTTTCCTCTCTGTTCATGGATAAGTTTTTCTGTTTGAACTTTGGATAAGGGGTAACCCCATGTTGGAGAAAGAGGACTGTCTTCGGTGATCTTAATCCCCGGAGCGGTGGGTTTATGAACTAGCATTGTTGAGGAAAAAATGAACTGCTCCACTTCAAATTGCTGAAGGCCTTTCAAAAGTCTTTCGGTTCCACGCACAGTAATTTTATCGTAATTAGAGCTATGCGACGAAGCAAAACTGTAATAAGCAGCGAGATGGATAACACTGACAATGCGGTTCCCGTACTTTTTTTTCACATACTCAAGACCTTCTTTTACGCTTTCATCAGAACCGATATCGACGGCGACAAATTCGACATCTGGCAAATCTCCGACGAGAAGAACGTCAAAACCGACCACTTGATATTTTTGGGCAAAATATGCAGCGCACTTAAAGCCTATTCTCCCACTTGCACCCGTGATGAGAATTACCTCTCTATGTTCTTTCATTCTTCCTCCTGCTTAAAATTTTCACTTTATAACATTTGAGGAATTTTGCAAGATCTCAAATAAAAAAGTGAGGTTGCTATACAAATGTCTTTCGCAAAAAAAATGCTTAGCTCGACAGTGCTCTTTATGGTTCTAGTGTATTCCCTACAGGCCGCCACCGCATCTCCCACTCCTGAAAAAGCATTGGAAATGCTTCTCGAAGGAAATGCGCATTTTGTAAAAAATGAAATCGTGCATCTGTCTTACCTCAACGAAGCTAAGGATAAAATGCTTGAGCAACAAACTCCGTTTGCTGCTGTTGTAGGCTGCTCAGATTCACGCGTTCCTCCTGAATTGATTTTTGATCGAGGATTAGGTGAACTTTTCGTCGTCCGCGATGCTGGTAATGTGATTGGACCGATTGAAATGGATAGTGTGGAGTTTGCCGTTGCGCACCTCAAAGTTCCTCTGGTCATTGTTCTAGGACATCAGAACTGCGGAGCGATTAAAGCAACTCTCGGGGGGCAAAAGAGCGTGCCTGAATTGGAAAGCATCTATCCCATCGTTGAAAACGCTCTTGCAAATTGTGAAGCCATCGGAGAAAACCGATTGGTTGCAGCGATCAAATGCAATGTGAAAAAAAGCGTAGAGGCTCTGAAGAATTCTCCGACAATTGCTCCTCTTCTCAAACAAAAGAAGGTAAAGATCATCGGAGCCTATTACGAAATCGCATCAGGGAAAGTCACAGTGATTGACTAAACAATCATCAAATTAAGCATCAGATTGCAACCTGACGCGTTCTCTTTCCCAGGTGACAAGGCCAGCTTGAAGATAGTCCTTCCATCCCCGCAGTGTGTAACTAGAAGAGACATGGGGATAGTCAAGAATAGCGGGATGGAATCCATAATCGGTTAAGAGCTTATTCATTAATGCCGTGCTCGTCCTAGCAGTTCCATCTTTGACAGGGTGGAGCCATTCAAGCCTCTGGTGCAGACGCGCGATTGCCATGAGCTTCCCATCAGGCGTATGCGCTGCCCCTACTTCCTGGTAAAATTCATTTAAGAACTTATTGAAAATGCGACGAATTTGCTGTCTATTCATCACTTTGTAATTAAGACGCGCCGTTTGCGAGAAAGCATCTGTGTACACCATTTCCCCCAATCCATACCCTGGCCCAAATTCCATTGCAATCTGTCGATCTAGCGCTTCAAACTCATTTTTTGCTTGTTGCGAAACTGCATAGTGATTTGCCAATGTGCAATGAATAGGATCGTCACTATCGCGAAATACACCTACTTTTTCCTGACCCATCAAAAACGCCGAGGGGTCACCATTAAAATGTGCACAGGTATGTTTGTGTAAATTCAAATACCAGTCTGCATCGATTTTTCGATTCAACGCTTGCTCAATAAAACCGTAAGATTCTTCCATACTTGCTATAAACCCCGGTTCGACAGTTCCCTGGTGTAAACCCCTATCAAAAACTTCTCGCCCTAAATGATGATACCTACCGTCTATGGATTCCCTCCATTTATTTGCTCTGCCTAAACCCCAGTAAAGCTTCAGGAGCGCGTCTCTGGACATATTCGCATTGATCTCCGGATAAGGAGTCACAAACCAGCTCTCGATGTATCTGTAAACTTTAGAAAAGCACGACGCAATCGCGTTACAAAAATTCTTCCAGATTTTGGCAATTCTTCCATAGAGACCTCCACATTCCCAAGGCGGTGAATCGCTTGCATTGCTTATTGCTGGAGAAGAAGAAAGTGTACTTGAGAAGATAGAAGAGGAAAAAAGACTTGTTAAAAAGGGATATACGGAAGGAATAGCCGTCAGGCCAGAATTAAAGAAACGGTGAGTGAGAACAGAAACTGGGTTCATAGTGCGCTCCTTTCAAAAAAACTCAGAGTCGCGGCATCATAAATAAAAAATAGAAATAGAGGAATCAAAACATAAATTTTAATCTCAGAGAAATCGTCTCTACTGGGAAAGCTCTGCTTCCGCCACATGAGCAGGCGCTGCAGTTTGATCGGCGGCGGTGAGTTTTTTAAATTGTCTGCCTACGGAGATAACACAGTAAATCCAGGCAGTGAGGACAATGAGAAGAATTCCTGCGATGTAGGGAGTAGAAAGGGCCACGCTCCCCAGCAGAATGATAAAGCCTTGATAAGTGAGCGAAGAGCCCGATTTTCCAAGGCCGGATCCAAGCCCGTCGATGGCCGCCTTGCCTTTTAATTTTGATTCGGGATTGAGCGGAAGAAAAGCTAATTCTTTAGTGGCATCGAATACAGAATATTTACTCGCCTTGCTTAAACAATTTTGGATCGAGCCACAGTAAACGGTCATTGCAAAAGGAGTGAGGCCGAATAACGCCGATGACAACGCTGTCAGAGAATCGCCGCAGAACATAAAAGTAAAAAAGCCTATTCCTAATGTCGTCATAACAAAAGGGGTAATAATTGCAGTAAAGGTCCAACCGAGCCGCATCACCATAAAGGAGAATAACACTCCCCCAATCGTCGCCAAAATCCCAATCCCGACGGTAATCTTAGTCATGTGCTGAAGCATGTCATTAGGATCAGTAAAAAATCTCTTCAACTGTTCTTTCCAGAGGACATCTGTGAAATTGATGCTAATATTGTAGCAAAGAAAAATGACAGCAAGGGGGACCAGATAGGGCGACTTCAGGATGTAACGCACGCTTTCACGCAGAGAAAGCCTCGGTTTTTTAGAAGTTTTGGTTTCTTGATCATCGCCTTCGAAGGCATGCTCTTTTTTCTCAGATATTAGGACTTTGCGGTTGATCCAATAATACAGACCCATGGAGGCAAGTCCCAAGAAAGAAACTAAAATAATTAACTGACAAATCGTTTGGGTCCACTGATCTTCCATCGAAGAAAGAAAGGGAAAAGAAACAGTGCTGGTGAATGTAAGTGCCAGCGTTCCGCCGATAATGGGGGCTACGTTCGAGCCAATGTTGAGGATTCCATAAGTCCTCTTGGCTTCGTGCACCTGCGTGCAATCATTGGTAAATCCCCAATAAAGGATAGATAAAACAATGACAGCCCACAGTTCGGAAATGATGTAGAACGACGTAAATGTCCAATTGCGAATCAGAGCAATAAACCCCTGAAAGCCCTGTGGCAAAATAGAACTGAGCCACCCCCCCAACTTTTCTAGGTGAAGCTGCTCACTATTCGGATAAAGATAAAAGGCAAAAAGAAGCAAATAAGCGATGAAGCAGGAGATGATGATGTAGAAAACATTCTCTTTTTTGAAATAGCGCCTGAGCCGCGTATAGAACCAAGTCGCAATAAAAACACCGGGAAGCATGCCCCAAACTTTAATGAAGGGAATCACTTCCGCTCCTGAATGTTTCGCCGTCAAAATGATCGTATCTTTAAGATTGCGCAATATTCCATGGCTCATGCAGAGAAGAAACAGAAGAAGAAGCATCGAAAGAACTTTTTTTACTTCCCAGCGATGAACTGGCCAGAAGATGGAACGCAACAGACTAAACTGATCTCTATTTTCTTTATTCATATCCAGATACTAAATCGGCAATTCCAACAGGACCCTGCAACCAGTGCTGCAGGAAAGTCTTTCTTAAGTAATACAAACAGGATAAATTCGACTATTACTTATCGATACGACTTCAAATCCCCCAACGATACAGGTTTCCTCCATTTCCTCCAAGAAAAGCCTTTATTTGACCCAGGGCAAGTATAACTAGATTTTTTTTTATTTTTAAAGACCATTGCATCACCTTCCCAAAAAACTGGAAAGTTTGTAAAGCGTTGACTGTTGGGGTATACAACCCCTAGCAGCAGCGATACCCAACCTGATTGAAAATTTGGATTTAAGACCGAGCCAAAGCCCCGGGATTGGACGATTGAATCTATACCCGACGCGAATGAAAATTTGGATTTAAGACCGAGCCAAAGCCCCGGGATTGGACGATCGAATCTAGCCCCTATTTCTAATAGGGGCGACGATTCGATCGCGCCAATCGCGGGAGCTT
>JAJPIB010000020.1 GCA_021324995.1 Chlamydiia bacterium | reverse complement strand
GCTTGGGGAGTGCGTCGCACTCTTCGCTCTTGGGGCACTTCTTCGCGTTTCTCTGAGGAAGCAGCTTGAGGAGTGCGTCGCACTCTTTGCTCTTGGGGCACTTCTTCACGTTTCTCTGAGGAAGCAGCTTGAGGATTGCGTCGCACTCTTCGCTCTTGGGGCGCTTCTTCACGTTTCTCTGAGGAAGCAGCTTGGGGAGTTCGCTGTGCTCTTGGCTCTTGAACTGCATTTTTTCTTTGCTGAGAAGGCCTTGCTTGCAAGGAACGTTGAGTTTGGTTTTGTTGCACTCTTCGTTCTTGGACAGAACCCTCTCTTCGCAACGATGAAGCTGCATTAGGTGTACTTGGAACGGAGCGTTGTTGCACTCTCTTCTCTTGAATAGCTTCTTCTTTTTCTCGAGATACTGCTGACTGAGAAGAACGTTGAGCCCGATTTTGCTGGAGAGTTTGCTGAAGGGAGGGGTTGGAAGGTTCACGACGCCCCATCGGTTTTTGGTAAACGGCTGGTTCGCGTCCCTCATCATCACTTTCAAGAGCAATGGCTTTATTTTGTTCTGTGATAGCTTCTTCGACAACGGACACTTCACTTTGCGAGGCATGCGTTTCAGAATTTCCAGCTACCTGCTCTTGCTCCACTTTATTACTATAATTATAGTAATTTTCATATTCTGAATAAGAAGCAAAAGTTAAACAGGGTGTTAAAAGTAGAGACAGCCAAGATTTTTTCATATTATTTCCTCCAGCGAGTGGATATACCCAACGCGATTGAAAGTTTGGATTTAAGACCGAGCCAAAGTCCCGGGATTGGACCATCGAATCTAGTCCCTATTTCTAATAGGGGCGACGATTCGATCGCGCCAATCGCGGGAGCTTTCGCTTCGGTCCTAAACCAAATTTTCAGTCGCGTTGGGTATACAATTCTTTTAAAAGTCTTATTTACATCTAATTATATTAAGATTAATTTGTAAATTAATTTTTATAAAATAAAATATAAAACACTGAAGAGTAGTCGATTAGAAAATTATTTTAATATAATAAAAAAAACGTGGTTCGGACTGGAGACCCTGTTTCTCCTTGTCTGTTAATAAGATACCCATTAGAATTAGTCTCGCAATGAAAAATAAGGATTTGTCATGGCAAAAGGCGCACGCGAAAAAATCAAAATGAAAAGCACCGAAAGTGCAGAGTGCTACTGGACGACAAAAAACAAACGCACAGTCACGGGTAGAATCGAGCTTAAAAAGTACGATAAAAAACTCAAGAAGCACGTTATCTTCAAAGAAGCGAAGTAATCTTTCAGCAAACGAAGCTTTCGAGGGAACCTGCAGGCCTACTTTACGAGGTGATTGCTTGTTCCTTCTTCTCCTAACTCTAGCTGTGAGACATTCATGAGATCAGTGTTTGAGCTGTCGGTTGCATTAAGATATCTCATTCCTCGAAAAAAACAGCTTTCGGTTTCTCTGATCGCTCTTTTATCAGTGACTGTCATCTCTCTTGTCGTTTGGCTTGTTCTCGTCTTTCTTTCTGTGACTGAGGGCATTGAGCGAGGGTGGCTTCAAAAACTGACTACACTCAACGCTCCTCTCAGGTTAATGCCCACAGAAGAATACTATTCTTCGTATTACTATCAAATCGATGAGCTCAGCTCAAATTCCGAATATACTCCCAAGAACATCGCTGAAAAGATTAAAGCGAAGACCTCAGACCCTTACAATCCGGATGTAGACGGAGAACTCCCCCCTCATTTTTCCACAAAGGACGTAAGTGCCGACGGAAGCTTGAAAGATCCTGTAAAAGAACTTTTTGCAATACTCTCCGATCTCAAACAGATGCGACCGGATCTCGCTTATCAAGATTTTGAACTCAGCGGGGCTTTGATGCGTTTGCAGCTGCTGCGCCCTAGCAATAGTCATCATCAAGAATCTCGTCAAGCCTACCTGACACAAGTTTCCTACATCGCTTCCCTGCCCAGCACCTGCCCTGGACTTTCAAACCTTTTATTGGAGCCTTCGGAGAAAGATCTAAACAACTTGATCTACCTATCCAACCATTCCACCGATCTTTCGAGACAGGATTCTCCGATGCTGACGTTAAAGGCGGATAGAGCGGTCGCTCAGGAGCGGATTCAAGAACTTCTTCAGCATGCGCATATCAAACGTGTAAAACCGCGCTACCCACTTTGGCAAATTCCCGTCGCCTTCCTTCCAGAAAATCAGCCTTTGGAAGGCATTGCCCATTATCGCAACCAGAAAATAAGCCGCATCGATATTCCCCTGGAAAAAGGCAAAACTTTCGATAAAAATGGCGTCAAAATCTGGAAGAATGGTATGGATCTTTTCCTGGAAAGTCGCACAGGACAATCGCAAAAAGTTTCTCCCAATACCCCTCTTCTCACAGAAGAGCCTATCTGTTTTGACGTTGAAGGAACTTCTGCTAATGATTATCTTCTTCTAAAGGTTAAAACAGCTCTTCAAGGGATTGCGCTTAAGGGGGAGATGAGTCTCGATGGCCTTGAAATCACTCAAGCGGAATTCAGTACAAAAAAAGATGGGAATGCGCCTTGGATAGTGAAAGGTGATCAAGCACTACCCGTAAACAGCGAAAGAGAAATAGGCGTTCTTCTCACCAAAAGCTATTTAGACAGTGGCGTTATGCTCGGTGATCGAGGATACCTCTCTTACTCCAGCACTACCTCGAGTGCTCTTCAGGAACACAGACTTCCTATTTTTGTGATGGGCTTTTACGATCCGGGCATTTTTTCTGTAGGAAACAAATGTATCCTTGCTCCTCCACTTGTTCCTCAAACGATCAACGCATCGAGTTCTTCTTTCAATCTAGATAAAACGCAGTCCAATGGAGTTCTTGTCTGGTTTAATGATTTATCCGCTGCAGAAAAAATCAAGCAGCAGCTTCAAAGCGCCCTTTCTGACCGAGGTCTTGCCCATTACTGGAAAGTCACAACCTTTCATGATTACGATTTCGCCAAAGACCTGATGCAGCAGTTTCAAAGCGACAAGTATCTATTTGCCATGGTTGGAATCATCATCCTTATCGTTGCATGCTGCAACATCATTTCCATGCTTGTCCTTCTTGTGAATGACAAGAAGCGCGAGATTGGCATTCTTCAAGCAATGGGAGCGAGCCGGTTTAGCATCGCTGCTATCTTTGGAGCCTGTGGAATGACAATGGGTATCCTCAGCAGTATCCTTGGGACTGCTGCAGCTCTTTATACCCTCCATCACATCGATTTTATTGTGCAACTTCTTAGTTATATGCAGGGACATGATGCGTTTAGCTCGACTTTCTTTGGGAAATCTTTGCCCAACGAGCTTAGTCGCAATGCCGTTGCTTTTATTTCCATTGCAACACCTATTCTATCGCTTTTGGCCGGACTGATTCCTGCGATTAAAGCCTGCCGTCTCCGTCCCTCTGAAATCCTGAGGTCAGAATGAGAACTCCCATTATCAAGGCTAAACAGCTGAAAAAAAAGTTTTTTTCCCCGTCACCCATTGAAGTGTTAAAAGGGATCGATTTCGAAATCTACCCGGGGGAATCTGCAGCGATCATCGGAAAATCGGGCGAAGGAAAAAGCACTTTGCTTCACATCTTGGGAACGCTGGAGAAACCTTGCTGCGGTATGCTAGAGATTTGCGGACAAAACAGCGCTCATGCCTCTTTGCCAAAGCTGCGCAATCGCCATATCGGATTTATCTTTCAAAGCTACCATCTCTTCGACAATGACACAGCTCTTGAAAACGTTTTGATGCCCGCAAAAATTGCACGAGTTCCCACTCATTCCAATAGCTCTGCTTATAAAAGAGCGCTGATGCTTCTCGAGCTCGTAGGCCTTCAAGAGCGCGCGCACTTCCCTGCAAAGCTTTTATCCGGTGGTGAAAAACAGCGCATCGCCATTGCAAGAGCGCTTTGCAACGATCCCGACCTCATTCTCGCCGACGAACCTTCTGGTAATCTCGACAGCAAGCTCTCGCAAGAAATTCATTCTCTTCTCATCCGCCTCACACAAGACTTTAACAAAGCTCTCATCGTCGTCACTCATGACAAAGATTTTTCCTCTCTTTGCAACAAGACGTGGCTTTTGAAAGATGGCCATTTATTTTAAGGAAGTGGTATAAGATCGCCTATTCAACGATCAATGTTTGGATGTCTTATGCAAATTCTCATGGTTGGAACGGGTTATGTCGGTCTTGTCACAGCAACCTGCCTCTCGGAAATGGGTCATCACGTTATCTGTCTCGATATCGATCAAAAAAAAATCTCTGACCTAAAAAAGGGGGTTCTTCCGATTTATGAGCCGGGATTGAAAGAACTCGTCGATCGTAATACGCAAGCAGGAAGGCTTTCTTTCACAACGGATTATCGCGAGGGCGTTAAACAATCTTCCGTTTGCTTCATCGCAGTTCCTACCCCTTCTTCTAACGACGGTTCTTGCGATCTCAGCTATGTTTACGCAGCAGCATCAGAAATCGCAAGACACATGGATGATTATAAAATCATCGTGAATAAATCCACCGTCCCTGTGGGAACGGCAGCTCAAGTCAAGCAATTGATCGCCGCTATTCTACGCGAAAGCAATGCTGCATTTTCCTTCGATGTTGTCTCCAATCCAGAATTTTTAAAAGAGGGGTGTTCCGTCAGTGACTGCATGAAACCTGACAGAATCATTCTCGGCGTGGATAATTCGGATGCAGCGAAAATCATGCGGGAAATTTATTCAGCTTTTACGATTAACCACGACCGCATTTTTGTCATGGATACCGTCTCTGCAGAAATGACAAAATATGCTGCGAATGCCATGCTTGCACTTAGGATTTCATTCATGAATGAACTCGCGCATCTTTGTGAAAAAACAGGCGCTGATATCAAACAGGTGCGCGTTGGAATCGGTTCCGACCAGCGAATCGGCTATCAGTTTCTGTATGCAGGAGCTGGATACGGAGGATCCTGCTTTCCTAAAGACATCCGCGCCCTTTCTTCCATTGCGAAGCAGTGGGATGTCGAAATGGCCATTCTTAATTCGATCGAAGATGTCAACAAGCGGCAGAAAAAAATTCTGCCCGAGAAAATTCTTTCCTACTTTTCTTCTCATGGAGGAGTTAAGAATAAAACCATCGCCATTTGGGGACTCTCATTCAAACCGGATACGGATGATATCCGAGAAGCGCCGGCGCTGGATCTCATCACTCACCTCCTCGATGAGGGGGCGTCTATCCGCGCTTACGATCCCGTCGCCATGCCTAATGCGCTCAGCATCTTTGGTTCCCGCATCCAGTTTTGCCAAGATGAATATGATGCAGCTACCCATGCGGACGCGATTGTTCTTGTCACTGAATGGAAGCAGTTCCGCTTTGTCGAATTTTCTAAAATCGTTCCTTACCTCCGACATCGCGTCCTATTCGATGGAAGAAACCAATACCATTTGGAAGAAATGCAGGCGCTCGGCATGGAGTATTTCGGCATTGGAGTCCCCTCCTCTAGGCAGACCTTAAACTCAACAGCCTTTTCCCTCCAAGCCAAGCTCGACCTCCTCAAAAAAAACATACACAGTCTTTATGTCTCCAATGAGGCTTAAAGCTATGGGGACAGCTTTTTAGGTCAGCTGTTTCAGAAAGTATTCAAGCTTGGGAAGAAATCCTTCTTCTTTTGCCCCCAAAATCGGTATGAATGGTCAAAATTGGGGATTTTTGGCACACTGATTTCATGGAAATTGCGACCTATTTAGAAAATGCCCGGAATCAGATAGATGCTAAGCTGGACGCGCTTATAAAGTCCTCTTCGGAAGTTCCCTATTCCTCCCTTTTTGATTCAGCGCGGTACTCGCTTTCTTCCTTGGGGAAACGGTTGCGTCCCTTGCTCGTTTTAGCTACAGCAGCAAGCTACGGGGTTTCTCTGGAGATAGCCCTTATTCCTGCTTGCGCCATTGAAATGATTCATACTTACTCGCTTATTCATGACGATCTTCCTTCGATGGATAACGATGACATGCGGCGAGGCAAGCCTACCCTTCATAAAGTGTTTCCCGAATGGCAGGCGCTTTTGACGGGAGACTACTTACTGACGTATGCTTTTGAAGTGCTTGCGAATGCACCCCATTTAACTGCTGAACAAAGAATCGCCCTTATCCGCTCTCTGTCCTTTCGAGCAGGCGCTCATGGGATGATCGGAGGGCAGATGATCGACCTTCTCAGTGTCGGAAAAGAGATCGATTGGGACCTTTTAGAAAAAATGCATATGGGTAAAACCGCAGCTTTGATCGTTGCTTCGCTTGAGTTTGGAGGAATCATTGCAGGTGCACCCCAAAGCGATCTGATCGCATTGAGAAAAACAGGTCTTGCGATTGGGCTAGCCTTTCAAATCGTCGATGATGTTCTTGACTATACTAGTACAGAGCAGGAGCTCGGGAAACCTATTGGGTCCGACCGGGAAAAATCCAAAGCTACGGCTGTCTCTTTGCTTGGGATCGATGCAGCAAAAGAGAAGGCTGCATCTCTACTGCGCTCGGCTGATGAACACCTCTGTGCACTCTCCCAAACCGCTCCTCTGATTAAAGCTCTCATCGACCAGATGGTTCACCGCCGGAAATAATTTAATAAAAAAATGATCTGACCTGTTAATATCGAGACATACTAAAGGTGACTGATGTTAAAGGGGTTTTCTTCTGAAGCGTCTCTTCCCGCATTCCAATTGGAAATCGATGAACAGCTCATCGTTCACAATGGATTAAAGAGAAGTTTTGACATCTTTTTTAGTGTAACTGCGCTCATCTTACTTCTCCCTCTATTTGCTATTGTTATTGCTTTAGTCAAAATGAGTTCGCCTGGACCCGTTTTTTATTGCAGTTTGAGGATAGGTCGCAAGGGCAAGTTGTTCAAGTTCTGGAAATTTCGTTCGATGCACCGCGATGCAGATCAGCGACTTGAGGTCATCTTAAACAGTGATCCCAAGCTCAGACAAGAGTGGCAAAGGTATTTTAAGCTAAGAAATGACCCCCGATTAACCCGCATTGGAAGCTTTCTAAGAAAAACTTCGATGGATGAACTTCCCCAATTTTGGAACGTCCTCATTGGTGATTTAAGCATTGTCGGGCCGCGCCCTTACCTTCCGCGAGAAGCGGATGTCATTCGCAAAATTTTAGGGTCTGAAATGGAAAAGATGTTCTCCGTAAGGCCTGGCTTGACAGGGCTTTGGCAAACCGCAGGACGCAGTCAATTAACTTTCAAGGAACGGGTTAAACTCGAGGTGAATTACGTCGATAAGCGCTCTTTTTTTCTCGATCTTAAACTCATTGCGAAAACAATTCCCATCCTATTCTTTCAAAAAGGCGCTTTTTAACTATGCGGCAAGTCCCCCTGCTCTTTCCTTTTTTCATTGCAACCTTTTTTGCATTTTTTGGGACTGCTCTCTTTCCTCAAGTAAAGTTTTTTGCTTTTTCCCCTTTTCTCGCATTGCTTTATAACCGAACCCACTTTCATACATCGCTATGGATTGCTTCCCTATGCGGATTGATGGTCGACCTTCTCAGCTCAGAGTTCCGATTAGGCATCCATGCACTGAGTTATTGTCTTGCGACATTTCTTCTGTATCAGCAAAAAAAACACTTTTTCGAGGATAAGCTTTTAGCGCTGTCGATCTTCACTCTACTTATCGGTAGCACAGCTTCGATCATCGAGTTGCTTTTGATCTCCATTTTTGACCGCGCCCTTCCCCTATCGATGGGAATGTTTCTGACGGATCTTATCCTTATGCCGCTCTTTGATGCTGTCTACGCTTTTTTATGCTTTTGTTGCCCCATCTTGCTTTATTTGCACGTTAAAAAAGTGGGATGGAAAACGATCTATTTTAGAATTCTTAAAGCTTGCCGCCTTTCCATTCATGAAAACGATTCCAAGGAAACCTAATGCCTAACTCATCTTTTTCTGAGCTTACCCGTGTCGCTGTCGAAGCCGCTAAAAACGCAGGCGCTCTTCTGCAGAAAGGGTTTGGCTCTTATTTCGAGATCAGCACCAAACCAGGCGTGCAAAACTTAGTCACAGAGTATGATCTTATCTCTGAAAAAGCGATTATGGCGACAATTTCAGAACATTTTCCTGAGCACGCTTTTCTCGCAGAAGAGAGTGGAGAGATTCAAAAGAAAAATAGCTCGGTGACATGGATCATCGACCCTCTGGATGGCACCTTGAATTTTGCCCATAACATTCCCGTCTTTAGCGTGAGTATTGCTGCATTTGTGGAGGGCTCCATCGTCTCAGGAGTCGTTTATCATCCGATGGCACAAGAATTGTTTATCGCTGAAAAGGGAAAGGGGGCTTACCTGAACACTAAGCCGATCCACGTTTCCAAAATCAGCAAAGTCAAAGAAGCACTGATGGCAACAGGATTTCCCTATGATGTAGATAAAGATCCTTTGAATTGCGTTGAAAAATTTGCGAAAATGCAATTGCAGGGAGTTCCGATACGAAGATTAGGATCCGCCGCTATCGATTTGGCCTACGTTGCTGCCGGCAGATGGGATGCGTATTGGGAAGTCGGACTTCACCCTTGGGATTTAGCTGCAGGAAAATTGCTCGTTGAAGAAGCGGGGGGGAAAACGAGCCATTGGGATGGCACATCTCACACAATCTTCGGTAGCACAATGCTGGCGAGCAATGGGCTTCTTCATGAAGACATGATTGAACACTTAAAATAGCTTTTTAGGACAAACTTATGCATCTGATTGATGGAAAGGTCATCGCTCAAAATATCCAAAAAAAAATCGCCGACGCAGTCTCCGTTCTTTCTCATCGCAAGCCAGGCCTTGCCTTTGTCCTCGTAGGGAATGATCCAGGTTCAGAGTCATATATCCGCATGAAAAAAAAACGCTGCAGCGAAGTGGGAATCTGCTCTTTCGATTGCGAGCTTTCCTCATCAATTTCGGAGCAGCGCCTTTTAGAAGAAATCGAAAAGCTCAATCAAAATCCTGACGTCGACGGCATCCTTGTGCAGCTTCCTCTTCCTGAACATATCAACTTGATGAATATCGTCAGCGCTGTCGACCCTTCTAAAGATGTCGATGGGTTCCATCCCTTGAATGTCGGCAAGATGCTGCTTGGAGAAAATGACGGGTTTCTTCCCTGCACACCTCATGGAATTCAAGTGTTGCTGACGCACGCTCAAATTCCTATTCACGGCAAACATGTCGTCATCGTTGGCAGGAGCAATATCGTGGGCAAGCCCCTTGCAGCAATTCTTATGCAAAAGGCGCCGCACTGCAATGCGACAGTCACCGTGGCCCACTCCCAGACGGAAAACCTAAAAGAGATCTGCCGATCGGCGGACATCCTCGTTGCAGCCATGGGCAATCCGCACTTCATCAAAAAGGAAATGGTCCGAGAAGGCGCTGTTGTCATCGATGTCGGCATTAATCGCATTGCTAGCCCTGAAGGCAAACAGATGATCGTTGGGGATGTCGATTACAAAGAAGTCGCTCCCCTTTGCTCTCACATCACACCGGTTCCGGGAGGCGTGGGCCCCATGACAATCGCTATCCTTCTATCAAATACTCTTTTGAGCTATCAACGACGTATGAACAGATAAACATTTAAAACAAATGCTTGATATCTTTTTAAGGGAAGAAGAGGTATCCTTAAGGCATGAAGCATACGATTTTTTTCGACCTCGGCAACGTTTTAATTCATTTTGATCACGAACAGATGTGCCGCCAGATTGCAAATTACAGCGGAATCTCAGAAACGCAAGTGCAACAATTGATGCTTAAGTATGGAGATCTCTATGAAAGAGGCTCCATCAGCAGCAAAGAACTCTATGAAGAAATCTGCAGAGTCTCCTCAAAAGCTTTAGACTTTGACATTTTAATGCACGCAGTTTCCGACATTTTTAAACCAAACGAAGAAGTCATTTCAATTTTTCACCAGCTCAAAAAGAAAGGCCATAGGATTTTTCTTCTCTCAAATACCTGCGAAGCCCATTTTACATTTGCATCCTCCCATTTCCCTTTTATCAAACAGTGCGACGGGTATGTCCTTTCCTATAAGGTAGGAGCGCGCAAACCTGAAATAAAAATTTACGAAAAAGCCCTTGAAATTGCAGGATGCCAAAATAAGGAATGCTTCTACACCGACGATATTTTCGACTATATCGAATCTGCTCGCGCAATCCAGATCGATGCGGAGCAATACACGACCCCAGAGGCCTTAACCCAGCATCTTTATGCTAGAAGAATTTTATAACTGCTAATGCCGAAAAAGAAAGCCAGCGCCCCCGAGTCTAAAAGTAAGAAACCTGCATCTGTCTTGAAAAAAACTAAACCAAAGACAAAAAAAAAGGTTATTTTAACTAAGACTCAAGCCTCCGCTCCTACCCCACGGAAAGTCTCAAAGAAGTCCGCTCGAACTGAAACGGTCCCTAAAAAACCCTCAAAACCCGCCCCTGTCAAGGAGTCGCCCAAGCAAAAACGGCTCATGGACAACATGTCTAAGTCCATCCTGCAGTTCATGTCGGGCAAGCGTTACACTCCGATGAAACAAACAGAACTGTTCGATCGGCTGCACATTCCTCCCCAGCTGATCGGAGCTTGTTCAAAAATCATCACGGACTTTTTACAGTCGGGTGAAATTGAAATTGAAAAGAACAAACTGCACCTCAAGAAAAATAAGCAAGAAGTCGTTTCAGGTTTGCTGCGCATGCATCCCAAAGGATTTGGATTTGTGGTTCCCGATAACTCGGCAGATTATCCGCAAGATATTTTTATTCCTAAGCATTTGACCGACAATGCTGTAGATGGAGATCGCGTTGAAGTCATCGTCAATCTTGAGGCTGTTTCGGATAAAGGTCCTGAAGGCAAAATCGTAAGCGTTACAAAACGTGCGCGCAAGCATTTGGGAGCCACAATTCGCAACATTAATTCCAATGGAGAAATCTTAGCCTATGCTCCACTGCTGGGAATCTCCAAACCTGTTCTTGTGAGTGTTCGGGACGATACTCCTTTAAAAGTGGGAGACCGTGTGATCCTTGATGTCAAGGAGTGGGGAACAGAGAAAGAACCTACTCTATGCGAATTTTCTCATCTCATCGGCAATATCGATGACCCTTCCTGCGACGTGACTGCTGCGGTTGAAGAATTTGATATCCGATCCACCTTCCCCAAAGCCGCGGTTGATCAGGCAAAACTTTATGGTAAAAAAGTACCGACTAAAGAACTCAAAAAGCGCGTTGACCTTTCCGGAGAAGAATGCTTTACAATTGACCCCGACACGGCAAAGGATTTTGACGATGCACTTCACATCACAAAAGATAGGAAAGGCAACTACAAGCTGGGGGTGCATATCGCCGACGTCGCGCATTATGTGACACCAGGCAGTCCTCTCGATAAAGAGGCGATCCAGAGATGTAACTCCACCTATTTCCCGGGAACGTGCGTTCCTATGCTCCCTGAAGAGCTTTCCAATGATCTTTGCAGCTTAAAACCCGATGTGATCCGCCTAACTGTTTCTGTGCTGATGGAATTTGATAAACAAGGCACGCTGCTCAAGCATCAAGTTGTACGTTCCTACATCAAGAGCAAAAAGCGATTTACTTACTTCGAAGCCAAAGAGGTTCTCGAAGGAAAGAAAAGCCCCCATTCAAAAGCTCTTAAATTAATGGTTGAACTCTGTCACCTTCTCAAAAAGAAACGCCACGAAAGGGGAAGTATCGATTTCGCCCTTCCCGAGCTCGTTGTGGTGATCAATGAAAAAGGGGAACCAGAAGGCCTTAAGAAAATCGAATATGACATTACTCATCAGCTTGTCGAAGAATTCATGCTCAAAGCGAATGAGATTGTCGCTATAGAGATCAATAAACGAGGAAAGGATCTTATTTATCGCGTTCACGAAGTGCCCCATGAAGAAAACTTTGAAGAATTTCTTCAGTTTGCGCGTACCTTGGGCTTCAGCATCCCTCCAAAGCCAACGAGTAAAGAACTTCAAGGCATGTTTGAAGAAGCAAAAAAAACACCCTACTTTCAACAGCTCTCTGTTGGATTTATTCGCAGCATGAGACTTGCACAATACTCGCCAGATAACCTTGGACATTTTGGCCTAGCGCTGGACCACTACTGTCATTTCACAAGTCCCATCCGACGCTATAGTGACTTGGTCATCCAAAGACTTTTATTCGATGAAGAACCTGAGAATATAAACCTTGAGCAAATCGCGCAACAATGCTCCGATCAGGAAAGAGTCAGCTTCCGCGCAGAGATGAGTGTGAAGACATTGAAAAAGCTAAGGCTGCTTCATCAGTACTTCCAAGAAGATTCTTCCCGAAATTTCCAGGCTATCGTAACAAAGATCAAACCCTTTGGTCTATTTTTTGAATTGCAGGAACTGATGCTGGAGGGTTTTCTCCACATTTCAGAATTAGAGAATGATTATTTCATTTATGATGAGAAAAGAAATCTACTTTTAGGTAGAAGCTCCGGAAAAATGCATCGATTAGGTGATACAATTAAAGTGCGCTTATCGCATGTTGATCTCATCCGGATTGAAAGCGGATGGTTGCTTAGTCCTGAAGGAAATTTAAAGCCAAGACCGCTTCATTCAAAAAGAAAAAGGCGATAATATGAAAAAACACTTTATTACCGGGATTGTAATTCTTCTTCCCTTAGTTATCACGATCGCAGTCATCATCTTTCTCGTTAATTTTTTGACCCAGCCTTTCGTGGGCATCGTGAGCAGCACTTTAACTAAGCTGAACATCGTCAATCACGGCTTTCTTTTTCTAACCCCCGAAAAACTTCTCGTTTACACCTCAAAGATCATCATCCTCATCCTTCTCTTTGCGTGCACCGTACTCTTAGGTGTGGTGGCGCGTTGGTTCTTCATCAATACGCTGTTTCGGCTGGGAGACCGCATTCTGCACCGTATTCCTGTTGTCAATACCGTTTATAAAACAACGCAAGACATCATTAACACCTTATTCGTTTCAGACAAAAACTCTTTCAAACAAGTCGTGATGGTCCCTTTCCCACGAGAAGGAGTCTATGTTCTCGGCTTGATCGCAAGAGATTCGCCCAAAGTCTGCTCGCAAGCTTCTAGCTCTGATCTCGTCTCCGTCTTTGTGCCAACAACGCCCAATCCTACGACGGGATTTCTGCTTATGTTCAAACGCTCGGATTTGCTTCCTATTGAAATGAAGCCAGAAGATGCCATCAAGTATATCGTCTCTTGCGGTGTGATCATTCCGGATCCCAAGAGCTCATTCACTTCAGCGGCCCAATCGTGAACTTTTAAGACCCGAGACTAAGTCGGCCCTAGCTTTGGACTTGAATTAGCAATATTTTGAAAATACCTGGCCTTTGAAGCCCGGTTCCTCCGGAGGACGGATGAAAAAATACTTTTTTACTGGATTTGTAGCCCTTCTTCCACTTGCGCTTACTTTCATGATTGCAAGCTGGTTGTTTAATCTTTTCGCTGCGCCTTTAGCGGGGCTCATGGAAACCCTCATCCATGCTTATGAAAAAAATCTGGGTTTAAGCCTGGAGCATCATGACAATTTGGTACTCTTTTTAAGCCGGGTCTTTGCCTTTATTCTTCTTCTACTTTTAATCTTCTTTCTTGGATTCTGCGGGCAAAAATTCCTCCTGAAGGTTTTCCTAAAACTTCCCGAACGTCTCTTTTCACGCATTCCCCTTGTTAGAACCATTTTTAGATTGAGCAATGAGATCACAAAAGCGGTTTTTACAGAGAACAAGAAAACTTTTAAAGAAACAGTGCTTATCCCTTTTC
This sequence comes from Chlamydiia bacterium, assembly GCA_021324995.1. Taxonomy (GTDB): domain Bacteria; phylum Chlamydiota; class Chlamydiia; order Chlamydiales; family Rhabdochlamydiaceae; genus CAJCIW01. Next base: position 1,498 of record JAJPIB010000020.1, on the reverse strand, counting down.
CTCATGAGGAAACTTATGCTATCGGTTTTATAACTGGCGAGACCCCCTCTTCCTTAAAGGGCGAGAAGTTTCCCGTCACTGATTTTGCTGTATTTATTCCCACAGCTCCGCATCCCATGTCAGGCTATGTCGTATTAGCCCCGAAAAAAATGATTCGCCATGTCGATGTTTCGGTCGAAGACGCCTTTAAATTTCTGATCTCGTGCGGGGTCATTCATCCCGGTGAAACTCTTCCTAAGGAAGGCCCCCAAAAATAAGAGACTGTTGTTAGAGACCGACCACAAACCCAGGCTTCGTCACTTTTTGGGATTATTTTGGCCGCTTTTCAATTCTTTTTGCGGGGGTAGTATACGCAGGTTGATACAACCCCCGCAAAAAGAATTGAAAAGCGACTCAAAAGAACCCAAAAATCGACAGAAGCTGGGTTTGTGGTCAGTCTCTATACCCAACGCGATTGAAAATTTGGTTTAGGACTGAGCCAAATTTTCAATCGCGTTGTGGTATAAAAGGCAATTGCCTCTTGTTCTTTTAACAATAAGCCATTATAATTCATCACTTAACTGAAGATTCGAGGAGTTACACATGGTTCGCATTAGCAAACAACAAGAAAGACGCTCTGTGTCGCGCAGAAGAACAAAAGCACCTGCACAGAAAACAGGACCGAAAAAAGACGCTCTCCCTCAAGGATTTAAGGTACATACCAATGCCATTGAAGGAAATCTTGCTCAAACGTCATTCATCCCCAAAATTAAGTAGAAAATTTTAGAAGGATCGTTAATCATGTCCAGACATAGCAGCTACGGAAAATCGAGCAAATCAGCCACAAAGCGCAACGTCCTCAAGCGTTTCGAACGAATTGACGTCTTGAGACGGCTTGGCAAATGGAAAGATGGCCAAAACAAAAAAGTTACAGGCCTTCCAAAAACTCCAGTTACTCCTTGAGTAAAATTTATCTTTACAACGCTCAACGAGATCTTCCTTTTTCACTGCCTAGCATGAGAAAGGCGATCTCGTTTTTGCTTCAAGAGCTAAGAATCACCACAGACGAAGTCTCATTCCACTTTGTCACCGAGCGCAAAATTTGCGAGCTTCATAAAGAATTTTTTAACGACCCCACTCCAACAGATTGCATCACTTTTCCACTCGACGCATTGGAAGAGAAAAAGGGCTCTTTTCACATCCTTGGCGAGGCGTTCATTTGTCCTCGCACCGCTCTTCTTTACAGTAAAACCCACAAAATGGATCCTTTCCAAGAACTTTATCGCTACGTTATCCACTGCCTACTTCACCTCATCGGATATACCGACACCGATCCTCAACAAAGAGCTAAAATGAAACGCAAAGAAAACGCCTACCTTAAAAAAATCATTCAAGAGGGCTTTCTTAAGTACACCCGACGCGACTGAAAATTTGCTTTAGGACCGAAGCGAAAGCTCCCGCGATTGGCGCGATTGAATCGTCGCCACTATTAGAAATAGGGGCTATACCCGACGCGACT
>JAJPIB010000057.1 GCA_021324995.1 Chlamydiia bacterium | reverse complement strand
GCGCGATTGAATCGTCGCCCCTATTAGAAATAGGGGCTAGATTCGATCGTCCAATCCCGGGGCTTTGGCTCGGTCTTAAATCCAAATTTTCAATCACGTTGGGTATAGATCCCCTCTTATTTCGAGTGCTTAAATTGATGATATGATGGAAGAAACACAATCGCTAACGCGCAATGCTATCTCCCAAACGGCATCTTTTGAAGACAGGGCTTACATTGTCGAATTAATACGACGCTTTGGAGGATTTACTGCAGACGCTGTTTTAGATCCTTCGACCCAAAATTTCTATCTAGAAGGCATTCATGGATTCATCGGATATCGAGCTCAAGCAGGCTGTATGATCGTGTTCGGCGATCCTATTTGCGCCCTATCCGACAGAGAAAAACTTGCTAAAGCTTTTCATCAATTTGCAGAAGATAAAGGCAGCAAAGTCATTTATATCTGTGCTTCTCAAGACTACGCAAACTGGGCTATTAAGAATGTTTGCGAAAGCCTAGTGGAATATGGAGAAGAACTGATCTTCAATCCGCCCACAGATCCCAGAAAAAATACGGGTTCCTATGGAAGCCTGGTAAGAAGAAAAACTAAACAGGCCACCCGCGAAGGAGTAACGATCCACGAATATATCCCTTTTGATGAGAAGATTCAAAACGCAATTGAAGAGGTCCAACATCTTTGGTTAAAATCGCGCTGCGGTCCACAAATTCACATTTCCACCCCTTATCTTTTTACAGATTGTTTTGGAAAGCGCTGGTTTTACGCCAAGCAGAAAGATCGGTTCATCGGCGTGATCGCGCTAAACCGCATGGAAACCTGCACAGGTTGGCTACTCAACCACCTCATGGTAATCCCTCAAGTTCCCAATGGCGTCCCCGAACTTTTGATGACCACTGTTCTTGACACGCTAGAGAAAGAAAGTTGCCCCTTTGCCACTGTAGGATCGATTGCAGCGCATCAGCTAGGAGAGATTCGTGGTCTAAGCCGATTTTCCTCCTCGATTGCACGAATGGTTTTTAACATTGCTAGCAAACTTACGAATCTCGAAGGGTTAAATACTTTTTGGGGAAAATTTCAACCGAAAAGCAGACCTTCGTATCTTTTATTTAGTCGCAAAAAGATCGGAATTCGCGAACTCTTGAGTCTTCAGCGGGCATTAACTGGCAACCTTAAGGAAGATAAAAATGGATAGAATCATTGCAAGTTTCCTCAATCCTGAAAAACTGCCTCTGGTCATTCAGCCTACAGAGAAAAAAATGCGTCTTCTCGACTTCCTTACTCTATTGAAAGACAACAGTAGCTTTTTTAAAGACAAACTTCTCAAGCATGGCGGTATTTTGCTACGCAATTTTCCCGTGACTAGCCCTGAGGATTTCGTATCCGTCATTAAAAGCCTGCAACTCGGTGAGTTCTGCAACTACATTGGAGGTGATAGTCCGCGCAACAAAATCGTAGAAGGAGTGTATACTTCGACAGAAGCTCCACCTTCGATTAAGCTTCCTTTACACAATGAACTCTCTTATGTAAAACACTATCCTAATCACATCTATTTCTACTGCGATATTCCCCCTATAGCAAAAGGGGAAACCATCATTGGAGATGCAAGGACAATTTACAACGCGATTGATGAAGATGTGAAAAACCGTTTTATCGAGAAAAAACTGGAATATGTCTCCTGTTATCCCTATAAAAGCGATTTCATGAACTTTGTAAATAAAAGCCATAAGTCTTGGATTAATGTCTTCGAAACCGAGGACAAACAGGAAGTGGAACGCAAGTGTCATGAAAACGACATCGCCTTCAAATGGACAAAAAATGACTGGATCAAAATCTCTCAAGTCTGTCCTTCCGTGATCTCTCATCCTGATACTCACGAAATGGTCTGGTTTAACCAGGTTCACCACTTTGATTTCAACCCTAAGTTTTTAGGGTGGTGGCGCTACGCAGGAGCGAAGCTTCTCTATTGCCGCAAACACACGCGACTCCACGAAGTCGCCTTTGCTGACGGCTCGAAAATTTCTCGCGACGACATCTACCATGTTATGGACGTCATGGATCAACACACGATTCGCTTTCCCTGGAAAAAAGGAGATGTTCTCATCCTAGACAATATCTTGATAATGCATGGACGCGAAACTTTCACAGGTAAACGCCGCATCCTAACAGCAATGACCAGCAACATATGAAATGGAACCCAACCCTGCTGGCGGAGTGACTCCATACCCAACGTGATTGAAAATTTGGATTTAAGACCGAGCCAATCGCGGGAACTTTTGCTTCGGTTCTAAACCAAATTTCAGTCACGTTGGGTATAAAAAAGCTCTCTTCTTCAATTCACCTTTTAAGCTATAATAATCTGTACTTCATACCGAAACCGATTCTTGAATCATTTTCGGTATATAAAAAAATAATTACGACATCAAAGCCGCTGAAATCAAGGACATTTTTATGGCAAAAGGAGCGATTCAAGCACGCAAAAAAAGAGCGCGTGCCGCATCTAAAGAAGCAGCAGCTAAGGAATTTAAGTTTTTCAAAAAAACAAAGCCTAAACCCCCTTTCACCAAAAATAACTCCAAGAATAAATATTAAAATCCTCATTCAAAAGGGTTTTTATGAATCTCCTTTCCTTGCATCTCTCTGCTGAAAAGCTAAAGATCGGACACAGCGGTCGCCATCTTTTTCTTTGTTGCGACTCTACTACGGGCAAGTGCTGCCGGAAAGAAGATGGGCACATCGCTTGGGAATACCTTAAAAAACGCGTTGAAGAGATTAACCTTGAAGGGAAAGTCCATCTCTGGCGCACTAAAGCAAATTGCCTGAGAATCTGTTCAAATGGGCCGATCGCCGTCGTCTATCCAGATGGGATTTGGTACCACTCTTGCACTCCTGAAGTTCTAGAAAGAATCTTGCAAGAACACCTGATCGATGGCAAAATCGTCGAAGATTTTCAAATCACAACATCGCCTTGTCATGAAAGAACAGTATAAACAAGACTTCATTAAAGCTGGCACCATCGCAGCAAACGTACGCGCTTTTGGAAAATCTTTAATTGTACCCGGCGCTTCTTATAATGCTGTGATTCAAGAAATCTATCAAAAAATTGAAGAGCTAGGCGCTATCCCCGCTTTTCCTCCTCAAATTGCTTTAAATGAAGTCGCCGCGCATTTTCTTCCGCAGCCAGGGACAGATATTATTTTTTCAAATCAGTTGATCAAGCTCGATGTGGGGATCTGTTTTAAGGGAGCCATTGGCGATTGCGCATGCACAATCGACTTGTCGGGAAAGTATGGGAAAATCATCGAAGCGGCGGAAGCGGCTCTTCTAAACGCAGAGAAAATCATTGAGGTGGGTCTACCGATTCGGGAGATCGGCAAAATCATTGAATCCACAATCACTTCTTTCTGTTTAAAACCGGTGAAAAATCTCTGTGGACATGGATTGGGGTTTTACAAAATCCATACATCTCCTTCCATTCCTAATTGCGATGACAGATCGACGGGAGTCATCAAGCCTGGAATGACATTTGCTATCGAACCGTTTGCAACAAATGGCAAAGGCCTTATTTTCGAGGCGGAACACCCAACTATTTTTTCGATAGTAAAGCCGCGTCCTGTTAAGTCATCCTATGCAAAAGCACTTCTCTCTAAAATTGGAAGTTTTAAAGGACTTCCTTTTTCTATTCATAATCTTATTTCTGATGATCTTTCCCTAGTCGAGGTTAAACTCGGATTAACTGAGTTAATGGGATTAGGGATAATTGAAGGCTATCCTCCTCTGATCGATGAAGCCTATGGTATGGTTGCTCAAGCAGAAAATTCTGTGCTCGTCGACAAAAATGGAAAGGTTATCGTCACAACTCGCGTTTGTTAATAATCGTTCTTTACAAACACACAGGATTCTTGTAAGAACGTTTTTTCAGCAGCTTCCAACGTGGAAGCAGCCATTTTCAGAACGCAGGTTTACCGAGGTAGTTATGGTTGAAATCCACCCAATGATTTATCCCAGTTTTGCTTTGATTGCTGGCATTCTCATTCTCATTTTCCCCCCCATCCTAAACTTCATCGTCGCGGTCTATTTGATCGTGATCGGCGTCTTAGGACTCATCGCCCATTAAAAGATGAAAAATGGAACGTTTTCGACGTTCTCTAAATTCTGAGAACGTCTAGGACCCTTTTGTTTCTAGCAACAATTCCCAAATTTTCTCATCTGTATCTCGATCCCCCCAGGTTACTTTTGAGAAATTAGAGCCTGGGCAGATCGGATATGAAGATGCCCTTCGTCTAAGGCAAAACTTCTTTGCAAGCAAAACGCACGTTATCGATGTGAATCTAAGTGCAAACATTTGTTGTGATATTTTTGTTTATTGGATACACTGCTCAACTTTAAAAGACACCCTCTCAGCGACTTAAGTCGTTGAAGAGGGGTAAATTTCTGACTTTTTAAGTGAACTAAAATGGCAGCTAAATGACCTTTTCGAATCAGCGATATCGCAACATCCTTAAAAGGATTAAAGCTTCCGTTTTTGGTACGGAATGCGCCCAAAATTGGGATCAGGCTCAAATCAAGCAAGAGCATCCTGCTACCAAAAAGACGGTAGATTTTGATATACCCAACGTGATTGAAAATTTAGATTTAAGACCGAGCCAAAGCCCCGGGATTGGACGATCGAATCTAGCCCCTATTTCCAATAAGGGCGACGATTCAATCGCGCCAATGGCGGGAGCTTTGGCTTCGGTCTTAAACCAAATTTTAAATGACATTGGGTATAAAGTGAAAGTCTCTGACATAGACTCGTTTAAAAAACGATTCTGGTTTCAATTTCGCTATAAATGGGTCCTTACTGCTTTGATATCCTGCTGCACATTCACAGGACATGCAGAAGAAGTTTCCCCTTCCAATGGACTTCCTCTTTTTTATTGGCAAGAAACGTGGCGCGGAAGATCATTTGTCAACTTCGGAGATTATATCTCTTTAAAGCTCGTTGAAAGAATTGTTAACGGCCCTTTGCGCACTTATACAAAAGCACATAAAGATGTGGAAAAGAAGCTGTTGGGTACGGGTTCGATCATTTCCTTTGCAAACGACCACGACATCGTTTGGGGTTCTGGGATCAACGGTAAGCTACGCCAGTCAAAGTTTTACAAGTTTAATGATCTCGATATCCGTTGCGTCAGAGGCCCTCTGACGCGAAATTTTATCGTGGAGCATCTGCATTTACACTGTCCTGAAATTTACGGAGACCCGGCGCTTCTTTTTCCTTATTTTTTCCCAGAGTTCACTAGAAAAGAAAATCCCTCCATGGATTATCTCATCATTCCTCACTATTCGGAAGAAAATGACTTCTTGAAGGAGGAATGGGATAATGTGGTATACTCGACAGATCCATGGGATGAAGTCGTCGGAAAAATTCTAGATAGTCGTTTTGTAGTTTCCTCATCCCTTCATGGTATTATCATCGCAGAAGCGTATGGAATACCTGCTCGCTTGCTTCGCGTTTCAAACAACGAGCCTCTGTTTAAGTATCAAGACTATTACTCAGGAACGGGACGTCCTAATTTTAGCTACGCCACAACCATCAATGATGCACTTGAGATGGGGGGGGAACCTCCTTTTCAATGCGACCTCGAAAAAATTTATGAAGTCTTTCCATTTGAATATTGGCCACACATCAACCCTCAACTCCCTAAACTCAAAAATAATTAATCACTATGAAATCACATCATCGTTTCTTTATTCTTTTTGCATCCCTTGCATGTCATGTAGCACTTTTATCAGCTGAAAAGCCGGACGTTTCAAATTTCTACAACAACTCTTGGTACTCAGACTACCCTTCGGGCTATCCTTTGATCGATAACCCTGAATCTACTATGGAAATAGATCCGGCAGAACCTATTGATCTCAACCTTTTATCTCAAGATTTCATCCTTGAGACAAAAAAGATTGAAGTCACCAACCACCCTTTTGCTTTTAATCCATCTATTGTCCGCTGGAAAGGATCCCTGCTGCTTAGCTTCAGGACATACAATCCGGTGACGCGATCGACGAATCCTTTTGGATTGGTATGGTTAGATGAAAGTTTCAATCCTATCAGCACGCCTCAAATCTTTGAACTTCCCTTTAAAAATCCTGTGCTGCCTTCTAAGCAGCAAGATCCGCGGCTAGTGACAGTGGGTGATCGCCTTTATGTCGTTTATAACAATATTCTCGAAAATATCACGCATCGTGAAATGAGAAGAATGTTCATTTCTGAAATATCCTTCGATGGCACAATTTTCACGGCTTCAGATCCAGAGTGCATCTCCTGCTTTGAAGGGGAAACGGATTCGCGTTATGAAAAAAACTGGCCTCCCTTTGACTATCAAGATAATCTGCATCTAAGCTATAGCCTCATTCCTCATAAGATTTTCCGTCCCATTTTAGGAACAAACTCTTGCGAAACAGTATGCTGCACAAACAAAGCATTTAAGTGGAATTGGGGTGTTCCGCGCGGAGGTACGCAAGCAATCCTTGACGGAGATCACTATCTCGGTTTTTTCCATTCCTGGGCTGATGTTCCTACCACCCAATCGGGAGGAAAAAGAATCACTCATTACGTAATGGGAGCTTACACCTTTGAAGCTAAACCCCCTTTCAAAATCCTTTCCGTAAGTCCCGAGCCGATTGTCGCCAAGGATTTTTACGAGCCCCCTTATTATAGAACATGGAAGCCATTGCGCTGCGTATTTCCTTCTGGACTGATTGTCGAAAACGATTATGCCTGGGTGGCTTACGGCAGGCAGGATCACGAAATGTGGGTTGCCAAAATCGATAAGAAAAAACTCCTTAAAAGCCTTATACCCGTTACTGAATAATCATGATAAAACGGTTTGCTGCGCCATTGGTTTTTACGCTTTGCGCCTATGCTCATGAGAGCTTAGTAGATCTCGAAGAACGAAGGCAAGACTTCGTTCTTGAGACTAAGCGGATTGATATTCCAGGGCATCCCATGCCCTTTAATCCTTCAATCATCCAATGGCAAGGCAGGCTTCTTCTCAGTTTTAGAATCCTTCCAGACATCAAACGCAAGTATGACAGTGAAATTGGACTCGTTTTCTTAAATGAAAATTTTGAAGTTGCTTCAGAACCACAGCTTCTCAGCCTTAGGAATGAATATTCCCAAGCGCCATGTCGAGCAGAGGACGGACGCCTGATCACAATTGACGATCGGCTATTTATCATCTATGACGACAATGAAGAGCCCAAGCTCAGCAAGGGCGGTTTTCGGTTATACGTGGCCGAGTTGTATTATGATGGGGAGCATTTTTTTGCAGAAAACGTCGAGTGTCTCACCCAATTTGAGGGAGAATCCAGAGAAATCAGGGAAAAAGCATGGGTTCCGTTTAATTATCAAAGCCAGCTTCTTTTGGCTTACAGCATCGATCCCCACAAAATCTTTTATCCGCGATTAGATGGTTCAGGAATTTGCGATACGATCGCTTTTTCTCATCCGCCCATCCAATGGAATTGGGGTATTTTGCGCGGAGGCACCCCCGGATTCTTGCATAACGATCAATATTTTGCTTTTTTCCACTCATCAAAAGTCACTTCGACAATACACTCCAATGGAGAAAATATTCTCCACTACTTCATCGGAGCTTACACCTTTTCTAAGGAACCTCCGTTTGAAGTCACTGCGATTAGCTCGGAACCTATCGTCGGTAAGAATTTTTATCACGGAATCTCTTATCCAGGCTATTGGAAGCCAGTGCGCTGCGTTTTTCCTTGCGGCTATATTTCAGATGAGCAGTTCATCTGGCTCGCTTATGGAAGAGACGACCACGAGTGTTGGATTGCAAAGATCGATAAAGCCAAGCTTTTACAAAGCCTAATACCCGTGTCTGGGGGAACCCAAAACTCAGGTTAGAAAATAGGCAATTGTGCGTAAAAAAGGGGCTCATAAAGAGCCCCCTATCCAGTCTCAATTCAAAAGAATTGCTCTTTATTTAAACCTAATGTTGGATATTTCCAGTAGCTTGCCTTTAGCAGGAAACCGGCGATTCTCTCCTGATTCCCAACTGACAATCTCCTTTCTTTGATATTCAAATTTGACGATTTTGAACGCTTCGCCTTCCTTCAGTTCCATTGATGTTTCATATCTTCCATTATTAAATCCAAATACATTAGAAAGATAATCAGCATCTACTTGCCAATTTGTGGACTCACTGCAAAAGGCAAGGCCATAAGAATCCATTTTATCATACTTAACCGCTAGAGTTACTGGGGGAAGGGGTTTGGAAACGATCTGTGGGTGGTTTACTTCTTCAGTCGTACCTGGCTCGATGTCTTTCAATGTTTCTCCCGCAAAGCAAAGGTCACCTGCTGCAAGATCAAGTCTCCCACTTACAGGGAAAGCTCGATTCCCTTTTAGAGATTCCCAAATGACCTCCTTATTATTGCATACCTTCACTATTTTAAAAGGTTCACCCGGGGACAGTTTAAACGCTGTTGCGTGTTTTCCATCTTCATAATTCAAAATTTGTGGTTGTTTTAACCATCCTTGAGACTCGCAGCAAATAGCAAGCTTATAGTTTTGTGAAAATGGGCGCGCTATCGTTAGGGTTGGTTCCACTTTTGGGCTGCTAAATACCGGTGACTGAAGGCTAGCTAGTTGTTGAAAATGTTCAACATCAGAATTTTTACCGATGCTATCCAGGCGTTGGAAAATGTTATCTAGACGTTGAAGATGGGATGGATTCGTAGGCTCTTCGTTTTTATTCTCACCGACATTTTTATTAAAAAGATTCTGAGCAACAGCTGTACTAGGTACTCCCTGTAGATTAAAAGAAAATTTATCTCTTAGCCGATCCAATTTTGTTTCCAAATGAATCTTAGATTCATGCATAGCGTTATAATTAAATTCATCTTCATCAATCTTGCTTGACAATGCGGTAAACCTAGGCGTAACTTCAGTAATAAATTTCTGAAATACACCGCAGACTTGAGCCGAAAGTGTACCTTGAACACGCGCCTCTTCAAATTTCCATTCCTGCGTATCGAGTTCCATCATTATCTTGCATATCTCTTGAAAATAAATTCTTTGTTGATCTAAATGAATATTATTTGCCATATTTTATCCTCTAAAATAAAAAAATGTTAATTACATAATTAATTATATTTTATTGCCTTATTTTAGTCAATTTTAATTGATGCATGTAAGCGTTTTTTAGAAATGTCACCTTTCCGTTAAATAGAAATGTCACCCCTGGTATGCAGAAGTTACTGGTACTTAGGAGGTGACCAAATGGAAGGACGAATTT
>JAJPIB010000079.1 GCA_021324995.1 Chlamydiia bacterium | reverse complement strand
GCCCCGGGATTGGACGATCGAATCTAGCCCCTATTTCTAATAGGGGCGACGATTCGATCGCGCCAATCGCGGGAGCTTTCGCTTCGGTCCTAAACCAAATTTTCAGTATTTGAAGTCACTCCGCTATTCAGTATGGGACTAAATGTCAAATTGCAGCTAGCACCTGAAGCCGAGCAAAGGTACCGATATCATTACCAAGGTCATAAGATAACGCTTAAGGAAGAGCATAATATGTGGGGTGGGGAAATTGGAGTGCCTTTGGTATGGTATTTCAGCAAGTCTAAGCGCTGGCAAGCTCAGCTGGAACCTTATTTTCTTAGCTTAAATTTCACAGAAGTACAAAACATTTACGGAGCGCGTCTTCTTTTTGGTTATTGTTTCTAGATTGTATATGTTACATTAACAGATAGGGAAGTAACTAAAATATTTTCTTATGTTAAATACTCATAAACTGGGTATTTTTTTATGAGATTACTCCCACGCCTTCAGACGTGGGAGTAATCATGACATTAGGCCTATTAGGAGCGCTTTGTAGCTGTGGATTTTTTGTGGCGATGATGGTTGATTAAAGAGCGAATTTTCGGTTTTTGAGTGCGCAGCCTCCATAAATCCATTGCCATTTGAGCATTCAGCCAGAAAGCGGGAGTTGTATTGAGAGCAGCGGCCAGTTTTAGCGCCATTTCTGGGGATACACTCGTTTTTTCATTGATGATGCGATTAATTACTTTATAGTCGCATTCAAGGTGATCAGCTAATTCTTTTTGGGTAATCTGAAGGGGCGTGAGAAATTCTTCATAAAGTATTTCTCCGGGAGAAGTAGGTTTCCTATTCATAATCTTTTCCTAATGATAATCCATGATGCGCACATCAAACGGCTCATGATCCCATCCAAACACGATACGCCATTGGTCATTGATGCGGATGCTATAAAAACCTGATAAGTTTCCTTTTAAACCCTCCAGCCGATTATTAGGTGGGGAGCGCAAGTCTTTAAGATCCTCGGCATAATGAAGCATGTCGAGTTTCCTAATTACTACGTCGCGTGTCAAATCCCATCCCTTTTTCCTTGCCCGAGTTCCACTTTTAAAAAATGCCTTTGCATCGGAGTCTTTAAAAGAGCGAATTGCCATTAATGCGAGCTCATATTAGAGATATACCTTAACAAGGTATATAAATCCAAAGAATGATTTCAAGATAAAATTGATTGGTAAGAGCCCAAGGTTTCTTGGGCCCATCAAGTTAGATCCTACCAATAATAGTAGAAGCTAAAGATGCCAGAAGCGAAGTTGGGAGCGTTGCGGCCCCACGCCGTGAACCAAGCGCCGGCGAGGACTCCTGAGTGATCATTGAAGTTGTATTCAATCGCGGGAGCAAAACTGAGTTGATCGTTAAAGGGACCGCCTACGGGTGCTGTTGTTTTCCCGGAAAAGGTCGTTTTGGATGAATAGTTGTAAACGATATCTAGAGCTGCTACCCAGCGCTGCGTAAAGCTGTATTCATACCCTAAGTCGAAGGCGAATGTGTTGCCGCCTTTGACAGATCCGCGTGTTCCTTGATCACCGCCGTAAGTGTTGAAGCCTTTGACGTGGACGTTGGAGTTGACGGTGTAGTTCAGAGATGTACGGATATTCATTGGATGAAGTGTTAGCCACCAGACAACTTTAGAAACGTTAAAGCTGAATTGTGTTTGATATGATCCTGAGCCTGTGGATTCGACATTGGCTTTTTTAGGATCAAACTTCTGGTAATTTCCTGTCGGGAAACTCTCTTGCACAACGAATTTAATCGCGGGGCGGTAGGCAGTTTCTGTAAGGAGCCCGAAGCCAAGACTCAGGGAGGTGTCTCCCCAGTTCATGTAGGATTTTCCTTTTTGCTCGTTGTACACGCCAGAGAATGATAGGGTGCTATCCATCCACTGTGTAATACCGACTTGCAGGGGTGCAAGTGCGGGCTTAAAGGTTTCAAAGTTCGGAGTGTCATGCGATTTGCCGTGTTCGTCGAATTGTGCGTAGTTGTTAATGTAGAAAAAGTAAGGCTGGATGACGACATGTGGAGCGGTAAGAACATGGGCAGAGGGGGTTAATAGAGGGCCTGTATACCAAGGGTTGAACATTTTTTTCGCTTCTTGAAACTCTAGTTCAGCATCGGCGAGCTGTTTCTCAATTTGTTGAGGTGGGACAAGAGGTTCTGGCTTCTTGTCATCACTAAAAGCAGCGGCAGAGAAGAAACAGGTTGTCATCAGCAGGCTCGATAAAATCCAGTCTTTACGCATAGTGAAACTCCGGAAAGTTAAAATTTCGATTCTAAAAGATTGATCAATTAAATAAGATGAAAAAAAAAAGGGGGGGCCATGACAGATCCAGTTTCCGGCAATAGAATTTCTCCTGAACTGCAAGCAACTTATAGGAATGAGTTCGCAAGGGGAATCAAATTATTCGAAGAGAGTTTGACAGCTTATGAAAATACACCTCCTGACGAAGTGATCAAAAAAGCCAAGTTTAAGGATGTGATGGACAAGGCGCTTAAGATCATGAATGAGTCGGCGAGAGGTTTTTTAAGCGAAAGCGGAAAAAGTGAAGAGTCGAAGTTGGAAAAAGACTATCAAGCCTTTCTTGCTAATGACAATAAAGATAGCTATAATAAGCTCAACAAAGACATCAGGCATCTTAAAGAATACACTTAGGAATCTTAGTAAACGTCTGCGAGGTAGCGTTTTTGGGTGCGGAGAGACTTGATGTATGTTTTGGCGGCTTCTTCGCTCATGCCGCCTTGGGTTTGAGCGATTCTTTGTAAAGTATTCTCGACGTCCTTTGCCATACGATGGGCATCTCCACAAACATAAAAATAAGCCCCGTCTTGAAGCCATTCCCAGAGATCTTTTGCATTCTCTTGCATTTTGTTTTGCACGTAGATTTTTGTGTCTTGGTCGCGTGAAAACGCAAGATCCAAACGCACTTTCTCTTGAGACTTAAACATTTCAAATTCTTCTTCGTAGAAGTAATCGGATTGACGATTGCGCTCTCCGAAAAAAAGCCAGTTTTTTCCTTTGGCATTTTTAGCAACGCGCTCCTGAAGGAAAGCGCGGAACGGCGCAACGCCAGTCCCCGGTCCAACCATGATGATAGGAATATCGGTGTCAGCTGGCAAAGTGAAATGTTGGGCAGGCTGAACATAGATGGGAATAGGAGTTTTGTTCAAGATGGAAAGGTGGCACAAGAAGTGGCTGCCGACGCCATAGCGCTGCTCGTTTTGGTGTGTGAATGAAAATAAAGCGACTGTCAGATGGACTTCATCTTTATAAAGGTATTGAGAAGAAGCGACAGAGTAAAAACGAGGAAGTAGGGGGCCAAATTGCGCGCAAATTTCCTGCAAAGGAGCGTCGACACTTTGGTACTCCTTAAACAGATCTAGGGGGTCGTTGCTCGCTAAATATTGGGTCAAAAGAGGTTTGTTGTCCTGCTGAAGCATCCTCTGGAGCGAATTTTTTTTGTCGTGACTTGTCTCATATTCGTAAAAAAGCTTGAGAAAGGAAGAGGTTGAGCGGGCGAGATTTGCTTTGAAACTTAAGAAATCCCAGAGAGACATGAGAGATCCGCTTCTCGGATCTGTAATCTGCTCATCCCCATTTGCTTTTAGGGCCTTAATCAGATGCTCTACTAGAAGAGGGTCATTTTGAGGGTAAACAGCAATGGAGTCTCCCGCTTTAAATTGGAGGGGTATGGATGAGAGGTCCAATGAGACATGGAAAGTTTGTTTTGTCGAGCTTGGTTTAGTGAGAAGGTAGCGTTCTTTGATCGTGACAATGGCTGGGTGATGCCTATCAACGATCGGGAGTTTTTCATTCAGATCTGAAATTGTCATAGACAGTTGGACATAAAGTTTGTAAAAAGGGATCTACCGCAAATGATTAAGCCAGCCCTAGGCTGCAAAGGTTAACATGCAAAGGCGTTGCTTCAGCCTTATTGGACATCGGATCTTTCTTATTCTCATCGCGCTTGGACTATTCACTTCTTGTACGAGCGGAGGCTATAGTCGCCCTTACATTACCGATGTTTCTCACAATGAAATTGCTTCTGAGCAATCAGAGCAGCGGTAAGAGACCGACCACAAACCCAGCTTCTGTCGCTATTTGGGTTTGTGGTCGGTCTCTAAGAGCAATTAAATTTCCTTGCAGTCTTTTTTACGCCATCCTTTTGTAAGCGCATCCATTTTCTTATTGGAGATGCCGCCAAGAAATTCAAGCGCATTTAAAAGTCTTGCACGTGTGCGGTCTTTGCCAAGGATTTCTACAGAGTCATAAAGCGGAGGGCCATGCCTCTTTCCGGTCAGAGAGCCATAGAGGATCGGAATGGTGACTTTTTTCATCTGTACTCCGAAAGCTTCTGTGACGACTTTTGCAGCAGCTTCGATTCCTGTTCGTTTCCAGTTCTCTTGCTCATCCATACTCCAGATAATTGCCTGCAGCATCATGGCAATTTTTTCTTTTGTCATTCCAGCGGGGCAAAGCAACTCGTCTGTGTACTCTAGGCGTCCGACGAAAAAGAAGTAACAGAGTTCCATGAATTCTGAAAACGTTTTAATGCGTGTGTGGCAAAGCGGCATGAGTTTTTTCATGAAGGCGTCATTGTAGATCCATTCCTTCATCCGATCCCAAAGTTTGTCTTCGGAAACAGTATTAATCAAGTACTGCTGATTGATCCAATCCAGTTTCTGTACGTCGAAAAAGGCTCCAGAAACGCCGATTCTCTTAGGATCGAATTCGCGCATGATTTCCTCGAGCGAATAAATCTCTTTGTCGCCCGGCATACTATATCCCATCAACGTCAGGAAGTTTACGAATGCTTCACGCAAGTATCCGCTATCGCGATAGTAGAAAATCGATGTCGGGTTTCGCCTTTTAGATAGTTTGCGGCCATCTCTTCCGAGGAGAAGTGGCATATGCATAAATACGGGCGGTGTCCAGCCAAAGCTTTCGTAGAGCATGATATGTTTAGGCGTAGAGCTGATCCATTCGTCCCCCCGAATCACGTGAGAGATTTGCATGAGATGGTCATCTACGACGTTCGCCAGGTGATAAGTGGGGAAGCCATCGGATTTAAGGAGAACCTGGTCATCGATGTCAGCCCAGGGGCAGGTAATTCTTCCCTTGATCCCATCTTCAAACTCGCACTCGCCCGTCAAAGGGACTTTAAGTCGAACGACGTAAGGCTGACCTGCTTTCTCTCTTTGCTCGACTTCCTGAGGGCTTAAGTTGCGATATCTTCTGTCGTAACCGATTTTTTGACCGAGCTTTGAAGCCATCTCTCGCATTTCGGCGAGTTCTTCAGCAGTGGCGAAGCATTTGTAGGCCTTCCCCTTGTCTAGTAGGATTTGACAGTGTTGACGATAAATTTCCGTGCGCTCCGATTGACGATAGGGACCAAATGGACCCCCAATATCTGGTCCTTCATCCCAATGGATTCCAGCCCATTGCAACGCTTCAAAAATGTTGGTTTCATACTCGGGGCGTGACCGCGTTTGATCGGTGTCTTCGATGCGGAGTATGAATTTTCCTTTAAAACGACGAGCAAAAATCAAATTGAATAGGGCGATGTAGGCTGTGCCTACATGTGGGTCGCCAGTTGGAGATGGGGCGATTCGGACGCGTACATTTTCCATAGGTTGAGAGACCATAACATTCTGAAAAGCACTCATTTTCTCCGTTTGCAATATAGATTGCAAGAATTGCGTGAACGCGGAGTTGGAAAATCACAGGGGCTAAAATAAAATATTATAATTGATTTTAAGCCGCGTTTTTTTCCATGAAATAGAGAAGATCCTTCATGATATTGCTAGTCTCGATGAGTTGAAGGTCGTTTTGACCGAAGAAGTTTGCTGGATCTGCAAAATCATCTTTTTTATCAATTTCTTTCAGAAGGTTTTGGTAATTTTTGTTTTGAGCAATTCTCTCTTCCGAATTCTTTTTTAGTGAATCGATATAAGGCTGATATGTGGTCTGAACAGTTTGAAAATCGGCTTTATAGATTTTATTGAGTTGACTGCGATGGATCGGTGGAACGTCTGAAAAATCATCGATAAAATTGGAAGGAATTTGGTCTGTATCCACAGGGAATTTAGAATATTTTTCTCCGATTTCCATCCCTGAAAAAATTCCTGGTACGACAATTTGGGCTTTGACACCGACCAGTTGGGGACTTTTACCAGACACAGTGTAATATCTACCTCGCGTGACTTTATATTCACCTTTTGGGTTTACTTTATCGAAATTAGCCGATTCCAAAGTAAATGTCTGGAAAGTCCCTTTGCCAAATGTTTGGGGATCTCCAATGACAATTGCTCTTCCGTAGTCTTGAAGCGTTTGTGCAACGATTTCGGCAGCGGATGCACTCGTATTAGCAGTAAGGACGATAAGAGGACCATCCCAGACTTTACGGTTTTCAATATTTCTCAAATGCTGAACTTGTCCGGTATTGTCTTTAACAGAAACAACGATTCCTTTTGAAATAAAAAGACCGGTGACTGCAACAGCTTGAGGAAGAAGGCCTCCTGAGTTGTTGCGTAGATCTAAGATGATTCCCTTAACATTGTGTTTTTTTTTCAGGTCTTCAATTGCTGCAGACAGGTCAGATGCTGATGAGCTATTGGAATCTTGATAAAATGAATAAAGATGCAAAATGGCGATGATTCCGTTGCCATAGGGTTCGTAGGTAGTCTCAAGGCGGGATTCTTGAAGCACGATTTCGCCACGGATGAGTTCTACAACGAGTTTATCTTCTTTACTTACTTCTCCTTCCTTGGATTCGCGCAGGATAGTCAAATTGACATGGGATCCTTGCGGGCCACGGATCAATTCCACGGCTTCAACGATATCCATGCCAACAACGGGCTCTTCATCGACAGCTACAATTTTATCGCCAACTTTTAACTTATTGGATTGGCTTGCTGGGCTACCTTCTACAATACGAACAACAGTAAAACCGATTAAATCATCTCGAAGCTGCGCTCCTATACCGAATAATCTCTGTTGAACTTGAATCATGAATTGGCTAGCTTCTGAAGGCGTGAAATAGATCGTTTGCGAATCTAAAGCGGAGCTTGTCGATTTGAGGACATGGGATAAAACAATTTGCTTTCGTTCCGCGAGATTAGCGCCCATCAGTTCGTTTTCGCGATTTAATCGGCGTTTAGCGATGCGTTGCGAAAATTGATCTCTTGTTTCAGCACTGATTTTTTCGGCTGTTTGCAATTGTAGGGATTTGATTTTGATGAGACGCTCTAAAAGCTCTTCCCGGGATGTTGCCCATTTGATGTCTTTAAATTCTGATGCTTGGGCATTTTTCATTAAGGGGGCGTCTTGGACATCTTTTTCTAATTTATTTCGTCTGTCAATCGCGATTAACATCGCTTCGTGGATTCTTTCAAAGACGGAAAAATCTTCACTTTTGTATCCTATAAGGGCTTCCTCGAGAAGGACATGGGAAGGAGTGAGGAATTCCGCGATGTCCGATTCAATAAAATAGGTTTTTCCTGGATCTAGCTCATCGATATAGTTCTGGATAGCCCGCGATGCGATTTCCTCTGTTAATTTTTGATGGGAAACGTGGGCTTGAAGGATTTCTTCGATTTTAATCTTTGTATCTCGAGAGGTCAGTTGAGGGGGTTTGGCCTCTAAAAAAGATAGGGGCAAAGTAACGAGGGTCAAAAGAAAAGTGATGAGCCGCGGAAGCATATTGAACCTATTCTTTTTAATTTAAAAAAGCGAAAAGCCGTTCAAAAGCGAGGGGTACAATTGCTATTCAACAACGTGACTGAAAATTTGGTTTAAGACCGAAGCGAAAGCTCTCGTGATTGGCGCGATCGAATCGTCGTCCCTATTATAAATAGGGGCTAGATTCGATCGTCCAATCTCGGGGCTTTGGCTCGGTTTTAAATCCAAATTTTCAATCACGTTGGGCCTAAGACTTTGATTCTATTAAGGATACAAAATTTACTTGTTTTGTTTGTAGCTCTGTAACTCTTAGAGAATCAATAACTTAAAAGCAAAAATCTCTTCGCTAAAAGCTTTATCTTCTTTAGCCGTAGCTTATAGTAAATAAGAAGTTTGTGGCCAGTTAAAATAATTAATTCACTCTATCTAGAGAGTTGGATTTGTAGGCGTTAACAAAAAAATCTGCATATGCTTGAAAACAATTCATTTATATGCCATAATTAATGATCAAAGTGAGTATTAGAACCGTTTAATTTACAAGAATGATAAGAAAGCGCCGATAATTCTTAGGCCATTGGCTGATATCGACTTTATCGCTCGATTTACGGCGCACTTTTCGAAAAAGGTTATTTGAATTTTGGAGGATTTAAACCATGGAAAAAGAAACCCATTACCTAGGTGAGGCATCTGCACCAGCTTCTCCAGGCAAAAAGGTTGTTTCAATAACGGAGGCGGCGAAAATTAATAACGTCACCCGTCAAGCAATCTATGTTGCTATTAAGCAAAAGAAGCTGAAAGCATCAAAAGACGCTACACGTTGGACAATTGATTTAGAAGATCTCGAGAATTATAGGAAGCAAAAATATTCTCGTACAAAGTCTATGTTTGATGGCGAACTTCTGTTCGACAATCACAAGGGATTTTATTCAATCAATCAAGTTGCAAAAATGTTGAGCGTTCCTGCTCAGAAGATCTATTACGCTACGCGTGTTGGTCTGATGAAAGCTCACCGCAAAGGCGCTGCTTGGGTAATTCATATCAATGATGTGAAACAATACCAAGAAGCTTACCTAAGCAAGAAAGCCCAACGCTCAGAGGCAATGTAATTTCTTAGACGAATTCACTCGGGGAATTTGTCTAAGAATTGAGCGTAAATTATAAATATCCCGAGAAATTGCTGCGTTACAAAAGCCGTCGAGGGAAATACTCTCGGCGGTTTTTTATTTCTTTACAACCCTATGGGTATAAAAGGGTTGAGATTTAAATCGACAAGTCGTACCACGTTTCTTGAAAACTTTTCCTGTTTTTTTTTAATCATTTTATGCTAACTTTAGGAAAATTAATATTTTATATTGATGATTGTCTTGAAATGAGAAGGAGAGCCACATGAGCAACTTTCAACCGGCAGAAATTCCAGCTGGCAAAAAGTTTGTCACGCTTTCAGAAGCGGCTAAAATTAACAACGTCACACGTCAAGCGATTTATGTAGCGATTAAGCAAAAAAAGCTTCGCGCCTACAAAAACCCCACGCGATGGATTATCGATGTAGAGGATTTAGACTACTATCGTAAGCTCAAATATTCACGTACAAAGTCCATGCATAATGGCGAACTGATTTTTGATAACAAAAAAGGTTTTTTCTCCATCCAGCAAGCTTCCAAAATCTTGAATGTTCCGTATCAAAAGATTTATTACGCAACACGAATCGGTCTTCTAAAAGCGACAAGAAAAGGGTCTGCTTGGGTAGTCCATATGGACGATCTAAAAAAATATCAGGAAAGCTACTTAAACAGGTTGATTTCCAACTTTGATGAGGGAGTTTCTTAATCGTCATATACTGCGGTCGGCTTGAAACGTTGATTTTATGCCCTGAATTTTTTCCTATGACGAAGCGTTGAGCTCGAAGCAATCTTCCTGTCAGCTTACGAGGGCGAACGCAAAGTCAGACGGAAAAAAGCAGGCGCAGAAAATCAACGTTTCAAGCCGACCGCAGTATATAAGTTGATCACAGGTGCGGAAAAAGTCTGTTTATACCCAATGTGGCTGAAAATTTGGTTTAGGACCAAACCTAAGCCTCCCGGATTGGACGATTCAATCGCGCCAATCGCGGAAGCTTTCGCTTCGGCCCTAAACCAAATTTTCAGTCACGTTGGGTATAAGCCTCATTTTTAGATTTTTTTTGTAAAAATTTCCTTCCTTACTTTCCAAAGGTTGTTAATTCCTTCTAAACCCTTCAGCAATTCTCTATATTTCGCCCTCTAATATTAAAAATTTTCTTGTGCAAAAGGATTTGTGATTGTTACATTTATGAGGATTGCGAGATGCGCATAAAATTTACGTCCTGAGAGTACCAAAAAGGGGAGTCAAAACTCATTTTCTGAAGCTAGTTTGACATAATTTTGTTACTTTGATTTCATTGATTGTTGCAATAAGCCAATGATTTAGAAGAATTAAGGTGTGCATCAAAGTGTTTTACTCTCTGGAGGGTTTTGGATTTTCCTTAATTGAAGATAACATTATTGAGGTAGTTCAATAGAATAGGTTGATACTGCTTCTTACAAATATGAAGAAAGTGACCGTATGAGAAAACAAACATTTAAAAGCTACTTTAGTTTCTCCACGATTTCACAGTCAATCCTGACCTCCTTTGTTTTGATTTCCGCGCCAATGGGAGCATTCGCAGGATCAGGTTTCGACAACAATGAAGTAATGCTAAAAAATAAAGCATTGATCCCATACAGCGAAGATAACGTACAAATTTTGAAAACTGGATGCGGAAAAGGTGCGAAGCAAGGCCCTCAAGGCCCTCAGGGTCCTCAAGGAATTGTAGGTCCAACAGGATCGACAGGTCCAGGATTTACTGGGCCGACGGGGGCTACGGGAGCTACGGGCTCCACAGGGGGTACAGGCCCAACGGGCCCAACAGGTCCTACAGGAACAACTGGTGGTACTGGCCCAACAGGTCCTACAGGAGGGGGTGCGACAGGACCAACGGGTCCGACGGGTAACCCAGGATTGACTGGTCCGACAGGTCCTACAGGAGGGGGTGCAACAGGAGGTACAGGTCCGACGGGGCCGACTGGAGCAACCGGTACGACTGGGGCTACCGGAACGACCGGAAGTACTGGCACAGCGCTCATTAATGACTTTGGGTTCTTTTGGTCAACTCAAACTCAAAACTTCAATGGTCCACAAAACGTGGATTTAAATACCGCCCCTGATACGGCGCCGATTGTTTCAGGAGGGATTACTTATACGGCTCCCGATACGATTAATATTGCAAACCCTGGAACTTATCAAGTTTCCTATGGAATTGGTCCCCAACCAGGTCTCACGGATCTTGCAGTATCGTTTGCGTTATTTTTAAACGGGACAGAGATTACTTTAGGCGGTAGAGATGTTACAAGAATTGGTCACACATACACTACGCCTGATGATCCTATCGTTCAGTTTGTTAGTGCAAGTGTGATTGTAGTGGTTCCCACACCTGCTTCCACTCTTACATTCAGAGACCCGAAGAATGATAACATAAGTATTCAGGTTCCCGATAGTCCCGGGCTTTCAGCGTACGTGACGATCATTAGGCTAGAGTAATGTTAATCACCAACAAGAGAAAGAACCTATCTCAGCTGAAAGCAAGAGATTAGTTTCTAAAAATGAACAAGTTAAAGCAGGAAAAATGATAATGTTTTTTGGAGGTCAAATGTTTAAGAAATCTAAGTTGATCTTATTCTTGACTGCTTTATTGCCTGTATTAGCAATAACAGTCGAAACGATACCCGTAGATGAAGCGAAAGAGCAGTCCCTTATAGAGAAGAAGCACAGACTATCCGTTTGCTCACTTTTTAAAAATGAAGCGATGCATTTGAGAGAATGGATTGAATACCATCAAATGGTGGGTGTGGACCATTTTTATTTATATGACAATGGAAGCAAAGACCGTCCCCGGGACGTTCTAACCCCTTATATCAAAAAAGGACTGGTGACCCTTGTCAATTGGCCAGATCGTGTTGTAAGTCGAGATAGCGAACAAGTGGATCATTGGGTTTTAAGCACGCAATTGCCGGCTTATGAAAATGCAATCAAATACTATGCCATCGATAATTCCGATTGGCTTGTATTTTTGGATGTTGATGAATTTATCGTTCCTGTCAATGCAGGCTCTGTCAATGAAGTTCTAGAAAATTATCGCAATTTTCCTGGGTTAGAGTTGACATGCGATTATTTTGATGCATCGAATCGTATCCTTCCTAAGCGTGAACTTACGATCGCAAATGTAGAGCTCACGCAACGTCCCGCTCAAAATATAAAAAAGAGCGTCGAAAAAATGATCTTTAAACCGGTAAGTAATACTAGCTTTAGCTGGCCCCCCTACAAATGCAACTTCAAAGATAATCAAGAAGCGAAGCGCTTAAGCAAATCTGAATTGCGCATTAATAAATATGTTAATAGAACTCAAGGCGAGTTGAACTTTGGAAAGATTAAGGAAAAGTTACGCATCGACAGTCGTTCACTCACAGATGAAGAAAGAACAGAATTACTCGAAATCGGATATGAAATTGAAGACAAAGAGCATGTGATCCGGCGATTTGAACCAGGCCTCCGTAAGAGGATGGGAATGGAATCGAATTGGAATTAAAATCATGAGAAGGGATTGGCATCGCTGATCCCTTATTTCTACTGCTTCCATTTGTCTTAGCCCAAGAGGCATCTTTTGATTCCCCCTCGCCAAGGTTCTAGTTTCTGAGTCTGAGTAGCAGCCCCGGCGGGGTTTGGATACAAATCTGCCGCCTTCAGCGTTGATAAATTCTCCAGCTTTCAAGCGTCACCAGTATATTTATACCAAATGATTCAAGAATCGGTTTTTGGCTGCGCCTGCATCACCAGGCCTTTCGATCTGCAAAAAGTGCCTCCTTATTTCTAATAGGAGACATTTTTTGCACCGGCTCTGCCTGATCAAAATTTTGGACGCATGCTTTGCCAAAAATCGATTCTTGAATCATTTTTTGTCACGTTGGATATAAAATAAAGTCTTGCTTTTCAAGTTTAGATATTGATATCGTTTTTTTTATTCTGCATTCCTGTTTTCTATTTATGCTTGAGGGTTTTTTTTAGCATTTCTTCATTGGGATTGTTTTTGAGAGAAGGTGGGATAGTTTTATGAAATTATACCGGAAAAGGATAAAAAGTGTGAATTTGGCAAACTGGCTGCGTAAATTTTTTTGTCTAAATAAACCTCGAGTTCAAGTTAATAGAGATTTGACTGCTTGCGTTTCAGTTTTAACGTGGATTTTTCGAAACACTCGATTAAGTTGGCTTTTATTTCTTTGTATTGAAATCACAGTTTCTTCTTTTACAGAGCAGAACAATGATCTCTCTTCCCATCCGAAATCCCAACTTATAAAGGAGATAAATTTTGCACCTTTATTCGAAGAGGAGTTTCGCCCTGTAACAGTGGGGTGCGGTAAACCTCCAAAACAAGGACCTCCAGGTCCCCCCGGCCCCCAGGGACCAAGAGGAAATGGTTCAACAGGCCCAATGGGTGCGACAGGTTTAACGGGACCAACCGGAACTACAGGTCCTACTGGAAGTGGTGCAACGGGCCCAACAGGTCCAACGGGTCCGACAGGTTTAACGGGACCAACCGGAACTACAGGTCCTACCGGAAGTGGTGCAACGGGCCCAACAGGTCCGACGGGTCCGACAGGTTTAACGGGACCGACCGGAACTACAGGTCCTACCGGAAGTGGTGCAACAGGTCCAACAGGCCCAACGGGTGCGACAGGTTTAACAGGACCAACCGGAACTACAGGTCCTACCGGAAGTGGTGCAACGGGCCCAACAGGTCCGACGGGTGCGACAGGTTTAACAGGACCAACCGGAACTACAGGTCCTACCGGAAGTGGTGCAACAGGTCCAACAGGCCCAACGGGTGCGACAGGTTTAACGGGGCCAACCGGAACTACAGGTCCTACCGGAAGTGGTGCAACAGGTCCAACAGGCCCAACGGGTGCGACAGGTTTAACGGGGCCAACCGGAACTACAGGCCCTACAGGAAGTGGTGCAACGGGCCCAACAGGTCCGACGGGAGCAACAGGTTCTACTGGCGCTACTGGACCAACAGGTTCCACTGGAGTTACTGGCGCTACTGGACCAACAGGTTCCACTGGACCGACGGGAGCAACAGGTTCCACTGGAGCAACAGGTTCCACTGGAGCAACAGGGCCAACGGGAGCTACTGGACCGACGGGGCCAACAGGTTCCACTGGGGCAACAGGTTCCACTGGAGCAACTGGGCCAACGGGAGCTACTGGACCGACGGGAGCAACAGGTTCCACTGGAGCAACAGGGCCAACGGGAGCTACTGGACCGACGGGGCCAACAGGTTCCACTGGGGCAACAGGTTCCACTGGAGCAACAGGGCCAACGGGAGCTACTGGACCAACAGGTTCCACCGGACCGACGGGGCCAACGGGAGCTACTGGACCGACGGGGCCAACAGGTTCCACTGGAGCAACAGGTCCAACGGGAGCTACTGGACCGACGGGGGCAACCGGAGCTACTGGACCGACGGGGCCAACAGGTTCCACTGGAGCAACAGGGCCAACCGGAGCTACTGGACCGACGGGGCCAACGGGAGCTACTGGACCAACAGGTTCCACCGGACCGACGGGGCCAACGGGAGCTACTGGACCAACAGGTTCCACCGGACCGACGGGGCCAACGGGAGCTACTGGACCGACGGGGCCAACAGGTTCCACTGGACCGACGGGGGCAACCGGAGCTACAGGCTCATCTGGCGCGACAGGAGGTGCATTCAATGATTATGGGTTCTTTGTTGTGACGACGAACCCTGCTCAGGGAAGCACAGCGGTTGCGTTGAATGGAAGTGTTGCTTTTGCTGCTGTGGCGGTTTCTGGAGGAATAACTTATGCAAGTCCAACAATTACCATTGCAAACGCGGGGACTTATGAACTTTCTTATGGTTTCAGCGTCGCATCATTGCTAACTACTGCTGCATTTGAACTTTTTTCTGGCGCGTTGTTAGGAGCGAGTACGCGAGTGGGAACTCCGAATTCCAACGTAATGACGAGTACGTCGGCTATCCTAACATTTGGAGCAGGCGCGACCTTGCAATTGAGAAATGTCTCATCAGGAGCAAGGACATTATCTCCACCTGACACAGTCGAAGGCGGGGTTGCTGCCTATTTGACAATTAGCAGATTACAATAAAATCCAACTGAAAATCTAGTTTGGCCAAAAAAACTCTCGGTCATGTTAAGTATAGGAGTAGCGGATTGAACTTTAAATCAAAGGAGAAGCGAAGATGAGAAAGATGTTATTTATCCTATCTGCATTTAGTTTAAGCAGTACTGGTTTTTGTGCGACGACAAATTTTTCGAATGGAAAAACTGCTGGAGATTTGTTGTATGTATCAGCCCAATTTCCCATTGATCCTGTTACAGGGCAAATGATGGAAGGTGATATCGGACAACTCACTGACATTACATTAGATCATATTCAGCACATTCTTCATAAGAAGGGTTATAAAATGCAAGATGTTGTTAAAACGGAAGTTTATCTCATCGATATTCGTGACTTTGAAATGATGGATGCGACATATGGGGAGCGTTTTCCCTATCAGTTTCCACCTGCACGCGATATAATTGTCGCCCCGCAGTTGCTCAATAATTCTAGGATCCAAATTTCTTGCATAGCCTACAAACAGTAATTCGTTGTCCAGCAAGAATTAAAACAGAGTCCATGGCGCTTCAAATTTGGGTAGGCTACTGCTGATGCTGGAAAGCTGGAGAATTTGCCAACGCTTAAGGTTGCAGATTTGCATCTGAATCCCGTCCAGGTTGCTATTGAGAAACTAGAGCCTGGGCGGGTCGGATGCGAAGATGACCCTTCAGCTAAGTCAAAACGCCAGGTTTTCAGTGAAAGTACTGGTTCCGTTTCGATGGACCATAGAATTTCGATTTTAACAGCCCCCTTTGTAGGGGGCTGAATCGCTCATTTTAAGGAAAGGAAACTGTAACTATAGCACTCTCTGTGCTTGCGTTGTCAAATGCAGTGACTCCGTAAGTGACAGCGCCATTGTGCACTTGATTGTGGTCGTTATAAGTGACGAAGGAGGGATCAACGATGTCAATAAGCAAGCCATCGCGATATATTCCATAGGCGATAAGATTTGGATCTGGGCTAGCTGTCCAGCTGATGGAATTATAGTATTCTTGAAAGACGTCTCTATCATTCACAAATTGGGACACAAGGGGATTACTAGGTGGATCGACCAGAGTGCCTGTACCTGTTGAGGCTTGAATCACATTGTTTGTTCCATTTGAGCTAACCCATGCTGCGATCGCATTGCAATCTGTGCCAGTAATGGTGGATTTGATGACGGGAAAGGCGTTATTCTGGTTATCCGATAGGGTATAGGGATTTGTCCAAAATCCTGAGTTAATGCCTCCAATATGAGATTCCGTAGTATTGATCAAGACGGTATCACTCCCGGAGTCGTAAGTCATGTAAATTCCAAACGCATCTCCTAGAGAATTAGATGCTACATCTAGATTATACGAATAAAGGCTCGAGTCTAGAGTGGAGGGACTGTCCCATTGAGTGTAATTTGAACTTTCTGATGATTGTATTGTAAAGATGGACTCTAAGGGTCGTATTGTCCATAGGGCCAATGCACCTCCCGAATCCTTCATAAGCAATTTTGAAGTTAAGTAGGCGGGATTGCGCATTCCTGGAGCAGAGATGTCGACAGGTGAACTCCATGAGTCGGCCAAAGGGCGATGAGAGGATTGAAGTATAACATTGGAATAGCTAAGTCCGTTGAGTTCGTATTTGAACCATATCAAAACGGCGTTGCCGTTTGCATCTACGGCGGCTTGTGGATAAACGCTATGGAAGGCAGGATTTGAAACAAGTGTGGCCGTTGACCAACTTCCTCCTAAGGTTTTGCTAACGGCGTTGATGTTATAAAGAGAAGAGACGCCGTTTAAAGTCTGCCATGTAGCAATCACTGTGCCGTTGGAGCCGATAGCTACTTGCGGCGAGGAAGAGCCAGAACTAGAGAGTGTGTCGGGTGAGCCTGTCCAGCTCATGCCAAAAAGCTGAGTATCTGACAGGACAACACTACCTGTCACCCAAACAGCGACAACATCTCCAGTGGCAGTATCGATAGCGATTTGCGGGGAAGAGGAGGAGGAAGCGGAGAGAGTCGTTGCGCTATTCCATGATGATCCAAAGGGTTTATTTGCGGACTTGATGAGACCTCCTTCATTCCAAATAGCAACGGCATCTCCAGTTGTAGGGTCAACGACAACCTGAGGTGAGGAAGATCCGGTACCGGAAAGAGTATCGGCTGAACTCCAGCTTCCACCAAGCAATTTAGTTTTTGAAACGACAACATCTCCCTCAAGCCAAATGGCGACGACGTTTCCACTTTCATCCATTCCTACATGAGGCGACGAAGAATCAACCCCTAAGGATGAAATCGTGTCTGGAGGACTAGACCAGGTATCAATTTCGTTGGCTGCCAAATACGTGCAAACATAAAGACAGACTGCGGATAATATTCTTTTCATGGTAACCATCACATTTTAATGTTGTGTAAGCTTCTCTTTTTACTGAAGACAATCTCTTAGCAAAAACATATGGAAAGGATGCTATCAAATCAAAAATTAATATTTATTGGTAGTGTTTTTCTATACCCAATGTGACTGAAAATTTGGTTTAGGACCGAAGCGAAAGCCCCAGAATTGGGTTCGGTCTTAAATCCAAATTTTCAGTCACGTTGGGTATTTAGATTCAGTTGCTGTTGATTTTAGATCCAAATGGATAAGAGCTGAATCTGCATAATGCCATTTAACTCGCTTGATGCGTGAACAAATTTTGCTGATCAAGCGCCACTTTGGGAAGAATAAATTCCATATTTTTGTTCACACAGTCTCTGATGTTTTCCGGAAGATTTTTTATCGCTAGTAAATGCGTGCTAGATTTAAGAGCTTCTTCATAACGTCCAATCCAGTAAGCACAAATGGAATGCTCAAGGACAAGACCATGCTCGTAGATCCAGGTTTCTACGAAGAGAGGATCATCAGGTTGCTTCATGTTGAGTGCAAATTGGGAGAAGAGATATCCCATGAGATAATTTTCTTTGCGACGATAATAGGAGCTTAATCGAAAAAGAGGTTCGACGCGGCAAGGACGGAAATGATACGCTTTCAGGTAGCCTTTGGTGACAACATCTTCGGGCATTTCCAAAGTTTCTTGAAGAATTGCGATCTGGTATAGAGACCAGAATACCTCTTGTTCCCACCCGCCCATAGCGACCCTTCTTTTGTAGACGTCGATGGCTTTTTTAAGTTTCCCGGCATCTTTATAGCTTTGAGCGAGATAAAAGACGTTGCGCGCGTTTGTGGGGTCTTCTTTAAGGGCTTTTTCGAGAAGCTTTGCATCTTTTTCGAATTTTTTGGGATCGCAAGAGCGATCTCCCCCCCCGATGATAAGCATGGTGACGTTGTCGAGTTTTCCGAAGCTATGCGCTTGGTAGCTGACGAGTGCTTCGTGTACAACGCCTCCCCAATGCCAGTCGAGATCCGTGCGAATCATTTGAACGCGATCGTAACTGCTTCCGCTGTAATTGATTTTGATATAGTAGCCATCTTGATCGAATTCAGGGCGAACATAATCGGGGGAGATTTCAAATTTATCGTCCGCATCGATAAACAGCAAATAGTCTGCTTTATCTTTGGCAAGGTCTAAAGCCTCGTTGCGGTTGTGGGCAAAATTTACCCACGGGCGCTCATAAAGCTCCCCAGGGATGTCTTTCATGAACTTTTTGATGATTTCTTGTGTGCCATCTTTGGAACCTGTATCGACAATGATCCAGTAATCAATGAGAGGTTTGACCGATTCTAGGCAGCGTTCGATCACCTTGCTTTCATTTTTGACAATCATGTTGAGACAGACTTTAGGACGTTCTGGAGATGAAGCTTCCAGATTCCACGATGCGAAGAAGAGGAGGATAAAAAAAAATCTCATGACGTTTCACTTAGGTTGAAGGTGTTGAAATGAGCTTCATAAATAAAGAGATAAAATGGTCTTGTGAATATAGCTTAGCTGCAGGGCTTTGTAGGTAATTGCGAATGTTGCGCTGATATTCTTGATAACGCTCTTCCCCCATAGTTTTGAGGTAGGCATATAGAGCGGTGTCGCTTGGAAACTTTTCGCGCAAAATGTAGCAATTCTCTGGAATGTAGGAAGCAATATTGGGAGCTCCCCAATAAACAGGAACGGTTCCTGCTTGAAAGCAATCGAAGATTTTTTCTGTGATGTATCCAGGTACGCCGCGAATGTTTTCATAGGCGTAGCAAAAGCGGAATTGTTTTAAGACGTCAACTTTTTTATCAATGGGACCGCCATAAGTGGTTAGGCTTTCCTGCCACCATTTTCCATAGAGGGTGAAATCGTCGTTGGGAAAATTTTCATAAAATTGAATGAGACGGCGGCGTTCAGAATACAGTTCTCCAGGAAAAGAGGAATCTTTATTGCACGCGATTAGTGTGCACAACTTTTTAGAACTAAACTGTGGAACATTTGAAATTTCTGGATGGATGACAGGATAAAAGAACTTGAAGTACTTTTTGTCATCGATTAGGCCATCGTGCCAGGTGATTACTTTGGAAAAATCGCTGTGGTTTTCAAGAATGTAATTTGCGGGTATCACAGAAGGTGGCTCCCAAAGAAAAAGGATTTTTTTTTCTTTAGGAAATCGAGATAACAATGGAAGTTGATCCTCGAAGACGTCGAAGACGATAAGATATTCAAAATCTTCGATGTTCTCCAGATGATCTGCTTGATAAATTTCATAGCCAGCTTCGCGCGCTGTTTCTCGGAGGCGATAAAGGACTTCCAGGCAATTATCTCTGTTAAAAACAGGATTATCGATAGCAAACAATTCCCCCCAAAAGCCAGGAGTGATGTAGATTTTTTTGATAGGTGTTGAGGCAGTATAATGGACAAGGGGTTGGTATTTTTCTTTATACCCAACGTGACTGAAAATTTGGTTTAGGACCGAAGCGAAAGCTCCCGCGATTGGCGCAATCGAATCGTCGCCACTATTAGAAATAGGGGCTAGATTCGATCGTCCAATCCCGGGGCTTTGGCTCGGTCTTAAATCCAAATTTTCAATCACGTTGGGTATAGAGGCAATTCCCTCGCTAGTGATTTCACATTGTGAAGAATTATAGATGTAATGGATATCAGGGATGTATTTGCTATGTCTGCCTGCCATTTCTAATAATGGAATAAATAAAGCATAATCGGAAGAGGAAAAGGGCATTGCAAGAAGTTCTTCAGAGAGAATTCGTTGAAATAAGCCAGCGTAGAAAGTTTTAAGTGCTGGGAAGTAAGCGAGTTTGTTCCGATACTCATTATTTTTGACAATTTCTTCAGAGATGGGGGAAGCATTGCCGCAGGAATAATTGGGATAAATACTGTATTGGCCGTAGGTGAGCCATGTCGAAGCGTCTGCATAAATGTTTCGGATAGCGCTAAGAACATTGCGATGCGCAAGCCAATCGCAGCCTTTTAGAGGCATAACAATCGTATCAGGAGGATAGTTTTGAACAGTTTCAGCGAGGCAAGCAATCAGGCCTTTAGGTTGCTCATGTTTAATGAAAATAAGGCGTTCTTTCAAGGAGTTTATACGGATATAATCTTCAACACACTCTTGGGTGCCATCAGAAGATGCATCATCGATATAGATAACTCTAAAGTTGTTGTATGATTGGGCAAATAGGGAATCGAGATTCTTTTTGACCCAATTTTTGTGGTTGCTGGCATGAACCACGATGAGGAAAGGGGGATCTTCAATGGCGTAGGTGTAAGAAGAGAGAATCAATAAAAAAAAAGTGATGATCCGTTTTACAATCATTGGACAAAGATCCTATCTAAATAGAATAAGGAGTCGGGTTGAATAGGTTCATCGATCTCTGCGTGTGGCATGCGATGCAAACTGGTAAACTCAGTGAAACCAAATTGATGAAGAAGCAGTGAGAGGGAATTTTGATCAGGCCGGCGCGTGTAATAGGCATCTTTATCAAAAGCGGCTCTGTACCAAAGATCGAGAAGCTGACAGGGAGCTTCCTGAGTTAGATCCAAGCCGAAAAGTCCTGAAGAGCAGGAAGGAACGTGAAAGGTCTCAGCGCTCGTCAGACCAAAATAGGCAGCTGCCAGAGGTGTTATAAAAGGACCAACCGAATGGGAGTTTCCCATAACAAAATAGCCCTTTTCCTCAATCATTTCAAAAATTTCATTCAGGCTGGCAATAGGAACGACGGAGGCATCGAGCCAAAGCACTCGTTTGTAGCCTAATCTCTGAGCCTCTTTAAAAAAACAGGGTTTGAAAGCGTAAGGGACGTGGGCTAATACGAGGGAACCCCCTTCTTCATCTGGCCACCCTCCGACCCGATAGAGAACATGTCCTTTAAAGTCAGATTCTTCGATATATTTTAACAAGCGTTTTAAACCTGCGGGATAGCCGCGATTTAGCGACGAATAAAGAATGATGCAATTTTCCCGCTCATTTAGAGCGCAATTAACATGGATTGATCCCGAAATAGGGCTGTCTTCGGAGGTATCCCCAATAATTTTCATCGCTCGTATTCTTGACTCCATATCGCCAAGGCGATCGAGAGCATCCCTTTTTCCTATGCTTAAGTAGGCTTGTAGGAACTTATAATCGTTTTGTGTGGGATGCAAAATATCGTTAATACATGGGTAGAGAGAAGCTGGTGGAGCAGTGGGCTGTAAGGGGAGCTCTGGTAGAGGAGAATAACTCTTTTTGCTACGAATTATCGAGTCCATTTTATCTGCGTTAGGAGTGCCCGCTCGTTGTCCAATAGGAGGCAAAGAATAGTTAAAGATGTAAAGAATCTCCGGAATAAACTGCGTATGTTGTCCCGACATCTCCAGAAGAGGCAAGAGATAAGCTAAATCGTCGGCTTCCTGGAAGAACTCTCCTTCGTGCAAAAAGTCTTGCTTATCGATTTCTTGAAAAAGCGCAGTATAAAAACTGCGGAGATGTGAAACGCAGCCCTTGAGATCTCGAAACCCATGAGTGTTGATGACATGATCGGGAATCGGGGCGGCAAATCCTTTGGAGTAAAAGGGATAATAAAGAAACTGGCCATAGGTCATCCATACTTCAGAATTCGTATAGACGGAATTGAGTTGCG
This sequence comes from Chlamydiia bacterium, assembly GCA_021324995.1. GTDB lineage: Bacteria > Chlamydiota > Chlamydiia > Chlamydiales > Rhabdochlamydiaceae > CAJCIW01. Next base: position 8,422 of record JAJPIB010000079.1, on the reverse strand, counting down.
ATAAGACATTTTCATGAGCCAACCAATCACAACCCTCTAGTTCAACAATGATTTCTTCTTTGCTGCAGGTAAAGGCCGCTTGGCACATACAAGCAAGGTGCCCTTTTTGCTCTGGGTTTTTGAGAAGAGTAACACGTTTCTGTTGTTGGTTTTTAACGATGTAATCTTGAACATGCTCATAGGTGCCATCAGTGGGGGCATCCGCAATGTAGATGACTCTATAATTGCTATAATTTTGATTGAAGACAGAGTCTAAGTTCTGTTCATACCAATCCAGATTATTATGGGATGAGATAATGATAACGAAGGGTTTTTCTTCTAAAGACTGTTCAGCTGCGCAGGCAGCAGAACAGAAGAGGAGGAAAAGAACTCTATACCCAACGTGACTGAAAATTTGGTTTAGGACCGACGCGAAAGCTCCCGCGATTGGCGCGATTGAATCGTCGCCCCTATTAGAAATGGGGGCTAGATTTGATCGTCCAATCCCGGGGCTTTGGCTCGGTCTTAAATCCAAATTTTCAGTCACGTTGGGTATACTCAAAAAGGTCAAAAAGCGGTGCCATGATAATTCAATCATAGGGCCTTTCTATAGGAGAATATTTTTGCTTTCTGCGCGTAGCAAAACCTAAATTTTGTTGGTAAGTTGGATCCACTTTTTGGTCATTAATAGGGGTGACGACGTTATAGACATAAAGGACTTCTGGGATAAATCGAGAATGGGTGCCTGCCATTTCAAGAATTGGCCACATGTAAGCAAGGTCCCCGGCCATGGGGAAAAATTCCCCCTCATGCAATAAGGCATCAATTTTAATCTTTTGAAATAGCCCAGCGTAAAAACTTCTTAGCGCTGTTGTCGTCCATTGATTCTCTCTAAATGCATTTTGCTCAATAATCTCCGAAGCAACTTGCGCTGCCCAACCGGGAGATCCGCAAGGGTAATATACAAATTGACCATACGTAACCCAGACGTTCGGGTCAGCATAAACCTCATTGAGCTTTTTTAGGACATATTCATGTGCAAACCAGTCGTCTCCATCCAGATTAGCGACGATTTCATCGGGCGCGCATAGCCAAATCCCTTTATAGATATTTGCCAGCGAACCTATGCGCTTTGGATTTTGAATGACAGTGGCTCGATGCTGCAGTTTTTTCTCTTTGATGTAAGCTTTGACAAGCGTACCTGTTCCATCAGGTGAAGCATCATCAATATAGATGATGCGGAAATTTTTGTAGTCTTGAGCAAAGACAGAGTCTAGGTTTTTCTGGTACCAATCCTTATTGTTATAGGAAGGAATAACGACAACAATGGGCTTTTCTTGGGCAGTTTCAAGCTTTTGCGCTTCGACAGCTTTTAATAGAAAGGGAAAACAAAATAAGCATAGAAAGAGGAGTTTATACCCAACGCGACTGAAAATTTGGTTTAGGACCGAAGCGAAAGCCCCCGCGATTGGCGCGATCGAATCGTCGCCTCTATTAGAAATAGGGACTAGATTCAATAGTCCAATCCCGGGGCTTTGGCTTGGTCTTAAATCCAAATTTTCAATCACGTTGGGTATATTCCTTCCTGCAGAAATTGCCGTTTTTCAGAAAAGATTGGATCAAAAACAAAATAAATACAACAAAATATTTATAAGAATGTTCAGGTGTCGATTTTGGATTCAAAAGAACCGGTATATTCTCTTAGCCTGAGAAACGGTCAAAAAGGTTCTACATTGCATGTCTCCTGTTTGGAAAAGTCTTTTTCCTTAATGATGTGCAAAAGAATGGCAGCAGCGATTTTATTGATCGATTCTGCATTATTTTCATACGGACGAGGACAATGGCAGTCGATATATTGGGAGATATCCAAAGTTTCTAGGTCCGTGGGCCAGTAAAGTCTATCAATCCGCCTTTCTACCCCATGCCCTAGACGCACGATATGTCCCCCCTTGCGCTCCCATTGATCTAAAAAGAGATACATGAGCAGTTCATCGGTGTTCCAACCCAATCCATAGGATCCCCATTGGGAGATTTTGTCTCGGATATTCTGAGGTGTGGAAACTTCGAAAATGGATGCAAAAACTTTTCCTTTTGCTGCATTATAGCACATAGGGTAATGCGGATACCCACATCCGTGAGCGCAATCGCGATAAACTACAAAGGCGTCCTCATGACATTGGGCAATCCCTTCCCTAAAATAGGATGGGGATACAGGAAGCATGTCGATATCAGAAATGAGACAGGTGTCTTCAGGGAAAAGCGCAGGAAGCAGCAGTCGGATGGCTTGCGCCTGTGTAGACTCCGCTACATCTGGGAGAGGATGGAACCGAATAACATCGCCAAGAGATGTGTCGATAGGACAATTTTCATCAGCGATAAGAGCCAATGTGGGATGAAATCCCATTGCTTGCCATAGAGGAGCTACAATGGGCCAAAATTGGATATAGTTGGGATTATTGTTAGTGGCAAGAATTACTCTTTGTAGTTCAACGGAACGTACGGGTAAAATGGCAATAATCAGTGGTAAGGTTAGAGATAGAATTTTTTGAATCATAAGTCCTCATTTTAAACGCCAGTTATCCTAACACTAAATTTTCAAGCCAGTCAAGACTCTCCGTTTAGAGACCAAAGGGATTGATTATGGACCTCATTAAAATTAATAATTATTGTAAATAAATTATTTATTTGTATTATTAAGAAAAAGACTGATGCATGTTGTTAGGTGCTCTTATGAAAAAAATACTGCTTGGGCTGTTTTGTGTTGGGGCTGCTGTTGTTATTTATTTTGAACCTTCTGGCTCTATTCACGTTACAGTTCCTGCGGGTAAGTACCATAGCTCGCGAAAATCTGAAATTGCTCGCGGATCATCCCGTTCTTATGAGAGGGGTGTGTATCATAAATCCGTAGCCAAGGCTCCTGCAGCGAAGAAACCATTGACTCAAAAGCCCGTGGCCCAATTGCCATGGTTTGCAAAAGGGGGGGGGGAGTCAACACCAAAACCAAGTAAGGAAATTCCAGATACGCGTCGACCCAACCCCTACCCAATTCCAAAAAGAATCGACATTGGTCACATTGAAGGCAAGGGCGTTGGATATGATACAGGTTATACAAAGCTGTCTGTCATTTTGGGGCCAGAATACCGGTTAGGTCATCATTTGACTCTTTTTGACCTGAGAGGGGTCGTTTTTGATGATGGCAAATTAGCAGCAAATCTTGGCTTGATCGGCAGATTTCCCTCTAAGTCCTTCTGCGAGATTTTCGGTTGGAACCTCTTTTACGATTTCCGCCAAGGAAGGCATGGAAATTTCAATCAGATCAGTGGGGGATTCGAAGTCTTAAATAAGAGATGGGAACTCCATATTAATGGAGGTGTTCCTATAGGACATCGAAAGCACGCTAAGACATGCGTATATGACAATTATATTGGGCCATATCGGGAAGTTTGTAAGCGCAATGAAGTCGCAGAATATTTTGTCGATGGAAGTGTTGGCTACTATTTTTTAAACTATAAAAACTTTCAGCTGTATGCGGCCGCAGGCCCTTACTACATGAATGGCCCGATAAATACCTCTGCAGTTGGCGGAAAAGCGCTGCTGCGTCCCCAGTTTGGCGATATCGCGTCGGTTGAGCTTAGTATTTCTCACGATCGCCTCTTTGAGACGATTTATCAGATCAATGTTGTTTTGACATTGCCTTTGTATAGGCTTTCTCCAGTGTTAAAGAATAAAAAAGGGCCATGCGGAATGGCGACAAGGCAGGTCTATCAGCCGATCGATCGCGATATGATTCTCTATAAGAAATGTTGCTGCCATAATAACTTCTAGTGTTGTGTAAACAAAAATCGCTGGGGATTTTCTAATTCGTTGATTTTTCAGTAATCACCCTCTTATATTGCTTCTTTCAAACTTGGATTTTTGCTGTTGCTGTCTTTGGCAGTGGCAAATTCTTCAGCTTCCAAGCGTCAGCAATTTAAAAAAGAGGCGATGATGAAGTACGCAGAAAAGTGGGATCTCGATTCTTTGTTTTCAGGAGGAAGTCACTCCAAATCCCTTCAAAGAGAATTGGATCGAATTCGAAGAGAAATTGCTTCTCTGGAATCTTTAAGAAACCCAGAGCATTTTTCAGAGCTAGTGGAAAGCATGCAGGAGCTTGATGTTTCTTTGCGCGAATGCGATGCTTTCATTTTATGTTTGCAATCTCAAGATCAAAAAGATGAACAGGCAGGCCAGCTTCGCGCTGCATTTTCAGTGCTTGAGGCAGATTTTCTGCTTTTTTCAAACCGCTTCGACGATTTTTTGATGGGACAGGATGAAACTGCTTTTAATTCCCTCGTACGTCAATATGAGCCGGTCCGCTTTATTTTGGAGGAGAGGCGAAAGCGCACAAAAATGAAATTGCCGTGCGAAAAGGAAGATTTGATCACGCAGCTGGCCGTAGATGGTTACCATAGTTGGGGAGAACTCTATCCTCTGCTCGTCAGTGAGATTAGGGTGGAAAGCGATGGACAGTCGCTATCCTTTGGACAAGCAGAAAACAAGTTGACAGATCCCAATCCCAAAGTCAGGCAAGAAACGTTTACTAAGCTTGAGGAAGCATGGAAAGTCAAGGGGGCGCTATTTTCTCAAGTGCTTAATCATCTTTCTGGTTATCGCTTGCAGGTTTACAAGCAGAGGGGGTGGAGCGATCCTTTACAGGAACCTCTTTTTGAGAACAGGATGTCTAAAGAGACTTTGGAAGCGATGTGGAATGCCGTAGGGGAGTTTAAACAGCCATTAGGAGAATACTTGCAGGCAAAAGCGGATTTACTTGGCATGAGTAAACTTGCGTGGTGTGATATCGAAGCCCCATTGTTTGAGGACAAGGCAGAAAAGGTCCCTTATGATTTAGGGGCGGAGATTGTTATAGGCAGTCTAGAAAAGTTTCATCCTCGTATGGGGGAGTTTGCCCGCAAGGCTTGCTATGAAAAATGGGTCGAAGCGGAGGATCGGAGTGGGAAAAGACCCGGAGGCTTCTGCGTGATGTTTCCTAAAAGTAAGCAAAGCCGCATTTTTATGACGTACAGCGGAACGATGCTCAACATTTCTACTTTAGCTCACGAGATCGGGCATGCGTATCACAATGCCATGGTGGAGGATCTTCCAGGCTTTACACAGAATTACCGCATGAATATTGCCGAAACAGCATCGACTTTTGCGGAACACATCCTTGGCGATGCTTTATTAGAAAAAGCTAAAACGCGCGAGGAAAAATTGAAGATTCTTAGCGAACGGATTCAGCGCTCGATTTCTTTCATGATGAATATTCATGCGCGTTTTTTATTTGAGACGCGGTTTTACGAGCAGAGGAAAAATAAATTCTTTTCCCAACAGGAACTTTGCGCTCTAATGCAAAAGGCTCAAGAAGAGGCTTTTTGTCAGGGATTATCCGCTTGGCATCCTTATTTTTGGGCTGCAAAATTGCACTTTTACTTTACGGGTGTCGCTTTTTATAATTTCCCTTACACTTTCGGTTATCTGCTCAGTTTGGGCATTTATCATTGGGCCAAAAAAGAAGGAGAGTCGTTTGCCGATCGCTTTGATGCGCTTTTGCGCGAGAGCGGAATGATGACCGTAGAAGATCTTGTCCAAAAACACTTGGGGTTTGATCTTGCAAAACCCGACTTTTGGAGAGAAGCTTGCGCAGCGGCTGTCGCCGATGTGGACACTTTTTTAAGGCTGGCAAAGGACCACCAAAGTCTCGACGTGGGTGGTTTGCGGAAACATGTCAAATCCTTCAATTGATGTGATTTGATAGCCCGCTTGAGTCAACTTTTGCAGGTCGCGCGCAAGAGTGCTTGGCATGCAGGAAACGTAGAGAATGTGAGCGGGTTTTTCTGCGATGAGAATTTGAAGCAGTTTTGGGTCGATGCCTGTTCGGGGAGGGTTGCAAAGGACGACATCGGGTTGTTCAGATTTGATTAAGCGGGCGCCTTCGATTTCAGATTTACCTTCGATGAATCGAACGGATAAGTGATTGAGGTGTGCATTCTCTTTAGCAAGTGCTAGAGTTTCGCGATGGAGCTCGATACCCCATACTTTTTTGTTCCGTTTGGCGCAAAGTAACGCGGTGATGCCAATTCCGCAGTAAAGATCGAGAACTTTTTCGCCCCTTGGAGGAAGAGCATTGAGAATGGCTTGGTAGAGTTTTTCGCTTTGTTCAGGATGGTTTTGCAAAAAGCCAAAGGGAGAAAAGCGGGCTTTGAGTCCTAAAAATTCTGCTTCGCAGGCGATATTCCCAAAGACAGCTTTTTTGCACGGAGACTGAGCAATGATGCCCTGCCAGGAAGGGTTGTTGTCTAAAGCGTCTTTGGCGGCATCGATGTTGAAAGGAAGTTCAGGGAAAAACTGGAAGGCTAAGATGAATTTTCCCTCGTTTGCTTTGATCAAGCGCAAAGACCCTTCTTCTACTCCTTCATTGGATAACAAGGCTAGCAGGGGTTCGAGCGTGCCAAGTAGAGATTCTTCGCTTGGAAGGAATATCGGGCAGTTGGCAACCTGAATGAATTGGGCGGGATCGCATCCGATGTATCCTGCTTTAAACCCTTTCCCTTCTTTTTTTAATTTAAGCCGGATATGGCGTCGATAATGCCATTGCTGGTTTGCTGGGTGAACGATGAGTTCTGAAACTTCTATCTTACCCATTCTTTTTAGAGCATCGAGGATGAAGTTGCGTTTTGCTTCTACTTGTGCTTGATAATTCATATGTTGTAGCTGACAACCTCCGCAGCTTCCGAAATACAAGCAGCTCGGGTCGATTCGGGACGTACTCGATTTTTTAAGATTAAGAAGCTTTCCACGAGCAAAGTTTTTTTTCTTCGATAAGATTTCAACTTCAGCTTGGTCGCCGGGTGCTGTAAACGGGACGAACATGACGAGGCCCTCGTGGCGAAGGATTCCTTCACCGCCGAAGGCGATGGATTCAACGGTTCCGCTAATCATAGAGCAATAGGATAACAAAAAAGAAGTGGCAAAGCCACTTCTTTTGTCAGCTAGTCAATGATACTATGCAACGCTTTAGAACGGGTTTCTTCCTGACCAGAAGCTACGGCTTGATCAAGTTCTGCGTAAAATAGACTTATTTTTTGCGCTTCCATTTGTGCAGTTTCATCAAGATGAGCAAGCTTTACCTCAATTTCATAAAGTTGCTCCTCCGTCATATTGCTTGCAGTTTTAGAATTTTCAAGCTCAGTTTGAAGTGCCATTTTGAGTGTTATACTTTGAGGATAATTAGGGTCCACGTAAATATTAGCTAATTTTAGGATACCGTCACCGTGTGACGTTTTGATGGCCTGGCGGAGACAGGTTTCAATGTCGCAGGAAGAATGGTGAGGGAAATGTGCTTGGAGTTCAGCCACCTTTGCTTTAAAACTAATGGGAGTGATCTTCTCGAGAGGTTGGCTTGCATAAGTAAGTGCGCTGTCTAAATACGCTTTTTCAAGGAAATTTTTAGAAACTGTCTCGAGCTTACTGTAAAATTTACGAGCAATCGGCTTACAGCAACTTGGACACCCTAGACACTCAGTATACTCAGTTTGGTTTGTAAACTTTCTATGTATCATATCAGCTACAGAATGAAAACTTGAGCGTACTATTTTTATAAGCCTTTGAAGCATCACATCAGCCATAGAATGAAAATCTGCAACTGTTATTTCAGGACACTTTTTTTTGCAAAGTGCAAAAAATTTATCCTCTATTTTTTCAGCGTAGCGAAGGTATGCAGCATTCTGCCGCTGTTCACGGGGAGAAATATATTGAATGGGTGATAGTCCCAATTGGCGAGTTTCAGAATCATTCAGAGGCGTGTGGCGAAGTGCGTCAATGAGTTCCATTCCAACAGTGCTTATTACATTAAACAAACAAATACGTATTTTGATGTGGGGTAAAGTTCGCATCGCTGATAAGGTTCGACATGTTTGTGTCAATGAACAAAGATCCTTATCTTCCGTGATATGGGTAATGATATAGTTAATTATGTCTTTTGGGAGAATTAAAAGGGGAAAAGGGGATTCAGCAATGACACTCCTGAAAAGAGAAGAGAAGGAAGAGATGATTTGATACAATAATCCCACTTCAGGTTTGTTTGCAGATTGACTAATGGACACTAGTGTTCCATTCCCTGAAGCATTTCTTCGCTTGCCCCGAGGTGGTAATGGGGGTGGGTTTACAGGGCTTGTATTTGGTGATACGGGTTGCATATTTTTAACCGTTTTTATGTTATTAAAGAAAAATATTAAAATGCTAATATTTTATACTAATTATAAATTATTTGTTGATTTTATAACAGAATGTTTTTGAAAATGTAAGCGTTTTTTAGAAATGTCACCTTTCCGTTAAATAGAAATGTCACCCCTGGTATGCAGAAGTTACTGGTACTTAGGAGGTGACCAAATGGAAGGACGAATTT
>JAJPIB010000050.1 GCA_021324995.1 Chlamydiia bacterium | reverse complement strand
TCTTGAGAATAAGAATTTCCTCTAGAGTAGGAAGCATCCGCTAAATCATCGTCCTGATCGTCATCGTAATAAAGACTGTCTTCATTTTCATCCTCCCTGTCCTCGGTGTATGTCACGTAATCATCTTCCTCAAAATCACCTCGAAGCTCAGCATTGAGGAGGAAAGGAGAAAGCGCGATTGCTAACAAAGCGGTCTTAAAATGTAAGCCTGACATAGGGACTCTCTTGGGTAAAAAGAACTTTTTTCGCACGTTATACCGAAAATAATTCAAGAATCGGTTTCGGCTGCACCTGATCAAAATTCTGGCGCATGCTTTGCCAAACTGATTCTTGAATCATTTTCGATATAGCAGATAGGCGAAATATAGTTTAAACTATTTTTACGCCGGAGAGGATTAACGGGGAGGGTCGTATTTGATTAACTTGCCGTTTTCTTCAATTTTGCGATAGACCCAGTCATCGCTGTTTTCACGCATGAGTCGATCGCAGCCCATGAAAAAACCATCGATAAACCCATGTTTTTGCATGGAAAGCATCATATAGCTAGAAGAGCTGGGACGAAAGTGACTTCGCGGTCCATCGACCGGAGATAAGACATTTTGATGAAATCGGATAATATGTTCAGCTGTACGCACAGCGAGCGAACGCTTGGGGGGAGTTTGTATGCGCTGAGGAGGGGAGTACTTCAAATCCGCGTCTTTTCCCCAGGGCGCGTGGAATCCTGGTGACGCATGGATAAACAAAGGAAGTAGGAACACAAAAAGGAGTTTAAAACGCATAATTGAGCATGAGGGCTGGAAAGAGTTTTTCTCGATGCATCATGGGTGTTGCCATCGATTCAAAAAGACGCTCATTGTAGGCTTTAGCTTCAAGGCCGGCTCCATAAATTCCCCCAAAATACCAACCTGCTTCAAAACTTGTGAAGATAGCTCCAGCAGCAATGTTACCATCGAGGAAAAAAAGAGTGGAGGCGGCGATAAAAAGGCCATTGAGAAAAAAAGCAGTCGTCGCTGATTGATTTTGCCCGAGATAAAGATATCCTGCCCCTGGGATAAACGCATTGAGCGTTTGGGCTGTGGTTACCGATTTTTTGTGTCTTTGGTATTCATCTAAAAAATTTTCAAGATAAATCTTCTCAGGGGGGCCCGCAGCAATGCTTCTCACTGTATCGATATCCCCTTGGACTAATGCTTTGGAAAGAACGAGCTTTTCTCCCTCTTCGGGATAATTGTTATAGACGACATGCAGGAATTTTTCTGATTTATTTTCCATCCCTGCTTCCTGGTAAGCCTCATTCATGAGGATCAAAAGATCGTGGAACGCTGGGAAGTTTTGGTTGACGTAGCGAAGTTCGCTTCGCTCAAAAAAGTAAATCGCATCCTCCCACTTTTTCCCCATGTAGTAACAGAGTAGAATCTCATATTGAATCTCGACAAGTCGCTCTTTTTCATCCGGAGGAATTAAGAATTCTGCGCGCTTAAAGGCTGTCATCGCTTGATAAAGGTCGAGCTGATGGGCAAATCCAAATCCGATTTGCATCTCCTTTCCCCAATCTTCTGCTTTTTCCTCTTCTGTGAGGGGAGAAAAAGGAGAAGGTAAAGAAAGAAGATATCTGTCTTGAACGCTGTAACTTAAGGTAGGTTCGATTTGATCGCCGACTCTTTTGCAGCCGCCGAGCACAAGGCAAGCAAGAAGAAGGAGGCTTATTATTTTAATAGGAGACATTGTGAAATCCAATTTTTGAGGAGGATGTTAGCAGAGAGAAGATTATAACGAAAGGCGCCTCAAGAAAACCTCTTTTTAAAAAAAATGTTAAAAATTTCCTTGGGATATCTTAAGTCGCTTAATTTAAAGCGTGTAGATTTTTTTAAAACTGAAACAAACGCAAAAACGCGAGAAGATTGATTTTTTTGAGGAATGATGGCATTCTTTGAAGTTGGAAAATTTTTTTATTTTTTCATTTACTTATTACCGAAAGGGAACAAATGGACAAAGCACGCATTAAGCACTATCGCTGGATTGTCACTGGTCTAATTTTCTTCATCACGCTCGTAAACTTTGTAGACCGCTCTGCTATTTCGTTTGTCATCGATCCACTTAAAAAAGAATTCAATTTTAGCGACACTCAATTTGGAATGATTTTATCCGCTTTTGGCGTCGGATACGTTCTTTTAACAGCTTTCGGCGGCTGGCTTGTCGACCGCTTTGGCACGCGCATTGTGTGGCCCCTTGCTGCAATCAGCTGGTCTGTATGCGTCGGTTTGCTCGGGTTTGCTGCTGGCTTTTGGGGATTCATCGGTCTGCGCCTTCTTCTTGGATTTACGGAGGGGCCTCATTTTCCCGCCATGACTCGTTCGATTAGTGACTGGCTACCGGCAGCGGAACGCGCTCGCGCTCTTTCCCTAGGACTTGTCGCGATTCCTCTCTCCTCTGTTGTAGGAGCGCCTGTCTGCTCCTATCTTGTCGCCGATTTTGGCTGGAGAACGATGTTCATGGCGATTAGCGTCGTTGGAATTCTGTGGGCGTTTGTTTGGTACGCTCTTTTCACGGACAAACCGGAAAACTCCCGATTTGTTGGCGAAGAAGAGAAAAAATTCATCGCCTCTTCAAAGGAAAAAGACTCTAAGCGCTCTGGAGAAGTGGTCAATTGGAGATTCATTTTGACCCATCCTGCTCTTGTTGCGAATAACATCGCTTACTTTGCTTTTGGCTACATGCTCTTCTTTGCGACGCTGTGGCTTCCAGGATACTTCCTCACACAGCATGGGCTTAATCTGAAAAGCGTCGGTTGGTATCTGACCATCCCATGGCTTGTCAGCGCAATTTTCCTCAAAGCTGGGGGAGTGATTTCTGACTGGCTCTATCGCAAAACAGGAAGCAGCCGTCTAGCAAGAGCGCATGTGATTTGGTCGAGCCAGCTCCTCGCAGCGGTGTTCTTTGTCCTGCTCGGCTTTACCAAAGACTTAGTCCCATCGATTGTTTTCTTGAGTCTTGGCCTTGGGTTTGGAATGCTGCCCCAGCCCGCATTCTTCAGTACGAATATCGACGTAGCTAAGGAGAAAGCGGGATCTGCTCAAGGAATCACATCGAGCTGCCTCTCCTTGGCCGGTATTCTTGCCCCGGTATTGACAGGCTGGCTGATCGACCTTACAGGAAATTATCAGGGGGCCTTCTTGCTTCTCGCAGGGTTTACTGTTATTGCCGTGATTACGGTTATCTTTTTCCATCATCCCGATCGCAAGTGGACTGCGAAAAGAGTCGGAGCCAGCTAAAGCAGTTTCCATTGGTGATTAAGCCCTCGCTTTAAACGAGGGCTTCTAATTTCCGTTATTTGAAGCGACGCCCGTTGACTTGGGCGAGCTGACGCATCGCATCGAGTAGGGGGGCTATGCCTTCATTGAGCATTGCTGAGATGGGAAAAAGCGTTTCTTTCGAAAAAGGGTATTTTGCATAAAATTTCTCTAATTGCTCTTCTGCATCTAATTCATCGATCTTGTTGAGTGCAACAATAAAGGGTTTTTTCAGCATCTCGGGATTATAGGCATTAAGTTCGCTGCGCAAAATAGTAAAGTCCTCGAAAGGATCTCTTCCTTCAAATCCTGATACGTCGATGACGAAGAGAAGAGCGGAAGAGCGTTCAATATGTCTCAAAAAAGCGATGCCAAGCCCTTTGTTTTGGTGGGCTTCTTCGATGATTCCGGGAATGTCCGCTACGAGCACGCGCGAAAAGTCGTCAAACTGAACGTAGCTTAAGTTAGGAAAGAGGGTTGTAAAGGGATAGGCGCCAATCTTTACAGGGACGTGAGTGATTTGGGACATCAGGGTAGACTTCCCGGCGTTAGGCATTCCAATAAATCCGACGTCCGCGATGAGTTTGAGTTCGAGCTCGACGTCGCGAGCCTCTCCCTCAGTTCCTGGGGTGCAGACATTGGGAGCCTGATTCGTTGGAGTCTTGAAGCAATTGTTGCCTTTACCCCCTTTCCCGCCTTTGCAGATTAAAAATTCTTGATTTTCATTCGTAAAATCGAAAAGGATCTCTCCGCTCTTCACGTCCTTAACCAGAGTTCCACAAGGAACGATCAGTTCTAAGTCTGCACCGTTTCGCCCTTTTTGCAGGTTACCAGCTCCCGGCATTCCATTTTCGGCAAAGATTTGCCGTTGGTTGCGGAATCCTTCGAGAGAAAGGACGTGGCTATCCGTTTTAAGAAGAATAGAGCCTCCCTTTCCCCCGTCGCCACCGCTTGGGCCTCCCTTCGGAATGTATTTCTCACGTCTCCAAGCGACGACTCCATTGCCGCCTTTTCCTGCGCGTAAACTGATTTTAACCGAATCGATAAACATCTTTTCTACCTAAAATAAAATGCCTCTGATGCTGGATCAGAGGCGACTTAAATCAATCGTAAAGCTGTCTGAGTATTACGCTACGGGTAATACGGAGACGTGGGTGCGGTTGGTCTTGCGATAAGTGACGATCCCGTCTATGAGGGCATAGAGAGTGTCGTCTCGGCCTATGCCGACGTTCTTGCAAGGCAGCCATTTTGTCCCGCGCTGTCTAACGATAATGCTTCCTGTTGTGACGAATTCTCCGCCAGTGGCTTTGATCCCTAAGCGCTGAGCTTTTGAATCCCGTCCGTTTCGGGTCGACCCTTGACCTTTCTTATGTGCCATATTGAGAAACTCCTTAGCCTATGATCTCTGTGATTTTAACGCGTGAGTAGCGTTGGCGGTGTCCAACCGTGCGGCGGAATGGCTTGCGCTTCTTATATTTGAAAGCGATTTCTTTAGGGCCCTTCACTTCCTGCATCAGCTCTCCATGAACCGCAGATTTTGCGACATTGGGGTTTCCGATTTGGGTTGCGCCTGCATTGTTAATAAATAGCACGTTGTTGAATTCTACTTTTTCACCAACATTTACTTCGAGAAGTTCGACATCGATGATATCCCCTTTCTCGACTCTGTATTGTTTTCCACCGGTTTCGATAATCGCGTACATTTGACCTCCTGAAAGTTCATCGCGTATGTATAGAAAGTGCAATGGGCATAGCACTTCCTGGAGAGGAAAGGGAGGATAATAGGTTATAATTCGATTCAAAGTCAAGAGGTAACACGAAAAACCGGCATGGTTTTGGAAGTTCACGCTTTACGGCTTCCTCGGGTTCAGGAGTTATAATCTTACTTTATGCGCATATTTTCTATTCAATGTGTTTAGACTCAAAATGGTTCTCTAAAAAAATAATATTGGTTTTCTTGAAATTAAGTGATAAACTAGTTTGATTAAAATATAAAATACTAATAATATAAAAATATATCGGATACAGGGAATTGCGGCCCGCAGATGTGGCTCCATCTAAACGTTGCTGAGGATCAATGAAACCTTTTAACAAGAAGTTGAACAAACGCAAGGCTTCCAAAGTCACATTGAAGCGCCATAGCAAAAGTAATCATCCCTCATCGCAAGACGAATTAAAAGATGTGGCGAATGACGTTGAGTCCGTACGTCCAGAAGATATTAAGATTCACCAGAACTAAGGAGAGACAGTCATGGCAAGATCAAAAAGAAGAAAAACGGCTTCCAAATCTAAAAAAATGCACAAGTCAGAGAATTCTAAGCGCAGCGCCTGGAAAAGCTTCTGGGGACGCTTCTGTCAAATGTAACGCGTTGATTCTGTGCAGGCTCAGCGCAAAGCCCGTTTTCTCATAAGGCTTAGCGCGTAAAAAATGGCTGCTACAAGAGAGATCGTCGCGCCTGGGGGCCAATTGAGCTCGTAGGAGAAATACATCCCAAGGGACGTGAATAGGGCGCCGAGAAGAACTGCGATCAGCATCATTCGCGAAAGGATATGGGTCAAGGTTCCTGCAATAGCTGCCGGGATTGCCAACATTGTGATGACGAGGATTGCTCCCACAACTTGAATCAGCAAGACGACGGCAATTGCAACCAGGCACAGCAAAAGTAGATAAAGTGTATGCACAGGTACCTTCTGCAAAAGGGCCTGCTGCTCATCAAAACAGATCGCGAGAAATCTTCTATAGAAGATTGCGACAGTCGCAGCGATGAGTGCATCCAATGAGAGTAGCAGAACGATATCGCTATGGCTCACCCAAAGAATATTTCCAAAAAGAAAATTCATTAATTCTACATTGTATCCGGGTGTGAGAGCGATAAAAATCACCCCGATAGACATTCCTGTCGCCCAGATTGCGGCGATTACCGTATCTTCCCTTTCCCGATATTTTAGATGAATCCAGCCCATCAATAGAGCGGAAAAAAGGCCAGCAGCGAGGGCTCCCTGAAGAGGCGTCAAGAAATCCAGGTTGTAAGTGCGGCGCAACCATAAGCATACCCCCATTCCTCCGAGCACAGAGTGAGCAATGCTGCCACTCATTGAAACAATCCTATTCACAACGACGTAGGACCCGATAATTCCGCTTGCGAACGATGCGGCGAGGCCTGCGACAAGAGCCATCAGAAGAAAGGGGTTTTCAGAAAGGGTTGTAATAAAGTTAAACATTTTTAAAAGGAAAATGGGGTTGAGAAGTCAAAGGGGCATGATAGAGTCCTAGAGCAAAGTGCTCGCAAAGTTCTTTCGCTTGCAAAGAGGTCACACTTCTTTGAACACAGAGCAGCTTACCCACTTTGTCTACAATGGTTTGCAGGTCATGCGTCACCATTAAGATCGTCATTGTTTTATTTAATTGCAGGAGCAGTTCGTGAACACTTTTTTGCCCCTCGACATCGATGTTCGCTGTAGGTTCATCCAGGATCAGCATGCGTGGCTCATCAATGATCGCTCGTGCGATCAAAGCCCTTTGCGTTTCTCCTCCTGAAAGCTTGCCAAAAGAGGATTTAGCTTTATGGGAAAGACCCACCTTTTCTAAAGCAGCTCTGGCCTTTGATTTTACTTCTAAAGGGTATCTTCCCAACCAATCCATTTTTCTCAAAGCCCCCATCATCACGACTTCCTCGACATTAATAGGAAAGTCGCGATCGAAGTGAATCGACTGGGGGACATATCCGATCCATTGCCTGCCCTCTTCAGAAGAGAGGCCAAAAAGGTGAATTTTACCCTGAGCAGGGGTAAGTAGTCCTAAAATCAGTTTGAGCAAGGTGGTCTTGCCGCCCCCATTCGGGCCAAAAATCCCTACGAACTCTCCGGTTTCGATCTTCACATTCACATTCTCTAGGGCAGGAAAGGCCTCGTAGCAGAAGTTCAAATTTTCAATCCAAAGGGCAGGCGCGGTCATTCTGCAATCACCTTAGCAATGCTTAGTAAGTTAGCCGAGTAGTTTTCCGAATAGGGATCGACCATATGTGTAGGTAAGTGCATGGATTCAGCGATCAATTCTGCGCCCTTGTTGCTGTATTGGGGTTCGAGCAATACGCTTTGGATGTGATAGCTTTTAGCCTTTTGGATAATTTCTGTCACATCTTTGGGCAATGGATCTTTGCCTTCCACCTCAATCGAGAGTTGAACCATGTGATAATCCCTGCAGAAATAGGCGAATGCGGGGTGAGAGACGAGAATCGCTCTATCTTTCATGGGAGCAAGCAGTGAAGAAATCTCCGCATTCAACTGATCAAGCTCTTCTAAAAAATTCTCCAGGTTTTTACGGATCTGTTCTTTGCTTTCGGGCAAAAGATCCATTAAAGCAGCTCCAATCGTCTCTGCCTGCTGCTTTGCAAGAACGGGGCTAAGCCAAATATGGAGATCGGCTCCCTCATGATGGCAATGATCATGATCGTGTTCTTCATTGCAGTAAGAAAGGAGGGGAATCTTTTGGGAGACGTCGACGACGCGTACCGCTTTATGCCTATCCTTTAAAACATGAAGAACTTTTTTATCTAAAGTTTCACCCAGATAAATCCAAAGAGCTGCCTTTTGGTAGCGTTGCACCTCTTTTGGAGTAGCTTCGTAAATGTGGGGATTAGCCCCCGCGGGGACCAAGGATTCGATGTCGACGAGCCCTTGCGCAATTTTATCGACGAAATAGATGTAAGGCGGAACGCTGACGAGAACGGTGGGTTTTTCGCCTAAGGCAGATGGACGTTTCTCGCAAGAAGAGAGGGGAAGCAACAAAACTAGGAGAAAAAGAAAGCGTATGAGCATTATTTTAACTTTGTTAGTGAGTCCTAAATTTCACTATACCTCTGTTATATTTGCAAGAGATATCCTTTTTCAGTAAAAAATATTTTTATCTGGATGGATTCTAAAAAGTGTCTTAACCTTGTGCAATTATTTTAATCGCAGGTTTTATGACAGGAACAATTCTTTCGCTCACTCAGAAACCGGTCACCCAAAATACCTTTAGTTTTGGTGGCGATGATACCTCCCTCGGCAAGACTGGCCTTTTTGAAACAATCGTCGAATGGGACAGAACTTCTCAGCCGGATAGTTTCAAAGCCTATTTTGTGTTTTTTGTAAAAAAATCCTTCGAGTTTTTGGATGTGATAGGGGTGGGAACCTGCATTTACGGCGCTACAGGGCTTGCAGGTAAGCTGAAAGAGTGCGAGTACTACTTGGATGGACCTCAGCGCAACCGACAGGCCCGAGAAAAAATCATCGCAGCGCTTGGAGGAGAAGCTGTTTGTGCCGTCATTCCTGTCGTGCAGATTCAGCAATCCGACTTTACCGATTATTTAAAATTGGGAGATGCCTATTTTAGGAGCGGACAATCGATGGTTCAAGGAGAAGACCTGGCCGGCCGCAAATTTGTTTTGTTGCGCATGGCGGATCGGACCGGACGGATCGTGATAGCAACAATTCACCAACGCTATCGCGAAACCTGCATTGCAAAAGGGGCCGGAGGAGATCTCTGGGTGTCTAATCCAACGAATAACATCGGTTTAACTCAGCTCGATTTGATACAGGTCGGCGTCGATCGTGTTGCGCAGTTCATTCAGACGGTAAGGGCAGGCACGCACAATCAGCGTCTTACTCTAGCCCCGAAGGTGTAACCCATGGCAGCTGATCCCGATTTCAAATGTCCTTGTTCCAGAGGAAAGTTTTATCAAGAGTGCTGTGCTCCCTATCACCGAGGTAAAGCAGCGGAAAGTGCAGAGAAACTCATGCGGTCGCGCTACAGCGCTTATGCTCTTAACAACGTCGACTATATCGTTCGAACGACCCATCCACGCCATCCTGCAGTCTCTCAGAACCTAAATGTGTGGAAAGAAGCGATTCTCAATTCTTGTTTAAAGACAGATTTTGAAAGGCTCGAGATTTTATCGGTCAGCGAGCAAAAGGATAAGGCAATCGTTGTTTTCATCGCGCATTTAAAACAGGGGGAAGAAGATGCGACTTTTACTGAGCGCAGTTATTTTGCAAAGGTAGAAGGCGTTTGGCTCTACGTAAATGGCGACGTTGCGCCAGGCGAAAATCGCCATCTTAAATAATGATTTAAGTGGATCGATAAACCCTAAGTCGTATAAACTTCTGCCACTTTTTCATGGAGGAGTGTCCGAGTGGCCGATGGAGCACGCTTGGAAAGCGTGTAAACGTGAAAACGTTTCGTGAGTTCGAATCTCACCTCCTCCGTTGGGTTGGATGCTCCTCGCATCCAACTTCTTTCACACCATAATATATTAGTTCTACGAACCCGATTTCGGCCAGACTATAGTAGACATCTTGCATACTATTTTATCAAAGTGCATAAAAAATCTTCTACTCAGTCAGCACATTCTGCATCTAGAAAGCGTTCCTCAGCTAAGGAAAAACGTTAAATTTTAAATCTTGCTTTGAGGCCAAGAACCTGTTACCATAAGAAGCATGTGTAAGGTAAGTCTATTCAATACTACCTCCCGTTTTTCCACCTTGACCACCGGCTTCCGCCGGTAATACTCCCTTTTTATTTCTTAATTTAAATCTTATTTTTAAAAATTTTCGGTGGAGAATCACACATGTTTCACAAAATGCCTTTTATTTTATTGGGCGTCATTGCATTAATTGCCCTTTTAAATCCTTTCATTCCGGTCAATATCCAATCTATAGTTTATGCTTTGGGACTTACGATCAAATCTATCATCATGTTCCTGCTTCCTTTAGTCATTTTTGGATTGCTGTTTAAAACAGCGGCCCAACTTGCGAAAAGTGCGACAAAGATCATTCTTTTTTTACTGATAGCTATCTGCGTCTCAAACTTCCTTTCAACGATGATCAGCTATTCTGTGGGTTCTGCAATGGATCATTTGAATCTGACTATAGTGCTCCCTGAAGAGAGCTTAGGTCTTGAGCCCGCTTGGGATTTTTCATTGCCCAAATGGATTTCTAATGCACAAGCCATGTTTGCTGGCCTGGTCTTAGGAGTGGGCGTTTCTGTATTTAAATGGAAGGGAGCGGAAAAGCTTTCCTCCTTTTTAGAAAAGGGGGTGAATCGAATTTTACACGGATTTATTTTAGCTATGCCGCTATTTATCGCAGGCTTTGCGATGAAGCTCATTTTCGATGGGGTGATTGTTAAAATTGTCAAGGATTATGCTCTGATTTTTGCCCTTATCTCAGCTTCTGTATTCGGATATATCGCTATCATCTATTGGGCAGCAAATAATTTCCGTTTAAAAAGCTTTCTTGGAAGCATCAAAAATATGTTGCCCGCAGCGATGACTGGATTTGGAGCAATGTCAAGCGCAGCTGCCATGCCTTTAACGCTCGTTGGTGCGGAAAAAAATTCTCAGCATCCAGAAATTGCACGTGCTGTGATCCCGGCGACTGTGAATATTCATTTGATCGGCGACTGTTTTGCCATCCCACTATTTGCTCTCGCAGTGATGAAAAATTATGGTGTCGCCTATCCCGAACTTTGGTCATATTTGCTATTTGCGTTTTATTTTGTCATGGCAAAATTTTCCGTTGCAGCGATTCCAGGAGGAGGAATTATCGTGATGCTTCCCATTCTTGAAAGTTGTTTGGGGTTCAATGCAGAAATGATGTCTTTAATCACAGCTCTATATATCCTTTTTGACCCAGTGATTACATGTGCGAATGTACTTGGAAATGGAGGATTTTCAATGGTTTTTTCGAGGGCGTTGGAGAGATTGTATGGAAAGCGACAAATTTTTTAAAAAAAAGTATTAGTTTAAAAAATATTTTATGGTATTCAACGAAAACGTGTGGAAGTTTCATTGAGATGTGAGAATATAGGCTTTCAAAAAAACCTTGAAGTATATAGAAAAACACCAGAATTAGTAAACTTTGCGAAGCCAGACTTGATCCTCGCAATGAGAGTTCCAAGAAGGGAGGCATCTGATGCACTGTCCGTTTTGCAACCATGAAGAGTCAAAAGTAACCGATTCAAGAGTTGTTATCGAAAGTAATTCGGTAAGGCGTCGACGCGAATGTTTGAAGTGTTTGCGTCGGTTTACAACGTTTGAAACGATTGATTTGACAATCCAGGTGCAAAAGCGGGATGGCCGCTATGAAGATTTTAGACAGGACAACTTGATCAGAGGATTGGACGCTGCATGTCGACATACGCGTATCAGTCATGAGCAGGTTAGGGCCCTTGCGTATAAGATCTCAACTGAATTGATGGAAAGACAAATCAGGGAGATTAAGACGTCGGAAATCGGGGAGATTGTGATGAAGCATTTGCAGGCGATGGATACCATTGCCTACATCCGTTTTGCCTGCGTCTACCGGCGGTTTAAAGATGTCGATGAATTGATGGATGCCATCGAACACATCAATCCCAAGGATGAATTAGAGAAACTTTACAATTAAGAGTGAGAGATCAATGGCGTTAAAAAAAGCAGACATAGAAAAATTTAAAAAACGTCTTGAGGAAATGCGCTATCAGATGACGAATCTGATTCGCGATTCGAGCGAAGACGTTAAAGCTGCAGATGAGTCCAAGGGCTATTCCCAGCATCAAGCCGACGAAGGTACAGACGACTTCAACCGGACCATTACTTTAGAAGTGACCAGTAAAGAGTTTGATATTCTGCGCCAAATTGAACGCGCCCTGGAAAAAATTGCGGAGGGCACTTATGGTATTTGCGACCTTTCGGGGGAAGAGATCCCATTGGCGCGTTTGGAGGCCCTTCCTTATGCGGCAATGACTGTCAAGTCTCAAGAGAAATTAGAAAAAGGACTTCTTTAACGCGCATGAACTGGAAAAAGGCCTTAAGTTTTGGATTCGCTGCTTTATGCCTGCTTTTGCTAGACATCTATCTTAAGGCTTACATCCATCACAATATCCCCACGATTAGCGCCTCGACGCCTGTCTATCCTTATGGAGGAATTGCCGTTTTTCGCGATTGGCATGGGATCGATTTTTCCATTGTCCATGTCATTAACAAAGGCGCTGCGTGGGGTGCCTTTGCTTCCTTACAACAGTATCTGCTCTATGTCCGTGTCGCAATCATTGGCGGCCTATTGACCTACCTCTTTTTTGTGTCAGCAAGCCCCTATCGGAAATTTTGTTTAACCTTAGTGACAACAGGCGCCATCGGAAACGTCAGCGATTTCTTCGCTTACGGACATGTCGTCGACATGTTTTACTTTAAGTTGGGTAGTTATTCCTATCCCGTCTTCAACATTGCTGATAGCCTCATCTTTTTAGGAATCTTACTTTTAATCGCAGAATCTATAATCGCCAAGTTGCATCACAGAAAGTCTTCCAGAAAATCGCCCAAACAAGCCTCATAAGTCGATTCTAAAAGCCTTGGGGCTAACTGTTCAATGAATAGACCTCTTAAAACCAAAATTCTATGACCCATTGAAACGTCACCAGTATATACAGGTAAAAATGGCTCAGAAAAATACTGACTGCGCAAGGGCACAGGCGCGAAGAAGGGTTATGCAAGAGGTCTAGTGACTTTTAACTCTCATTTGGGTACAATTTGCGAATTCAAAATTTGGGTTGGAATTGTGGGCGAGTTTTCTATTTCGTGCAGCTCCATTTCAAAAATATCCACCATATACCCAATGTGATTGAAAATTTGGGTTTAAGACCGAGCCAAAGCCCCGGGATTGAACGATCAAATCTAGCCCCTATTTTTAATAGGGGCGACGATTCAATCGCGCCAATCGCGGGAGCTTTCGCTGCGATCCTAAACCAAATTTTCAGTCACGTTGGGTATACAAGCAACAGATCAGAAAGAGGTAATGTGAAATTTTTTAAAGCCACAATAATAACTATGTTTTTTGGTGGTGCTTTGAGTCTTCTTGCTATGTCCAATAAAAGCATAAATAAGACAAACATCTCCGCAGAACTTCAAGAAGAAATGGAAAACGTGCCTCTGAAAACTACGGGAACAATCCCCGATTGGTTATCAGGAGCTTTGATTCGTAATGGACCTATCAAAGTGATTGCTGATGGACAAAGCAATGAACATTGGTTTGATGGACTTGCTATGCTCCATGCTTTTTCATTTCACCAAGGTACAGTGAATTATTCGAATAAATTTCTTCGCTCCAATGCCTATCATACTGTTTTTGACGAGGGTTCTTTAAATTACGAAGGGTTTGCATCCGATCCTTGTCGTTCCATCTTCGAAAAATTCTTGACGTTTTTTATTCCAAATTCTCATCCCGTTATTCAAAACGCAAACGTCAACGTGGCAAAATTAGCTAACGAATATGTAGCTCTGACTGAGGTGCCTTTACCAGTAAAATTTGATCTACAAACTCTCGAGACAATGGGAGCACTGGATTATCAGGATGCGTTACCAAGAAATAGATGCTGGGAATCCGTACACCCACATTATGATAGTCAGCAAAAAAGGGTGTTGAATTATCTCATTAACTTTGGGCAGACTAGCTGTTACACTTTCTATAGTTTAGAAGATGGAACTAGTGAGAGAAAAATCCTTGCTGAAGTGCCTGTAGAAGAACCTGCTTACATGCATAGTTTTGCAGTCACTGAAAACTATGTTATCCTTACAGAGTTCCCTTTAGTTGTTAAACCGCTAGATTTAATCACAAAAAATCAAGCATTTATTAAGAATTTTAATTGGCAGCCAAAGAGAGGAACTCGCTTTGTGGTCTTAGACAAATGCAATGGTCATTTGGTCGGTAGATATATGACAAAACCATTTTTTGCATTTCATCATGCGAATGCTTTTGAAAAAGATGGTCTTATTTACTTAGATATAGTGACATACAATGACGCTGAGATTATTGGAGGTTTATACCTTGATTCTGGAATGACTTTAGATAAAAGTTATCCATCTCAATTAGAGAGATTTTCTTTGTCTTTGAATACGGGTGAAATAACTTCTGATGTCTTGCTTTCAAAGCCATGTGAATTTCCTAGGATTAATGAAAGATTCGATGGGAATCCCTATCATCATTTGTATTTATCGGGTGTTAATCGCAAGTCTTATGACAATGAAGAGCTGAATGGCGAAGGACTCTATAAGATCAATCCTACAACAAAAGAAACATTCGTATGGGCTGAAAAAGGATGTTCTTCCGGTGAGCCCGTGTTTGTGCCTCTTCCTGGAGCGATAGAAGAAGATGAAGGAGTTGTGCTTGCTCTAATTTTAGATCACATTCATCAAGATTCTTTCTTATTAATTCTGGATGCAAAAAACTTTAAAGAACTTGGGCGCGCTAGGGCACCGCATTTAATACCCGCTGGTTTTCATGGCCAATATTTTAATAAAGAATAGTCCTAAACCAAATTTTCAGTCACATTGGGTATACATAATTTTCTAATGCACGGTCGGTTGCGAGCTTCATCAGTGATCAAGAAAAAAATTCCTGAGGTCTGAATGTCTTCTTTCCCCATCCGCATTAGCACACCGAAGACAGAGGGAATTCTTCAAGTTTCCAAGTGGTTAAAATTTCAGGTGTTGCTTGATGCAGAGGAAATGAACGACCTTCTTTCTTATCTGGGCAGCGCGCAATTCGTTTGCGTTGCGGAGCCAGTGACAGCAGAGGATGCTGTACTCTCATCGAAGAGGTTTGGAGAAAAGTATGCCGCCTATGTCGAATTGCTTAAGCAGGGAAAAGTGCCACCCGCAAGCGATTTTAGGCGCTGTTTTTCTTCGGCGATGACAACTGATCTCAGCACTTTTTATGCTATTAGCATCGGCTCTGACAAATTTCTCATTAAACCGATTCAGCCTGTAATCCAGCTTCAGGCGCATTCCTTTTTTTATTCAGAACGAGATGCTAAATTTCACCCCATGGTGTTCAGTGCAGAGAGCGTTTCTTGGGGATTGCAGTTTTCTTATCCGCAGCTATTTCAAGACCTAAAAACCCATCAAATTCATAAAGTGTCTACACTTGCAGATTTTCCAAACAATCTTCTCTTTTCCAAACTTTCGAAATGGATGCGTAATGCAACTCTTGCGACGCCATTTGTAGTCAATGGGGTGAGAACAAATGCGCCTATTCGCATTGGAAAAAAATCTATTGCTTGGAGCAAAATGCATCCTCAATTACAAAGCAAAGGGATAGAAGTACGAGCGGTACACCCATGAAAATCGAAATCATATCTATCGGAGATGAGATCCTCAAAGGGCGAATTATCAACACCAATGCCTCTTCTTTATGCCATCTTCTCCAGAAAAATGGATACAGCGTTTCACGGCAAACCACCCTTCCCGATCAGGAAGAACAACTCCGCTTAGGATTGGAAGAAGCGCTTGTGCGCAGCGATCTCGTCATTTGCACGGGTGGACTTGGCCCCACCCTCGATGATATTACCCGAGAGGTTGCTGCAGAAGTTTTCGATTCCGACTTTTACATCGATTCCTCGATAGCTGAGGAGTTAAAAAAACGGTATCAAGACCGATACTCCGCTGTAAAAGATCAGGCGAGGATTCCCTGCAAGGCAAAAGCTTTGCATAATTCTATAGGGTCGGCGCCTGGGTTGGTCTTTTCAGAAAAGGGAAAAACACTCATCCTTCTGCCAGGAGTTCCGAAAGAAGTCGAATCTTTATTCCTTGAACAAGTGATTCCACTATTGCACCGACGGTGGCCTGTTGGCCAAATTAAGAGAATGGTTCAGATGAACTTGTGCATTGTCTACGAAAGCCTCATCGATCCTCTTTTGCGCGAGCTATCTGCGCAATACCCTTCGGTAGAGTTTGGCATTTATCCCGGACATGGCATTTTATCCGTTTGCTTTCTGTCTTCAGATGAAGATGCGCTTTCTTCGGTTCAAAAAGCGCTTGAGAAACATTTCGGCAATTACCATTTCAATGCTTCTTCGGGAAAAATCGAAGAAGCATTGATGGCTTGGTTTGTGAAACATCAAAAGACGTTGGCATTCGCAGAATCGTGCACGGGAGGCATGCTTGCCAGCCATGTGACGGTTCTTCCCGGCGCTTCCACCTATTTTTTGGGATCCTTTGTCGTTTATTCTCATGCGATGAAGCAGCAAATTCTCGGCGTATCCCCGGAGACACTAAGATCTAATGGCGCAGAAAGTGAACAGGTAGTTCGTGAGATGTTGGAAGGCGTTTTTAAAAAGACGTCAGCGGATTATGCCATCGCAGTATCGGGAATCGCGGGCCCTACTGGGGGCACCCAAGACATGCCTGTCGGTACAATTTGGGCAGCGATCGGTGAGCGCGGCAAGGTTCCTGATGTAGGGAAATTTGTCTGCCGCGGAAGCCGCGAGACAAACATTTTACTTGCGACAAATTACCTTCTTGGTGCTCTTTGGAGAAAAGTGGAAAAAGGAATTCCTGGATTCCCGCTTTTAGAGACGAGATAAATTAATGAATATGAACATTCAGCAATATAAGCACCCGGTCCGCTTTTATCTTTTGAGCACGATTGTTCCGTGGATTTTTTGGTTTACAGCAGCTTATTTCAGTCGTCTACCGACCGATAAGGAACTTAGTGGAGTGCTTCTTTTAATTGGGCTTTTGAGTCCCATGATGATTGCGTTTTTAATGATGTACGTAGATCCCAAATTGCGCCGCGATTTGTTGAACAGACTCTTCACATTTAAAAAGGTGCGGCCGATCTATCTCTTTTTAACGCTATTTTTGATGGTGGGAAGTATTCTTCTCGCTCAAGTGCTCTCTTTGCTTGTGGGCGGAAGCATCGAACAATTTTCTTTATCGGGAAAAGCCTCTTTCGCGTATTCTCTGTTTCCTGCTTGGATCCTTCTTTTTTTAGCTCCTGCTGTCGAAGAGCTTGCCTGGCACTCTTATGGAACAGATACGCTGCGCGCACGCTTTAGCCTTTTTTGGACTTCAATTATCTTTGCCATATTTTGGGCGATTTGGCATCTTCCGCTATCCTTCATTAAGGGTTATTACCACAACAATCTGGTAGAGATGGGATGGATTTACGCCCTCAATTTTGCATGCAGCCTCATCCCTTTTGTGATTCTGATGAACTGGCTCTATTATAAAACACACCGAAACATTTGGGTCGCTGTGGTTTTCCACATCACTGCAGGTGCATTTAATGAATTTTTTGCAACACAGCCGGAAAGCAAGGTAATCCAGACAGCGCTACTCCTTGCTTTCATAGTGATATTGCTCTACTCAGATCCCAAGTTTTTCTTTAGTAAGAAATACGTTGAGAAATAGATTAAGGTCCTAATCCTGCTATGAAATCATTGTATTGAGCATTTCTTGGCACGGGTGGGGCTCCACCAAGTCTTGCCCGCGTTTCCATTAGGATTTGGCCCAGCCAGTTTCGTCCGGTTCCATCATGATTATCCCCCCAGAAAGCATCTCTTCCAGTTACAGGAATATGCTCGACAAGGTAGGCGTTTCCAGTAGCGAGTAGGAGTTCTTTGAGCTGTGGATTTTGAGAAAATTTCGCGTGAACAACTTCGCGCATCACATTCAAGCTACGCGCTTGCCATGCGATAGGTGGATAATTTCTTGAAAATTCTCTTCCTAAGCGAAAAGCTTCTTCTCCACTTGCTGCATGTTGAAAGCGTTGCATGATAGCCCTATTCGGACTAAACTTTGCCGCTTGAAAAGCCGCTTCCGAGCACTGAAAGCGCATCCCCCAAAGCTGCACGGGGCAAAGGTGGAAATTTCCCAAGAATGCTGTCAACGCGTTTTCTTCTTTTTTGTAAAACTCAATAAAATGATTTGTCTCAGCAGCGTATTGAATTCTAGCTTTTTGGTCTGCAAATTCAGACTGGCCAAAAAAGCATCGGAATAGCGATTTGAAGCAATGGGCAATCGAGTCCCAGAGAGAGCCTAAAAAAGATCTTTGATTCCCTGCCCGGATGTGCATTTCGTCCCGGATTGGGGATGGAGAACGGGTGGGGAGTGGTGAAATAGAGGCACCCATTTGATCGATAAAAACATTTTGAGTTCTTTGAATAGGGGATGTCATCGCTTTATTCTCCTTTATAGGGAGGACAAGTCTACGCTTTCTTATGCCTAAAGTCGAGAATATTGGATGGAAATAATCGGTAATAGCTGCTAAGATACCGTGCATTATACCCAACGTGATTGAAAATTTGGATTTAAGACCGAGCCAAAGCCCCGGGATTGGATGATCGAATCTAGCCCCTATTTCTAATAGGGGCGACGATTCAATCGTGCCAATCGCGGGAGCTTTCGCTTCGGTCCTAAACCAAATTTTCAGTCACGTTGGGTATAAATTCACAATTTTTCCACAAATTCAATGACAGAAAAATATTTCCTTGTCGATAGCGGCGATCAACAGAAGCTCGAGCGTTTTGGAAGCTACCTGATCGCTCGTCCTTGTTCGCAAGCGTTATGGAAACCGACCCTTCCGAAAGCGGAATGGGATCGGGCGGACGCGCATTTTTCTCGCGATGGAGGAAACTCCTGGAATTATAAAACAAAACTTCCTGCGCATTGGATTTCAGAAGTCGAAGGAGTGCGTTTTAAAATTTCACCTACCGATTTTGGTCATTTAGGGGTATTTCCCGAGCATAGCTTACTTTGGAAAGCAATGAAGGACGCGATCCGCACGCGAAAAGAACCTCCGCTTATTCTCAATCTTTTTGCTTATTCAGGAGGAGCATCCCTTGCTGCGGCATCTGCGGGTGCAAAAGTTTGCCATCTGGATGCGTCCAGAGGAATGGTGGCATGGGCGCGCGAAAATGCAAAACTCAACCAGCTCGAGTCTGCGCCTATCCGCTGGATTGTCGACGACGTGTCCAAGTTTTTGACACGCGAAATCAAGAGGGGAGTTCGCTACGACGGAATCATTCTCGACCCTCCGAGTTTTGGAAGAGGCGCGCAAGGGGAAGTATTTAAAATTGAACGGGATATCCATGACCTCCTGCATCTTTGCCGCAAGCTTCTCTCAGAAAATCCACTCTTTCTCATTTTCACAACGCACACGCCCGGCATGACACCCATCGTCATGGAGCATTTGCTCAAACAAAAAATGCAAGGCCTCAAAGGAAACATAGAAACAGGGGAAATGATTTTGCCATCGGATAAAGGGCTAAACATTCCCTGCGGGAGTTTTGCCAGATGGTATTCCTAAAAGAAGAAATCACAAGTCTGCAAAATCCCAAGTTAAAAAAGACAGTTAAGCTCGCAGACCGTAAGGAGCGCAATGAATCAGGGTTATTCCTCATCGAGGGGTTTCGCGAGCTAAAACGCGCAGCGGATGGCGGCGTGTGCATTCAAACGTTGTTCATCTGCCCGAAACTTTTCCTAGGTTCCAACGAAAATGCATTGATTGAGCAGATCAAAAAGAAAGGAGCAGAGATTGTTGTTTGCAGCGCGTCTGTTTTCCAAAAGCTATCCTACCGCGACCGTCCCGATGGCCTTGTCGCAATTGCTGTGCAAATGCAACAGACTTTACAGGACTTAGCCGCTCATTTGGCGCAAAAAAAAGATCCGTTTTTAATTCTTGCCGAAGCGATTGAGAAGCCAGGAAATCTCGGCACGATCTTACGCTCTGCGGATGCTGCGGGTGTGGATGGTGTGATCGTTTGCGATCGGTGCACGGACATTTATAATCCTAACGTCGTCCGCGCCAGTGTAGGCACGCTTTTTACTCTTCCCGTTGTCGAAGCCACAAGCGCTGAAACATTGCGTTTTCTTCGCGACAAAAACATTCGCATCATTGCTGCAACGCCATCCGCTGAGAAAGAATTTACTGACACTGCCCTGACAGGAGCTGTTGCTATCGCCGTGGGAACCGAGCAACTTGGCTTGAGCGATTTTTGGATGGATTCCTCCGATATCAAAGTGCGCATCGCCATGCATGGCGTTGCCGATTCCTTAAACGTTGCCACGGCAACAACACTTCTTCTCTATGAAGTCGTGCGCCAGAGGAAATTCAAGTGATGCAAGTCATTTTTTGCGACAATCATATCCTTGTCGTCTCCAAGCCCGCAGGCATAAGTACGCAGCCCCATCCCCGCGATTCTTCTAACTTGACAGACCAAGCTAAGGCCTGGATCAAAAAAAAATACAACAAGCCCGGCAACGTCTATCTCGAGCCCATTCATCGTCTCGACAAACCGGTTAGCGGACTTGTGCTTTTTGCGCGAACGAGCAAAGCGCTTTCACGCTTACAAGAAATGATGCGCCAAAAGGGGATCCGCAAGACCTACTTCGCCCGAGTTGAAGGCATTCTTCCTCATCCAGAAGGCACACTCGAGCATTACCTTTTTCACGACGAGCATCGCGCGCGCATCGTGTCCGCCTCTCACCCCGAAGCCAAGCTTGCCCGCTTGCATTACAAGCTTCTTGAAAAACACGAAGACTGTTCCTATGTGGAAATCGACCTTGAAACAGGGCGCTACCATCAAATTCGCGCTCAATTCTCCACAATTGGCTGCCCCATCCTTGGCGATGAAAAGTATGGAAGCGCATCCAGCTCGACTAAAATTGCCCTTCATCACGGGCGCCTCCAATTCTCTCACCCCGTCACTAAAGCTCCGCTTGTTTTCAATCTCTAAACCATTCGTTTTCAATAATTTTTTAACATTCTGTTCTAAACGCTATTAAAGAAGACTTGAATAAAGGACCTCTTTTGACTATTCTTATTGAAGAAGACTTGAATAACGACCCTTATTCCAAGCCGTTATTCTCGTATGCTTAAATAAGGAATCGGATATGAGAAGCGGAAGATATATCAGTCAGCCCAACCAATATAAAGCATTTATTCCGACAAGCCTCCCTCCCGAGCCTCCAATACGAATAGAAGGAGAGATGCAAAGCCTTCTCACCGACGCAAACATCGCAATCGGAAAACTGGATACAATGGGTTTTTTGGCGCCCAATCTAAGCCATGTCATCGCCATGTACGTTCGTAAAGAAGCGTTCCTCAGCTCACAAATTGAAGGGACGCAAGCTTCCTTCGAGGATATTTTTGAATATGAAAATCAAATCCCCGTCAAGAATGTAAATGATGTCGAAGAGGTTATCAATTACATCAAAGCCCTGAACCATGGTATGGAAAGACTCAACGATTTCCCAATGAGCTTACGTCTTATTAGAGAAATTCATGCGATCCTTTTAAAAGGGGTGCGCGGGGCAGATAAAACACCGGGCGAATTCAAAAGAAGCCAAAACTGGATCGGTCCCGCAGGTTCCACTCCGAACACAGCTTCTTTCATTCCGCCGCCACCAAAGGAGGCGATGGATGCCATGGGAGAACTAGAGCTTTTTCTACACAAAAACTGTGATATTCCCCTACTTGTCAGCTGCGCACTCATCCATTATCAGTTTGAGACAATCCATCCTTTTCTTGGTGGAAACGGTAGATTAGGTAGGCTTCTAATCACTTTCTACCTCTATTGGAAAGACGCCCTCCAATACCCTACACTTTACCTCAGTTATTATTTCAAAATACATCGTCAAGAGTACTATGATCGCCTCAACCTTGTCCGTACCAATGGCGATTATGAGCAATGGATCACCTTCTTTCTTAAAGGGATTATTTGGACATGTAATTCTGCATTACAGACCATCAAAACCGTCCTTCAAATTCAAGAAACTCACAAAAAGCGACTCATCACAGCTAAACTCTCCACTCCTTATGCTATTGCTCTTCTTGATTACTTCTTTGAAAAACCTCACCTTTCCATCAAAGACGTAGCTATCCATTTCAAAATCTCTTACCAAAGCGCTAAAACTCTCATGCACCAATTTGTTTCTCTGGAAATCCTTAAGGAAATCACCGGTAAACGTCGCGATAAGCGCTACAGTTATTGGGAGTATTTAGACTTGCTGTCAGAGGGAACGTAAAAAACGATCAAATCATCTTTCTTTGTGAATGGGTGTGTTTTTTAACAGTCGCCACGCAATGAGAATGCTAGCAAAGGCCACAGCAGCTGCGGTCATGTTCATCCAAGCAAAGGCATCCAGAAATGCAGCTTTGGCAGATTGCAAAACGTAATGGGCATCTGGAGAGGGGAGCTGGTCCAGGATGCGAACAGCTTCCGGTGACTTAGACAGAAGTCCTTCAAATTGTGCCGAAGAGAGAGATTGCGTGCTTTGATTTTCTTTTAGCAACCGATTCAGGTGGCCAAAATAGAGCGTCGAATAAATCGTCCCAAAAATCGCAAGCCCAAAAGAGGAACTGAATTGCCGGAGCGCTGCCGTAATGCCTGACGCCACACCTCTTTTTTCCGAAGGAACGTCGTTCATCATCGCCACAAAACAAGGCGTAAAGATCATACACACGCCGAACCCAAAAGTGAAAAGGGTAGG
The DNA here is from genome assembly GCA_021324995.1 of Chlamydiia bacterium. Classification (GTDB taxonomy): domain Bacteria; phylum Chlamydiota; class Chlamydiia; order Chlamydiales; family Rhabdochlamydiaceae; genus CAJCIW01. The sequence continues at coordinate 10,421 of JAJPIB010000050.1, read as the reverse complement.
CATCAGAAGCACAATATTCTCGTGACGCTGATAGGCGACGAGCCAACTTAGAGAGAAAAGAATCAGCCCGAATCCAATCATGACAGGGATGCGCGGACCGAGCTTATCGACAAGATAGCCGCCTAAGGGAGCAGCAACCAAAATAGGAATGTTAGCGAAGAAAGAATAAATGCCTGCCTTTGAGGCAGAGAATCCCAGAATGTTTTGAAAGTAGATCACCCAGAAAACTGTGACCATGATAATCCATTGATTTGCAAAAATAGAGCTTGCGCTCGCGATAAAGGATTTTTTCTTGATCAACTCAAAATCGATAATCGAAGCGTGAGGCTTGTGTTTCCTTCGGAAAAGCGTGATCAGTGAAAGCGCGCCGATGAGGAGTAATCCAAGCGTCAGAGGAGAAAGCCATCCCCAAATTTGAGCCTGCATCAAAGCAACGACAGAAGAAGCAATTCCGGCTGCCAAAATGACAAATCCGCGGATATCCAATGCATGCTTAGTTCCTCGTATGTAAGGCACAGCATAATAAGTCAGTAAAAGCCCAATCGCTGCAATTGGGAGATTGATCCAAAACACGTAGCGCCAACTCAGATAAGTGGTTAAACTGCCTCCAATGAGAGGGCCAAGTGCGAGGAAGATCGATCCAATACTTACAAAAAGACCGAGGGCTTTTCCCCGCTGATGCGGAGGAAAGTTAGAAATGAGGATCGCTTGTGTCGCGGGAAGCAGCAGAGCCGCTCCGCAACCTTGCAATGCACGGCTGAAAATCAGCCACCATTCTGTGGTACTCATTCCGCACATCGCGGATGTTGTTGCAAAACAGAGGGCGCCGATAGAAAAGGTTTTTCTTAAACCCAGAATATCTCCCAGTTTTCCTCCGATCAACACGAAGACGGCAAGAACCAACGTATAAGCATTGATGATCCATTGCAACCCTAAGTCGGAAATCTGCATGTCTCTTTGCAAAGTGGGGAGGACCACGGGCAATACAGTGATATCGACGAAAATCATCGATACAGAAGTTGTCATTGCAGTGAGAATCCACCACTTGCGGTTTTCTTCGGTCAACATTCGAATCATCAGAGACTCTCCAAAAAAAGTTCAGCGATTTGTACAGCATTTAGAGCAGCGCCTTTAAGCAATTGATCGCCGACGATCCAAAGATCGATTGTGTTCGGAAAAGAAAGATCTTTGCGGATGCGCCCGCAGAAAACAGCGTCTTGAAAACTCGCATCCACAGGCATAGGGAAACGATTTTGGCTGCGATCCTCTAAAATCTTAAGTCCTGGCGCTTGATGAAGAACTTGATAGACCTCTTCAACAGAAACAGGTTGGCTAAAAGTGATGTTCAACGCCTCTGAATGTGCTCGCAAGACTGGCACACGCACACAAGTTGCATTCACCCAGATCGCTTCATCTTCCAGAATTTTACGCGTTTCTTCCAGCATTTTTATTTCTTCGTCAACATAGCCCGTTTCATGCAGAGGAGAATTGTGAGTGAAAAGATTAAACGCATAAGGATTTGGAAGCACTGTGCGCGTATAAGGCCGGTTTTCTAGGCAAGCAAGTGTTTCTTCCTCGAGCTCTTTCATTGCCTGAAGTCCGGCGCCGCTTGCCGCTTGATAAGTCGCAGCGACGATGCGGTCAATTTTAAAGCGTTTATGCAAAGGACCGACCGCCATGAGCATGATGGTTGTGCTGCAGTTAGGACAAGCGGCGAGCGCATGATTTTGTAGCGCGTGGGAATTAATTTCGGGAATGATTAAAGGGACATTTGCCTGCCTGCGAAAGGCTGAACTATTGTCGACGACTTTTGTACCCTCTTTCAGCGCTTTTGGAATCCATTCCTTCGAAACCTGGCTTCCGGCGCTAAAAATCGCGATATCGATTTCTTTAAAAGCGGTTTCGCTCAAAGGTTGAACGCGAAGAGATTCTCCGCGAAAAAGGATCTCTTTCCCTGAGGAACGGGAAGAAGAGAAACAATGGAGCTGTCGGATAGGAAAATTTCGTTTTTCGAGAGTTTTAATGACTTCGCTACCCACAGCGCCGGTCGCGCCGACAAGAGCAAAATTAACAGCCGAATTTTCCATGGATTTTTAAAGGTTGAAGTTCTTTAAAGAATAGCGAATCCGGCACTTTCTTAAAACGGAGATTTCTTAAATTTCGCTCATCCACTATATTTATAAGAATAGTAGGGATTTTATGAGACAAGAGATCGAAAGTGCGGTCGGCGATGCCATTCGTGCAGCAGAATTTTTAAAAGCCCCTTCAAGTCTTCTCTTTATCGAAAACGCTGCCCGCTTGATCGCAGATTGCTTCCGCGCAAATGGAAAAATACTGATCGCAGGCAACGGAGGCAGTCTTTGCGATGCCATGCATTTTGCGGAAGAATTGACGGGACAGTTTCGCGGCAAACGGAAGGCTCTTCCCGCAATCGCTCTTTCTGATCCCGGGCACGTAACCTGTGTTGCCAATGATATGGGATTTGAAAATATCTTTTCTAGGGGAGTAGAAGCTTTCGGGAATCCTGGCGATATTTTAATCGTTCTAACGACAAGTGGAAATTCTCAAAACCTTTTCAACGCCGTCCTCGCCGCGAAAGAAAAAAATTTAAAAACAGTGGCATTTCTCGGAAAAACAGGCGGGAAATTGAGCGGTCTTTGCGATCTGGAATGGATCGTTTCCGGATTTGCTTACTCCGATAGGATTCAGGAAGCGCACATGGCCGCCATCCATATTCTCATCGAAATGGTTGAGAAACAACTCTTTTCTTTACTGGTGCAATCTGAATCTTTCGCCTGCAAAACGTAATTAAATAATTACATCGCGTTCGCCAGAATTTAGCGAATATGCTAAAATCCCCCCATTACTTAAAAAGTGTTTCATGGGTTTACAAAGCAGCATCCTTAAAATCATTCGGGGAGAAAAAAAAGCACCGATTGCTAAAGCCTGCCTCTTTGGGCTTAGCGGCATCTATCGTTTTGCCATTGCGATCAGAAATTTTTCTTATGATAAAAAACTCCTCTCCTCAGCAAAGCTTTCCGTTCCTGTCATCAGCGTTGGCAACCTTGTTGCGGGGGGAACGGGAAAAACGCCTTTGATCCATTTGCTCGCTTTGGCCCTTCAGGAAAAGACTCGATTGGGAATCCTTAGCCGCGGTTACAAGTCTCAGATAGAACGATCTGGCCAGATCAAACAAGTTTCAACAGCTCTGGACTCAGCGGGAGTCTATGGGGATGAGCCCTATTTTCTCGCTCAAAAGACAAAAGCTTCGATTTGGGTTGGAGCCGACAGGATTGCAAGCGGTAAACAAGCGGTTGAGAAGGGAGTGACCTGTCTTCTTCTCGATGATGGGATGCAACACCGCCGGCTGTTTCGCGATTTTGAAGTGGTCGTCGTTGACGGGGTAAATCCTTTTTCTGAAGGAAAATTTTTACCCTGCGGTCTACTCAGAGATTCTCCAAAACGACTTAAAAATGCAGATTTGATCGTTGCGACTCATGTCAAAGATGCGACCCATTTCGAGCAGATCCAAGCATTGATCTCCCCATTTACCGATGCGCCCCTGGTCGCTGTGCAGATCGAAGTTTTAAATAAAAATCGCTTGGTTCCTCGCAAGGTTGGAGTTTTTTGCGGCATTGGCCAACCCTCCCGTTTTTTGCAGACGACGCGTGACTTAAATCAGGAAATTGTTGACACTTTATTTCTTAACGACCATGCCTCCTTGCCAGACGAGCAGCTTGAGCGCTTTGCAAAAAAATGCCTTGAAAAAGGCGCTGAAGTGCTTTTGTGCACGGAAAAAGACTATGTAAAACTCTCTCGCAAGATGTTTAGCCTGGAGATTGTCCCTGTAGAAATCGGACTAAAGATTATCCACGGCAGGAAGCATTGGGAAAAACTCATCGATAACATTTTGGATAAGGCCATCAAATGAGCGAAGACATCAAAGTACTGTTGCCGAAATTAGGGGAAAGCATTCATAGCGCCACTATCGTTCAGTGGTTTAAAAACATTGGCGATCCAGTGAACCTCGACGAACCTTTATTGGAAGTTTCCACGGATAAAGTCAATAGCGAAATCCCTTCTCCCGCTGCTGGCGTGTTGAAAGAAATCCATGCAAATTTAGATCAAGAACTACAAGTCGGCGCCCTCGTCGCCGTGATCGCGGTCGGATCTACAGCTCCTAGAGAGAATGAGCCCTCATCCGAGGCAGTCCCTCAAACCGTCTATCAAGCTGTTGAAGAACAGAGTGGAGAAATGAGAAACTTTTTTTCTCCGGCTCTCTTGCGTATCGCTAGAGAAAAAGGGATTGGGTTTGATGAAATGGAAAAGATCTCAGGAACAGGCATGGGGGGAAGATTGACCAAAAACGACCTCGAAGACTACATCGAGAAAAAGTTCTCTGCAAAACCCTGTCCCTATGCTGCAAAAAAAACCATGAGCCCAGATGCAGCAACAGATGTTGAGCGTCTCAAAATGACTGGAATGCGAAAAGCCATCGCCGATAATATGGTGCGCTCTTTCTACGAGGCTCCACACGCCACCTTAGTTTCCGAGGTTGACGTCACCAAAGTGATGAAGCTCATTCAAGAGCAGAAGGAATCTTTCCAAGCCAAGCATGGATTTAAGCTCACGATCACAGCATTTGTTGCCCGGGCAATTTGCAAAGCATTATCTGAATATCCCTTGATTAACTCCTCTCTTGAAGGAGACACCATTCTCGTGAAGCGTTTTGTCAATCTAGGGGTCGCTGTGAGTATAGATAATGGACTCATGGTTCCCGTGGTGAAAAACTGTCAGCAGCTTGGGATCACCACGATCGCAAAAGCGATCAGCGAACTTTCTGCAAAAGCCAGAGTGGGTAAGCTCGCTCCTGATGACGTCATGGATGGAACAATCACAATGACAAACTTTGGAATGTCCGGGGTTCAAATCGGAATTCCTATCATTCGCCATTCCGAAGTGGCGATCATCGGGGTCGGAGCGACCTACAAAAGAGTTATTCCTCTCGAAAATGATGTGCTGGCGATCCGGTCTCTCATGCACATCTCTCTAACTTTCGACCACCGTGTCTTAGATGGAATGTATGGCTGTGGATTTTTCAGCGCTTTAAAAAAGCATTTCGAAGAAGAAGCCACCATCGATTAATCTTTTTTGCTTCCCCTCGTGAGGAGGGGAAGCGTTGTTTTTAAATTTTCAACATCTCTTTTTTTAAAAGATCCCATTTTTCTAAGGGAAGCTCCGCACCCACTTCTTGAATCACATAACTGGCGGCGAGATTTCCTGCTTGTACGCACTTGAAAACCTCTTCCCCTTTAAGCGCGGCGTGCAAAAACCCTCCAGCGAAGAAATCTCCTGCTCCGGTTGTATCCGCAATCTGTGTGACCTCTAGAGCATCGAAATGGACCGCATCCGATTCTCTCGCATGTTTGACCCAGCAGCCCTCGCTTCCTTGGGTCGCAACGATCGTCTGATCAAAGCTAAAAACATCAGCTGCTTCCTTAAAATCAGAAAATCCTGTCAGAGCCTCCATCTCTTCCTGGTTTCCAAAAAGATAATGCAATGAGGGGAGCATCTCGATAAAGTCGTGTTTAAAAAGAGTCACAACGTTACGACTTGCAAGATCAAAAGAAATGGGGATCTGTTTTTCTTTTCCGATCGCTAAACTTTTTTTTATAGTTCCCTTGTTAAAACAAAGATATCCCTCGATATGCATGTGGGACACTTTCTCAAAGAACATGGGATTGATATCATCGGGAGAAAAGTGCAGAGCCGCTCCTAAATAAGTGTGCATCGTCCTTTCTTTATCCGGTGTCACAAAGCAATTAACGATTCCCGTTTCTCCATCTGTCTTCGAAAGAAACGAAAGAATGTCTTTCTGCTGGAGCATTTGCTCAATTTTACATCCTCTAAGATCGGCACCAATTTTCCCAAGAAGAGCACACCTGCGATTAGAATCAGACGGTTTTAAGTGCGCGATTGTCTTGATCACATTTGTGCCGCTTCCACCCAACGTCTCTTCATCATGGATTTTGTTCGGAACCATTTTCCAGGAGTGATCAACTTTCTCCGGGTTTGTCTCTGAAATAGTCGCTCCTTTCGTAAATTCAAGTGCTGTCAAAAATTCATTGTTTATATGAGTTGTTCGGTCGCAGAAGGGATTACCCACGCCAAGGATTACAGATGTCATAGTGTGCCTCAAATAGAATCGATTTCGGAATAAAAATCCTAAAAAAGAGTAGAGGCGTGATTAAATTTTTTCTACAGAAAAATCACCCTTCAGCAGATGAGAAACCCGCAGAGCCATCAAAATTGTAGAGATTCTCTGTACATATCACATCGAAACCTGCTTGAAGAGCTACATTTAAGGTATGAAGAATGTCTTCGGGAGTAATATGTACATGTTTATCTTGGCGCATAAAACGCAAACGATACTGGTCGATGCAAAACGTCTCAGGATGACCTTCTGGCCAAACGCGAACACCGCGATTGCCGATCATGCGAAGAGGTAATGTGGGCCATTGTGTGGATGTGGCTTGCTTAATGAGGCTTTCTGCTGAATCCAACGAATAAACAAATACGTCGACACCGACAAGTTCTCTTTTTGTCGCTGTCGGTTTTAGGGTAGGAGGCAGAGATTCAAATTTTTTTGAGCCCTGATAGGAAACAACGGGGAGTTGCTCCGGTTTCTTTCCTAGAAGTTTAACAACAGCCTCTGCAAATTCCTTAGTGCCTACTCGCGTTTTGCTCAAGCCTTCTTTGAAGATATCAAATGTGTGAAACCCTTCTTCGATTGTGCGCAGCCATGCATTATGAATGCGCTCTGCAACCGCTGTCTCACCAAGATAAATAAGCATTTGAATGCTTGCCAGAATCAATCCCGAAGGATTGGCGATGTTTTGATGAGCGATCTTTGGTGCCGAACCATGAATGGCTTCGAACATCGCCCCTTTATTGCCGATATTTGCCGAACCCGCAATCCCAACTGATCCTGAAATTTGGGCAGCGACATCAGAAAGGATGTCACCATACAAATTTGGCATCACAATCACATCGAAAATTTCTGGAGTATCTGCGAGTCTGGCTGCTCCAATGTCCACAATCCAATGATCGCTAGCGATGTCGGAGTATTCCTTAGCAATTTCATCAAAAACCCGATGGAAAAGACCGTCGGAAATTTTCATGATGTTGTCTTTGATGAAACAAGTGACTTTTTTACGTCCATGATGGCGTGCATATTCAAAAGCGTAGCGAACAATTTTTTCCGAGCCCGGACGAGAGATAAGCTTGATCGATTTAGTCACATCGGGCGTTTGCCGATACTCAATTCCTGCATAAAGATCTTCTTCATTTTCGCGCACAATGACGACATCCATCCCCGGATGCTTTGTGCTGACGAACGGTGCATAGGCGACGCAAGGACGCACATTTGCATAAAGCCCAAGTGTTGTGCGCACAGTGACATTTAAACTTTTGTAGCCACCGCCTTGAGGAGTTGTAATGGGCGCCTTGAGAAAAGCTTTTGTCTTGCGTATCGTATCCCAGGATTTTGGCTCGATTCCTGAAGATACCCCTTTCAAATAAAGCCTTTCTCCGATTTCCACTTCATGCAATTCAAGCGGAGCTCCCGCCTCTTTTAAAATGTGAAGAGTAGCAGCCATGATCTCGGGACCAATTCCGTCTCCGTAAGCAATAGCGATAGGGATTTTAGATGAGCTCATAACCCGTCTCCTTGCGTCTCTGATTCAAAAATTGTTTTATAATTTTTTTTGTAAGAGTGCAAGTAAAAACCCATTCTCGTATACTTCACTTATCTGAAGACAAACCGCTATTTTTTTCAATGCTGAGCGAACTTTTAAAAGAACAACGGCGCAACATCGATCACTACTTCGACCATCTCGATTTGAGTGCAGTCGACCCAGTCATCCGAGAATGTCTGAGTACCCAAGGAATGATTGTATTCACAGGCGTTGGCAAAAGCGGGATCATCGCAGAAAAAATCGCGATGACGATGATCTCCACAGGTACGAAAGCCCTTTACTTGCCCCCCACAAACTTCCTGCATGGAGATCTCGGTATCTTATCTGAAAAAGACCTATTTGTTTTGATCAGCCGAAGCGGGGAGACTGAGGAACTGCTCAATTTAATCCCTTTTGCGAAAAAGAGGGGAACGCGGATCCTTTCTATCGTTTCCAATCCTAGCAGCCGGCTCGCAAAAAATGCAGATGTCTCTATCCATTTGCCTTTTCAAAAAGAATTATGCCCGTTTGACCTCGCTCCCACCTCCTCCACAGCCGTTCAGCTGCTCTTCGGAGATATGCTTGCTATCGCCCTCATGCGTTCAAAAGGATTTGATATCTCATCCTATGCCCTCAATCACCCTTCAGGGACGATCGGCAAAAAAATGGTTACCACAGTAGAAGACCTCATGTTTAAAGGCCCGCATGTGCCCAGAGCAAAACCAGCAGACTTATTGATCGACTTGCTCGTCGAGCTTTCCAATAAAAAATGCGGCGCTCTTCTCGTTCAAGACGAAGAGGGGAATTTTCTCGGTATCTTCACAGATGGCGACTTGCGAAGATCCCTGCAGCAGTATGGACCCGAAGTCCTTCAAAAGTCCATCGGAACCCTCATGACACCGACCGCGATCACCATCGAAAAGCATCAGCTTGCCTGGGAAGCTCTTAAAATCATGCAGAAAGATCCCAAGAAATTTGTCATGATCCTGCCCGTTGTCGATCAAGGCAAAGTCGCAGGCATCCTTCGCATGCACGACATCATTCAAGCCGGTATTTCTTAGAAGCTCCGCGGTTTCTGTTTTTCTTTTTTTGAGACAGGTGAGATAATAAAATATTTATAGCCTGCTCATTTTAGGTAAGGACATGGAGATCTTCAGCTTAGGGACATGGTTTATCCTTCTCGTCTTCTGCATCGGCTACGCAGCCATTATTTTTGAACACTCGATCAAATTGAACAAGACAGCAGTCGCACTGCTGATCGCCGTATTATGCTGGTCCATCTATCTGACCACAAGCCACTTGCCCGTCAGCGATAATATAAAAGCTCTAGGCCACAACGTCTCAGATATTTCCCAGATCATTTTTTTTCTGATGGGGGCGATGACGCTCGTCGAGCTCATTGACACGCATCGCGGATTTAAAATCATCACTGATAAAATCCGCACTCAATCCAAGAGAAAAATGCTCTGGATTACTGCCACATTTGCATTTTTCCTTTCCGCAATCCTTGATAACCTCACAACGACCATCCTCATGGTTTCCTTGCTTCGCAAGCTTGTCCCCGAGGCCAAAGACCGATTTTTGCTCTGCTGCGTGGTCGTAGTCGCAGCAAACGCAGGGGGAGCCTGGACGCCAATCGGAGATGTGACGACGACTATGCTTTGGATCAACGGTCAACTGTCCTCGGTCGCGGTGATGAAAGCATTGTTTCTGCCTTCCCTTATTTCACTTCTAATTCCTCTTGGGTGGTTTACTTTTAGAACAAAAGGAAAATTGCCGGTTCAGAAGTTAAGCCATGAAGAGACCAAGCAAATGCCTGGAGCCAGGGCAGTGTTTTTACTGGGCGTAGGAGGATTGATCTTTGTTCCTGTATTCAAGGCGCTTACAGGACTTCCTCCCTTCATGGGAGTTATTCTTGCATTATCCATTTTGTGGTGTGTAACAGACTTCATGCATTACCCCCATAAAGATAGAGAAAGACTGCGAGTGCCGCATGTGCTTACCCGTGTCGATACATCTGGCATTCTGTTTTTTCTCGGCATCCTGCTTTGCATCAGTGCTCTACATGCAGCAGGGATTCTTCAAGTTCTTGCAGACTGGATGGATAGGACAATTCCTAGCAAGGCAATGATCGCAACATTGATCGGGGTCTTTTCAGCAATTATCGACAACGTTCCTCTTGTTGCAGCGACAATGGGGATGTATCCTCTTCAAATATATCCTATGGACTCGTCTTTTTGGCACATGATTGCCTATGCAGCGGGGACGGGAGGGAGCATGCTCATCATTGGATCCTCCTCGGGAGTCGCTTTAATGGGGATGGAAAAGATCGATTTTATTTCTTACATGAAAAAAGCCACGATTCCAGTTGCAATCGGATATCTTTTTGGCATGGGAACGTACGTTTTTTTAGAGGCTTTGACAAAATAATTCGGGGCGGATGAATTTTTCTGAAAATGCCCTCACAGATATTCTTGAGGGCGATTTTTGGGGACTGTAAATCTTAATTTTATTAAGATTTTGAGAAAAAAATCGGAAAAGATTTGCTGAAAATTAATCGGATTATGTATTGTCTTATTTCCTTTTGAGAAACAGACTAAAGAAACTCAAGAGGAAGAAAGTCAACGAGATTGACTTAAGATTCTCTTAACATCAGAAGTGAAGTGACGTGCAAGCAAAATAAAG
>JAJPIB010000041.1 GCA_021324995.1 Chlamydiia bacterium | reverse complement strand
TTTGCCTCGCTTTTATTGGAGAGTTTTAACTACTCCGTTTTTAGGAGCAACCGCTTTTCATCTCGCCTAAGGGGCCTTAAGCGAAAGCGCGATTACAGTATGTATAAGATTTATTATGGACCAGAACGTCACTATTTGCAGGTTCTGAGTAAAGGTGTCGATGGTATCGTTTCTGGCAGTGCAAACCTCAATCCTCATTTACTTTCTGACTTTTGGCAAAAGAAAGGGGAAGGGATTTGGCTACAATGGGAAGCTCTACGGGATGCAGTTAAACAAGCTGGAGCTGGTAGCTATCTTCTAGGGTTAAAACTGCTTTTAAAGCAGCGCGGTTTGCTTACCGACTCTGGATTGTGGTAGCAGTAACAAGGTATTCTTAAAGAATTCGATATTTTTGCTTTCATAGGCTCTCTATTCGCTTTATTTAGGCCATTCAACGTCAATAAGCTCATCAATGGGTTTTATTTATTGATTATTGAATGTTGTTTACTAGGGGGGTAAAGGGAATTGCTGGATCAGAACATCCAATGCTCTTAATAATTGCCTTGTTTCTTTAGATTTCTCTCGAAAATTTTGATACTGTTTCAAATACAGCGCCTCTAGCCACTCTTCATCTAAATACTGAGGGCTATAAACCTCCAAAATGTTGCAATAGTTAATTCGTTCATTTGAATCGTCCTTGAATGCTACCAGTTCATATATATGAAGGGCAGCTTGATCCGTCTTTTCTTCTCGCATCCAGGATTGAACTTGAGAAGAAAGAAAAACTGATCCGAAGTAAAGAGGAACTTTATCCAATTTCCAGCCGTTCTTGCGCAAAGCGATACCAATTGACCCTCCTTGTGAAATCTCATTGTGTACTTGCTGAAGTTTTTCATGAATGGGCTGATGAAACTGCACAACGGCAAGAGTACGCATGAATTTTTGTTCATGGTGTACTGAATATAAGTTTGAGATCCGACATTCTCCAAGCGGAGAAGAATTCAGTGAGATTTGATCAACGCCATAATTGCCAAAAAAGTAAGCAATTCGATCGCTATTGAGCTTAGGGATTAATATTTCAACCACTTCTTGCTTGAGCGCTTGAGCAGCATGGACAAACTGTAAAGGAAATAAGGAAGTGCACAAAAGAACGAGGGGTCGCACTAGAAAATAACGAAATAAAGGGTAGCTTGCCATAAGAAAATTACTGCTTGGTTAATTAATTAAGCTTTTCAAGCACGTTGGGTATAATTTAGAGAAAGAAGAAATTCTAGTTGGATGGGCAATTTTTCTCTAAGCAAAAATCCTGGAATTTATCCAACTCTTCCAATTATCTTTTCCGGTATAAAACCATGTGGAGGTCGCATGTTCAAACTGCAAAAAACTGCTATCATTTTTGGTTTATTTATCCTGACAAGTTTTAACACTCGTTCCTACGCGCAAAGCGACTATTTTTCTCACCCTCGAATGTGTTCATCCGAAGAACTGCATCGAGAGTTGAAGGATAAAACCCTTAATATGGTATGGTATTTTGGCCAGGACAGCTATTTTCGTTTTATGAGCAAGAACGATGAAGTTTACTTTGAGATTTATTTAGGAGCTTTGCCTAATATTTATGATGATTTTATCTCTGAAGTAAAAAGTAGATTCGCAGAAAGTGCTGTTGGAGAATTGCAAGGGCTTGTTTTCTCCTACATGCTTAGTAATGAAGGGAAAGAGGAAATGAATGTGGTTCGGCAACCCCCACGACAAGGACATCCTGATGGAGATTCCTATCTTTTGGCAGAAAGGAGAATTATTGAAGGCGCGAAGCCTGTATATATCCAAGAGGAAGAGCTTGCAACGATTATAAAAAATCATCCTGTCCTTTTTTACACAGGAGCCGGGCTTTCTATAGCTTCGAATGTTCCTGCAATGAATGAGCTTCGCAACTTATTGGAATTAGAAAAAGGGGAAAATTTTCTCTTTTCCCTAAGAGGCGCGATAGAAAACCCTAGAGAATTTGCATCAAAAATTTCATTTTTTCATAGGGCTTGCTTCTCAAGCACACCCACACAAGCTCACTTTGCTTTAAAAGAGTTGGCAGACCTTAAACACATTCGTTTGATCACTGAAAACCTTGATTGTCTTCATGAAGCAAGCGGGGCTTATCCATACAGGATTGATGCCAAACATTTGAGAGACCAAGTTGGAAGCGAATTCCTCACTCAATTCGATTATATTATATGTGTTGGGCTTAGCTATGATGATCGCGGTTTTTTGGGTTGGTATAAGGAGCGCAATCCAAGGGGGAAAATTATCTCGATAGATCTGCAGCTGCCTTCTTATTTAGGGGACGAAGATTTTCTGTTGATAGGAGATCTTCAAGAAGTTATTCCATCATTAAAATCTGCGATTATAAATGAATATACCCAATGTGATTGAAAATTTGGATTTAAGACCGAGCCAAAGCCCCGGGATTGGATGATCGAATCTAGCCCCTATTTCTAATAGTGGCGACGATTCGATCGCTCCAATCGCGGGAGCTTTCGCTTCGGTCCTAAACCAAATTTTCAGTCATGTTGGGTATAAATTGCTTATACTATTGCTATTTGCTATTGGAGGGGCTATGCATGCGTTTGCTTCCTCGAATTCTGTCGAGGTTGATATATTAAGTAGTTTTTGCAAGATTGATGGGGTCAATTACCCGGTTGTGGGATTTGGGACTTATCCTTTAACCGGTAAAGTTTGTACTGAAGCTGTTGAGCAAGCGGCTAAAGCTGGATATCGAATCATCGATACAGCTACGTACTATGAGAATTTCGAAGGTATTGCGGAAGCTCTAAAGGGACAAGATCGCTGCTCTTTCTACATCATTTCGAAGGTATGGCATGACAGACAGTCTCCGGAAGATTTACGTGAGGATTTGGACTTAACCTTGAAACAACTCCAAACAAACTATCTCGATGCTTATCTACTTCATTGGCCCAATAGCAAGACTTCTATTAAGAAAACTCTTGCTACAATGGAAGAGCTGAGGAAGCAAAAAAAAATACGTCATATTGGACTCAGTAATGTGTCTGTAAACCACTTGAGAAAAGCTTTAAAGGTTGGCGTACCTATCACTTGGGTTCAAGTGGAAATGCACCCTTATTTTTTTGATTCTGATCTTCTTAACTTTTGTCGAGAACACTCTATTACTGTCCAAGCCTGGAGACCTTTAGATTTAGGTCGCATGAGCGAGGACAAAATGCTTATCGATATGGGTATAAAACATGGAAAAACGGCTTGCCAGATAGCTCTTAAGTGGATCGTTCAGCATGGATGTATTCCATTGCCAGGGAGTAAGAGCCAAACACATATTCGAGAAAATCTTGATATTAGAGACTTTTCGCTTTCAAAAGAAGAAATGCAGCAGATAGATCAAAGGGCTATAAGAGGCACTCGTTTTAGATTGGGAGAAGAACAAGGCTTAGGATTTACTGACGAGTTTGATTTTTCTTATGAAAATTGCTGGCCGAATTGAAGCGCTTCCCAAAATTTTGCGACAAAAATGGCACAGCCAAACTCCTCTTTTTCGCGAATCTATTGGATTGCTTATTGCGATAGTCTTTACTGTCCCGCCCAAGTTTTAGTTTCCGAGTTTTGAGTTATTAGAATCTTACTGTCGCACCTACTGTTAGACCCTGGGCCCAAAAATCGGAATCTTTTAGCGAAAAGTGCGGTCTTTTTCTTCCTTGGGCAGGTTGTGCGGGACCTGGCATTCCAAATGGGGTGGGAGCTAGCATCGTTCCCACAGTTTCTCTAGAGGCTTTGGCAAGGGCTGTCAAAGTTGGGTTGATTTTGCGATCGATTTGCTTTCCTGGGCGAGCTAGAGCACTGACCCAAAGGAAAGAGTAGCCTGTGCTGAGCTCAAGATAGTGTGAAATTTTTATGCTCGCTTGAACATTGGAATCGATAACAGCCGCAAAGACCTGGCGGTGATAGGTGCCAATGTTTGTCTTTTGTGCAAAAATCCCGCCCTTAAGTGTCTCTTTGGCGGTATTTTTTGTTTGATAAAACAAATTTCCATTTGATGTTTTCGAAAAGCCGCAGATATGAATGTCCTCAAGCATTGCACCCAGACCTACTTGCAGGACTGCATTCATAGCAAAATGTCGGCTGGTATATCCAGCGCCTATCCCGATCTGGCCCCCGTAAAAATCATTTTCTGTTTTGAAGCTATCTTTTGTGTCTGCAAATGAAAAACCAAAAGGAAAGTTAGGAACAGTGTGGGTTGACACTTGAAACTTGAGCCGCTCTTTAAGCTGTAGCCAGCGGAATCCTGCCATGGCGTTTAGTTGGAACAGGTGCCACTTGTCAAGTTGATAAATGCCATTGAGTTGTGCACCCTGAAATTGACTGGATAGTTTCAGGTTGAAATCACCGTGAAAGCCGGGCATATCCTCCAAAGGACCCGGCAGTAAATAGATGCTTTCGCCAGGCACTCCGTTCAAGCCCCATAGCCCTGTGACGTCATAGATCGGAACTGCATAGGAAGGGGATCCTATTTCACCAGAGGTGCACAGAGATTTTTCTTCAGTCGTCGTGGGCAAAAGAAAATAACTCACTTTAAGGCCGATCTGTTGTGAAGGGTTTAACCATGATCCTGCCGACACTTGAATCCCATGCATCCAACCCATGTCGGTCTGTTTGTTTCCAAGCTTTATTTTTGTGCCTGATTGTCCCAAAGCTCCGACGATCGGATCGGAAAGAGATCCCTGAGAGACAAGCGGAGTTGGCAAAGGCTCTTTTTTAATCGTCCACAAGAGATATTCGCCTTCAATCCATATGGGTGGAGCTTTATTTGTGCCCGCTAGAGGAGCGAGCGCAAAGAGAGATAAGCCTAATAAGGAACGCATTATTTTCACCATTTGAAAGCCTTCAGTAAGCCCCAAAGCTACGCAAAGTCTATGCGTTCAGAGGCTGCGCGGGCTTTTTTTAGTTTTATACCCAACGTGACTGAAAATTTGGTTTAGGACCGAAGCGAAAGCCTCCCGCGATTGGCGCGATTGAATCGTCGCCCCTATAGAAATAGGGGCTAGATTCGATTGTCCAATCCCGGGGCTTTGGCTCGGTCTTAAATCCAAATTTTCAATCACGTTGGGTATACTTCTAGACCCTGTTTTTTTGACCTGGAAAAATCTTAAACATGTGCTATAATTTACACCAAGTTAACATTTTATTCACAACGTTCCACTGGAACTTCTATATAATGCTAAAGCTTGCAAGTTGAAGAATCTCTCACCTTCAGCTAAGGCAAAACTCCAGGTTCAAGTGGAAGCAGAACATATTAACCCAACTTGTCCCCTACCCCCTTAGGCGCGTCGCGAGATAGGTGATATGCAAGATTTGCGACGAACCACTGGTCTTTAGACCTGGGGAAGAATAAAGCGCAGCAGATCGCCTGTCGCAGCACACGGATAAAAGGGGTAGGGGACAGCTTTCGAATTAATATGGCTTAGGGGAACGCTTAGAAGCCCTCGTTTTTTAGGTAAGGAAGTATACCAAAAATGATTCAAGAATCGGTTTTGGCTGCGCCTGATCAAAATTCTGGCGCACGCTTTCGATTCTTGAATCATTTTCGGTATAATCATCCTTTGAATGCAATGCAGACAATATTTTGGACTGAATTTTATACCCAATGTGATTGAAAATTTGGATTTAAGACCGAGCCAAAGCCCCGGGATTGGACGATCGAATCTAGCCCCTATTTCTAATAGGGACGACGATTCGATCGCGCCAATCACGGG
>JAJPIB010000068.1 GCA_021324995.1 Chlamydiia bacterium | reverse complement strand
GACCCCGAAGAGAACCGCGGAGTTTTTTTCACGATTCAACAAAAGGAGAAAACTTGCTTGACATCAGCGCGATTAGAGAACCGAAAATGATTCAAGAATCGGTTTTGGCTGCGCCTGCATCCCAAACTTTCGATCTGCAAAAAGCGCCCCTATTTCTAATAGGAGGCGCTTTTTGCACCGGCTGCGCCTGATCAAAATTCTGGGCGCATGCTTTGCCAAAAACCGATTCTTGAATCATTTTCGGTATAGTAGGTTTTTCTAGTGTTTCTTTAATTATATCCAATGATCTAAGAATCGGTATACCATTTATTTAAATTATTCATCACAAGCTATTTATGTTATTTATTAATAATGTTGATTTTAAATTTAAAATAATTTACAATTAATTTTAATTATTTAATAACAGGTTATTATGAATAATATCGTTTCTAATTCCACTATCCCCGATGCTCCCGCTTATCTTAAAATTCGACTTCAGGGGTTAAAAAAATGTGCTGATCTCCATCCAGAGGATAAGAAAGCACGCGAAATTTTTTTCTTTTTTTCCACAGTCTATTTTTACTCAAAAATACCTTTAGACAAAAAGCATATCGTTTGTGGTGGATACGTCTTTAATGATGGGGTAGGGGATTATTACCATGTTCTTAACTCCGCGGAATGGATTAAAAGCAAGTTCCCTTCTTTCCAAGTCTCCATGTTTATCAACCATCACGACAAACGTTGTCCAAATGTTGTCAGAAAACCCATCGATCCAGACATTCAAGTGCATTTCTGTGCGGTAGGGGAGAAGATCTCCGATGAAGCTTATACAATGCTTCGGGACGCAGATTACTTTATCGAAATGTCGCAATGGTCCAATAATCGAGATGTTTTAAACATTATTGAACAGAAAGTGGGTCGCTACATGTTTATAGGAGAATACGGCCTTAAGACAAAAATGGCCATGGGAATTAAGCCGGATCAGCTTGGTATTGTCATTAAGGATCCGATCCAACCAACTTCTCTGAATCATTTAAACCATTCAGCGCTTAAAGAGATCCTTTTTGGGACTTCTACTCCTTCTGAAGCAGATCTTAAAAATTATTTCCAATGGCATTGTCCTTTTTTTTCCTATTTAAAAATGGGCTCCTATTGCCAGTCAGCATTGATTTATACGGTTTCTGCTTTGTTGGCACCTTCAGGAAGAAAGATTGCTGATTTAATCGTCCCAAAAGTAAAAACAGAATTTCTTGACTTAGATTTTCTCAAGCAACAAGGTATAGCAAAAATTCAGGTGATCAGCTTTGAAAAGAATCAAACTTCTATAGAAGAAATCTCTTTATCTAATGAAGGGGGAGTGCTGCGTCTCATTAATCCTTTTCCTTTAGAACAAAGCGATTTTTACTCACTAATGACTTCTACAAGCTTTTTAGTTGGCTGCACAGGGGATAATTCCTTAAGCGAGGTTCTTTCCTTTGGAAGGCTTCCCTTTTACGAGCTGCGGGAATTAAAAAAAGAGTTTTGGGAACAACTGATTACCATATCCCATAACCAAAAAGGAATGCACCTGAAAGAATATTTGCAAGAACTCTATTACCTTTACGATGATGCCTTGGAAGATATCATCAAGATCATGGACATTTATGATAAGGTCTCGGGAAACATTGATGAGCTTCCAGAAATAGGAAGGGAAGCCGTGCAAAAGGGACTCGCTTATTTTAAGAGTAAACAGTCCGCTATTGCTACATCCGCTTTAAAATTGGCTCGCCTGATCATGAAGCCTGAACTCCTTAGAGAATATCAACGACTGAATGTCTTTCTAAGAAACAATTGCTCCTTCAACCCTTTACTAACTCATATGGTAGAACGTGCACTTGCGCTAGCAAGCCACCCGTTCCTAAAAGATGCCGTAAAGAGCATCGAAAAAAGCTATTTGCTTGATGAAATCACCATCCAGGAGGCATATGAGCTTTTAACGACGGAGATCTCTAGAAATTTGTTATCGCAATCTTAAAAACCGATTTTATACCGAATGTCTTTGAAAATTTGGTTTGGGGCTTTGGCCACGTTGGGTATCTATTTTTCAATTATTGAGAAAGGCTAATTCGATAAATGGCCTCGACTTGGTCGATTCCAGAAATGCAGCATCCGATATCTTTGAGATTCCCAGTAGCCAAATCGTATACCCAACCGTGAATCCAAAGAGGTTGCCCCCGGGTCCAAGCGCTTTGTACGATAGTGGTATGGCAGACATTAAGTACCTGCTGCATCACATTGAGCTCTACAAGTCGGTTGTATCGCGCTTTTCCATCGGGGATATTTTCTAATTCCTCTTTGTGGCGTGCGTAGATATCGCGAATATTGCGCAGCCAATTATCGACAAGCCCTAATCGATGCTCCTCCATAGCCGCCTTTACACCGCCGCAGCCATAATGGCCGCAGACAATGACATGCTGAATCTTAAGCAGATCGACGGCATATTCCAAGACAGAGAGACAGTTGAAGTCGGTATGTGGAAACAAGTTGGCGACGTTACGGTGCACAAACAACTCGCCGGGCTCTAAGCCGACAATTTCATTGGCAGGGACTCGGCTATCCGCACAGCCGATCCAGAGGTACATAGGATCCTGAGCTTCCGCCATTTTCCGGAAATAGGTGGGGTCTTTCGCCACTTTGCTGGCGACCCACTCTTTATTATTTTGAAAAAGAACCTTGAGTTTTTGCATACGGACAATCGTATCAAAAAAAGAAATTTTAAGGAAGCTCTCAGAAAATCAATAACTTGCAATTTGACAACGTGAATTTTAGGTTGGTTTTATGGAGATTTGCTGTAAGTCTCTATGAAAGTAGCCCAAAACTCAGGTTACTAGAATTGGAAAGCTATCCCAAGATTGTAGTTGATCGTATAACGAATTTTGTCCTGATGTCCTTTTAAATTTTGAAAGAGGGGAAATCCAACACCCCATTGAAAAATCCATCGTTTTGAAGAGAGCCAAAGGCTAGGCAATGCGATAATCACATTCCCTCCGGAATCAGAGTTGGTCATTCCACGGATTTTATCTCTTTCACTGTAAGTTCCATCGAATTCGAGCATCACGTCAAAAATCCATCCTTTGGGACTGAGCTGCGAAATGTATCGAGCAAAGCCCCATTGATAGAGGTAAGAGTTTCCGAACCGGGTTCCATGATGCGATGTGGTAAGATTTGCTCCTGCAGATACAAATGCATACCAGTTATACGATGTGAAAGAGAATGTGGCGCCGGTAAAATAGCTGAACGACCCATTTCCCGTCGGTGGTCGCTTAGAACTCGAACCGGTAGGAAATTGCACATTAGCCACGATAGTCGTCTGAAACACATTATCGGAGCGATTTCTGGTGTACACCCCATATTCAAGCTGGAGCATCACATCATTGATCCCGGAAGAGTGAGATGCACCTGCTCTGTTTTTTAGAGTGAAAGGAGTAGCGAGAAATATCGAAAGATCGTCTCGGATTCCATACACCACATTCGGCGCTATAACATTGGCATTACTATTATGCCCTTGGACATACGAACCTGTGAGCTGGGGAAGAAAACCTTTTTCTCCAATAAGGAGCTGCCCAAACCCCACCAAAGGCGCAATTTGGGAGATAAAAGGCACTGAAAAATTTCCAATGGGAAGGGGATGGGAATTTGGCTCTTCTTTACCGAAAAGGATTGCCGGGCATAGAAGTAGCTTTGCGATCCATTTCTTATTCACAGTCTATCCTCAGAATTACGAGCTTGCATTTGACCTCTTCCATATACCGAAAACGATTCAGGAATCGGTTGGCAAAGCATGCAACCCGAATTTTGATCAGGAGGAGCTGGTGTAAAAAGTGCCTCTTATAGAATAGGGGTACCTTTTACAGATCGAAAGTCTGGGGTGTAGGCGCCGTCAAAAACCGATTCTTGAATCATTTTCGGTATAACCTCGTTTTCAGAAAAAATCGATGTTTTTTCAAGAAAAGCAGGGGGCTTATTTTCAATCACGGCCGGTCTATGGTTACCTCCTGGAGAAGATTGCGGGGTTCAGCTCTGTAGGGTTTCAGATCTTTTTCTAATCGTTTGTAAAGCCTGTTCACATTTTCTTGGCAAACGACCAGCTTTTGTAACAATTGTTTATCTTTAGGTGAGGAGTCGATCTGGATCTTAATTGTCTCCATCTGGTGCAAAAGTTCAGCGAGAAAAGGCTCATAGATTGTATTAATCGCTTCTGCTGCAAACTTGTAATACGGTTCTCGAAAAACAAGATTAAAAGTGATGAAGCTCAGTGCTGCGCCATCGAAGATGAATTGACCGGCTTGATTGCCATTGGTAAGATCGAGTCCTGTAGCTAGCCGTGTTTCTCTGTCAGTTGAGAAGAGGTTGGTAAAATTGGAGTCAGTATCGACCTCGATCCCTGCAAAAGTTCCTTTGATCAGGATATATTCGATATAGCCAATCCCCATACAGAAGACAATTTTTGGCAGTGTTTTTACATCGACGAGGTTCTTAGCGACGGACAAACCGCTGTTTTTCCAGGAGAGTTGCTCGCTGACCTGTTTTCGAATTTTCTGCAGAGTAGGCGTTAGGTCATGATCGATTTGAATATCTGGGCGTCCCGATGAGAAACCCATTGTTTTATAGAGAGAAACCAAAGAAGCACTCATCATTTTCCTCCATAGTTAATGCAAAATGATGTAACGAAGTTATACCCAACGTGATTGAAAATTTGGATTTAAGACCGAGCCAAAGCCCCGGGATTGTCGATCCTAAACCAAATTTTCAGTCACGTTGGGTATACATGTAGCTTCGGTTACAAGTCAACAAGAGATGCGAAAAAAACGGAAAAAAGTTACAGTCTTTGTCTATGGAAAAAGAAATGCATAAAATAGGTAGAAGAGCCTCGTATTTCAAGCAGGCGCGAAAAAACCGGCTCCTTGAAATTGCAGAAGATTATACGGAGTTAATCGCAGATTATCTACATGTAAAGGGGCATATCCGGGTTCGTGACATCGCACGAGAAATGGGAGTCTCACATGTCAGCGTTGTTCGAACAATCAAAAAACTTATCCGCGATGGTTACCTCATCGAGAATGCTGAATCGATTGCATTGACAGAAAAGGGCAAAGAGATGGCCGCTTTCTCGAAGAAAAAGCACCTTGTTCTTACTGAGTTCTTGCTTGCACTCGGAATCCCGGAGCACGTCGTCGCAACGGATGTCGAAGGGATTGAACATCACATCAGTCCAGATACGCTTAAGGCCCTTACATCCTATCTTAATCGACATTTTCAACGGTAGGTTATCCAGAACCCTGCTGAAGCTCAGACTCTTCGAATTCTTAAGGTCTGATAATAGATCTTATGTTTGATTTCAGAGGGTAAAAAATAATACCCAACAAATCAAGCATGTAATAAAATTTTTAGGGAAATCAGTGAAGGAGTAAAGATGACTTCAACAGTCCTCTCAGGAACAAATCCTACTCCCTCACTTCTGAATGCTGATGCTTTTCTAAATGTTTTTTCCCATATCAAAGATGCAAAAAGTTTTACGGCTCTGGGACAAACTTGCATCGTCTTGCACAGACTCTCTCTTTCCATTCCTGTCATCGCCCGTTGTTCTCTACCCAGCCGAAGATTTTTACTGCGGTCGGTTCTTAACTCCGACTTAAACCTACATGTTGCGTCACTTTACGCCCAAAGGGCTGTTTTGGAGGCTTCAATCCCACCGATTCTTTATAGAAACCCAAACTTGTATACCAAAATAAAAAAACTCGAAACCATTAATGAGCAACTTCAAGAGATTAGGCCTATATGTTCCTACCCACCTCCAAATGATCCCGTAAAGGATTTTTATTTATTATTTAAAAAAGTGTGTTTAGATCTCAATGTGAGCCTCAATGACAGAGATTTTATGCATTGTGTTTTTAGTATTCAGGAGCTATGCACGGTTTTTTTTAGTTTTGTCTGGAAAAATGCCTACTCAGATGTGCTTGTTGCATTTTCAGAACAACCAGTGAGTGCCATTACTATCGAGTCTTTTTGTCAAAAAGTTGAGGATCTATATATATTTTCTCAAAAAAAGGATCTATTCGACACAGAAACTGAGCTACGTATATGTCTCAAAGTGAAGAAGGGAAGAGACTTTTCAGATTTTGCAAAGCAACTTCAAAGCGTGGATCAAAAACAAATTGAGAGAGAAATAAAGGAAAAGAAGACTCGACTAAGAACTATAAAAGCGAAACTATGGGAAGAACTTTATCTTTTGGAAGGTTCTCAGGGGTCGATTCAAAAAGCAAATCAATTGATGAGTCAGACCCTAGCTTTACGCAATCAGGCGCATTTTACTTACCGAGAAGCATCGGAAAACCCGAATTGCCTTTGTAATAAGGTTGAACAATGGAAAGACTTATTTATTGCTGCAAATAAGAGGTTTTGTGCAGCCAGAGAAGAATGCTTACGACTCACCTTGAGACAAAGCACTCTTATCCATCGCGACGCTTATGGGAAAATTATTGGCGGAAAGTTGCACGAAATAGAAGCCGATATAAAAAAAGTTCGTGAATCTGTTTTAGAAGAGTTAAGTCTGCGCGCTCGTTTTTATTTTGAACTGGATAGAGATATTAACGCTGACAACTGCAAAATGCGTTACAAGGTTTTGCGGAGGATTATCGCGCAATACAGTCCTCATAAAATCAGGGATAGCTCTTGGTGAGCTTTCTATACTGTTGATACTGAAAGCTGGAGGATTTTGCAAGGAAGCGGCGCAAATTTTTGTGTCTGGAGCGAGTGACCATTGCCGGAGAGGCAAGGCATGAGTGAAGATCAAAAATTGGCTGCCAAGCTGACGAAGCAAAAACTCCAGGTTTCCAGTGGAAGCAGTATATACTGTTGATACTGAAAGCTGGATAATCTGTCGCCCTTCAGCTTGGCAAATTTCCAACTTTCATGCGTCAACATTAGATCTCTAAGCAGGCTCGGTCGGTTTTTCTGCTCCTTGCACTGTTGTTTGAAATTCTGTGGCTTGAAGAGATTCTATATCGATTAGGGTGACTTTGAAAGTCTCTTGAAATTTATCTTTCGGAACAAAAAGAACCCGGTTGAAGACAGAATAGGAGGCCACGACTTCTTCTTTCATTGATTTTGCTGCCATATCTTTTTTGATTTTTTGGTGATGGGACATCACCCGGATGCTATCGATAGTGCTAGGAATGACAAATGGCCAGAAGAAAAAGCTGGCAATCTTGTAGCCAATGGCTCGGGGAATTGTCGATTTAGTGACTTTAAACGCAACTTTACTAGCGCTGATGCGGGGAAGGTCGACAGAGCTTGGACAAAGGGAGTATTCGTTAGAGGTGTTGTTCTCGATCGTAATCTGCACGGGCTGGACATGGCGGCTTACTAGGTCATGACCGAAATTGCGCTTACTTTCATCAGGTGTCATGGCCTTGGCTACAACGACAACTTTACTCTCTTCGAGCGCAAAGGCAGGTAGCATTTCTGCAGCAACGGGTTTTAAGGGGTGAAGGTGATGCCGTTCAAAACCTGTGGTTAAAAGAAACACCCCAGCGAGAGCTGCGAGTCCCCAAGGTAAATGTTTTTTGAAATTCAGTAATTTCTTCACAATTAACTCCAGTAATTAATAATGTGAAGAGTATTATATGTTAATTTCGAGTTAATTTAAATTGGTTTAATTATTTTGATTTATTTCTGTTTTTAATCGAAATCTCCATCAATTGTTCAAGATTTTCCTGTGCTTCTCGTTGCGTTGCAAATTCCTGGCGACCAACGATTTTTTGACAATGCTCATCTTCAAAAACAATCGCCTCCCAATGTTCTTTGGGCAAGGACTCGCTAAAATTAGCGACTTTCATAACGACCAGATGTTCAAAATCTTTTAAATAATAGTAGTCATTCTGTCCATTTTGGATCCATGAATAGCCTTTTAAATCTTTTCCTTCAACCATTGCCAAACCAGTGTTATACCCAACGCGACTGAAAATTTGGATTTAAGACCGAGCCAAAAGCCCATGGATTGGACGATCGAATCTATACCCAACGTGATTGAAAATTTGGATTTAAGACCGAGCCAAAGCCCCGGGATTGGACGATCGAATCTAGCCCCTATTTCTAATAGTG